>JAGODE010000428.1 GCA_017998385.1 Chitinophagaceae bacterium | reverse complement strand
CATCAGCGGACTGTCAGAGATGGCGGCTATCATTCAGGGGCTTTGCCCCGATCTCAGCATCAGCTATGCCCACGGGCAAATGGAAGGACATGAACTGGAAGAGAAAATTCTGAATTTTATAGATAGAAAATATGATGTGCTGGTTTGTACCAACATCGTTGAGAGCGGGGTGGATATTCCAAATGTAAACACCATCATTGTAAATAATGCACATCAGTTTGGCTTAAGCGATCTGCACCAGTTGCGTGGACGGGTGGGGCGGAGTAATAAGAAAGCATTTTGTTATCTGCTGGCGCCGCCCATGAGCACGCTGCCGGCCGACTCGCGCAAGCGCCTGCAAACCCTGGAGCAGCATAGTGAACTGGGTAGTGGGTTTCAGATTGCCATGCGTGATTTGGATATCCGTGGTGCAGGTAACCTGCTGGGTGGTGAGCAAAGCGGTTTTATGGCCGAGATCGGTTTTGAAATGTATCAGAAGATACTGGATGAGGCCATCAGGGAACTTAAACGTACAGAGTTCAAAGATTTGTTTAAGGAAGAAATTGCCCGCCAGGACGACTTCGTTCAGGATTGTACGATCGATACCGACCTCGAGATATTGATACCTGATGATTATGTTGGCAACATCACCGAACGGTTGACACTCTATCAGCGTCTTGACAATTGTGATACGGAAGAGGATTTATTGCTCATGCGCGAAGAGCTGGCAGACCGCTTTGGTCCGATTCCGCAGCAGGTAGAAGATTTGTTTGTAACGGTACGCTGCCGTAAGCTGGCCGTTGACCTGGGCTTTGAGAAGATGTCGCTCAAGGATGAGGTGCTTCGTTGTTTCTTCATCAACCGCCCGGATTCGCCCTATTTTGAGTCACCTCTTTTTACGAATGTGCTGGCATATCTGCAGACCGGCACCAATAAGGCAAAACTTAAACAGACGGGCAGACTGTTTCTGCTGGTAGTACAACCGGTCCAGAACATGGAGGAGATGTACCGCTTTTTAAGTGGGCTGCACCGCTATTGTTTTGAGGAAGCAGTGGTTAAGTAATCATCGGGCTGAGATCGCGTATTTTCCCCTGATAAATAGCGCATTTTATGCAAATGCTGGATTTTTCTAAGTAATTATCCTATTTTAGCCGCAGTCACCAAGTCGCTATGAAACCAAATCCAATTTCCTTGTTGTGGCTTCTCCTGCTTTGGAGTGCTGCATCGTTTGCACAAGTGCCTGCGTCAGGCAAAATCCCTGCGCGTCAGTATCCGCTCAAACTTGCAAGCGGCACTGTTTTTCCCGACAAAAATATTTCAGCTGAAAAAATAGCAACTATTAATAAACGGCAACTGCGTGTACGCGGTCGTCAGTTGCTGGTTATTCAGTTTGAAGAGATGCCTTCTCTCTCCGGCCGGCAGGAGTTGGCGCAGGGAGGTATTACCCTGCTGGAGTATGTGCCAGACAATGCTTATATGGCAATTGTAAATGGTGATATAAAATGGGATGTTCTCCAGCGTCATAAAGGACGATCTGTAGTGGAATTGAATGCTGAACAGAAAATGCAGCCGCAACTGGGTCGGGGATTGTATCCGCAGCGGATAGTAAAAGCGGGTGGAGCACTTGATATCTGGATCAGTTTTCCCCGTGGCTATAGTGAGCAGGAAGTAAGAGAGGAACTGCAGAGCCGTGGTTATGCAATTACATCTGACCAGTATAAGGACTATCGGATAATGGCATTAACAGTGCCGGCAGAGCGATTGAGAGATCTGGCTGTGCTGCCTTTTATCGAATATATACAGGGAGCGCCTGGTATTGATGAACCGTTGAACAATAAGAGTACGGTAAATGCGCTGGCAAATGTATTGCAATCGGATCTGCCCGGGGGGCGCCAACTGACCGGAGCAGGGGTGGTAGTAGGTGTGGGTGACGATGCCAATCCGTTGCGTCATATCGACGTACAGGATCGTATTATTAACCGTTCTTCTGCTACAGGAGGAACACATGGTCTGCATGTAACAGGTACGCTGGCAGGAGCGGGGATACGCGATGAACGCTTTAAAGGCTTTGCTCCTAAAGCGACTATTGTATCGCAGGTTTTTTCCGGGATACTGGCCAATGCGCCAGCCTATGTACAGGATCATGGAATGGTAATTACCAATAATTCGTATGGCAATGTAGTAGACGATTGCCTGAGTTTTGGTGTATATGATCTCTACTCGAGGGTTATGGACCAGCAGCAGTTGCAAATGCCCTCTCTGCAACATGTATTTGCGGCAGGAAACAGTGGCAACTATTTGTGTGGAAGCTACGCTGCTGGTTTTGGGAATGTGCTGGGTGGTTATCAAACAGCCAAAAATGTGATCAGTGTGGGTACGGCAACCGAAATAGAAGTGATATCACCGGGCTCAAGTAAAGGGCCGGTAAAAGATGGACGTATTAAACCGGATATTACTGCACAGGGAGCACGCGTTTATTCAACCACACCTACCAATTCATATGGTGTTAGCTCAGGAACCAGCATGGCCGCTCCCGGAGTGTCGGGCGGGCTTGCTTTATTATATGAAAGATACCGGCAGCTGCACAGTGGTGCTAATCCGCGAAATGGATTAATGAAAGCACTTCTTTGCAATGGTGCTACCGATCTGGGGCAACCGGGACCTGATTATAGTTATGGTTTTGGATGGCTCAACCTCCTGCGTTCCGTCAGTATGCTGGAGGGTAATAATTATGTGAATCAACAGG
>JAGODE010000005.1 GCA_017998385.1 Chitinophagaceae bacterium | reverse complement strand
CCGCTATAGAGGCCAGTGCAGATGGTATCAACTGGACTTTTTCGCCTATGGTAGATATTTCGCCCGATCCCCGTTGGGGCCGTATTTCGGAAGGAAATGGTGAAGATGCTTACCTCGGTTCAGAAATTGCTAAAGCCATGGTACGTGGTTATCAGGGTACTGATCTTTCGCGTAACAACACCATCATGGCCTGTGTAAAACACTACGCGCTCTATGGCGCAGCCGAAGCCGGACGTGATTACAATACAACCGATATGAGCCATCAGCGTATGTACAATGAATATTTTCCTCCATATAAGGCAGCTGTAGATGCCGGTGTGGGAAGTGTGATGGCCAGTTTCAACGAAGTGGATGGCGTACCGGCTACGGCCAACAAATGGCTGCTTACCGATGTACTGCGCAGGCAATGGGGCTTTAAAGGATTCCTGGTAACGGATTATACCGGGATCAACGAAATGATCGATCATGGTATTGGTGATCTCAAAACAGTTTCGGCCCGCGCACTGGCCGCAGGTATTGATATGGATATGGTAGGCGAGGGATTGCTTACCACCCTGCCCCAGTCACTTAAAGAAGGAAAAATCACACTGCAGCAGATTGATGCTGCCTGCCGCCGGATACTGGAAGCAAAGTATAAACTCGGTTTGTTTGAAGACCCTTATCGCTACTGCGATGAGAACCGGGCAAAAACGGAAATTTTTACTCCCGAACACCGCCGCGAAGCACGCAGGATTGCAGCCGAAAGTTTTGTACTGCTGAAAAACGATAAAAACACATTGCCCCTTCGCAAAGGCGGCACTATTGCTCTTATAGGACCGCTGGCCGATTCGAAAGAAAATATGCCGGGTACCTGGAGTGTGGCGGCTAATCTGCAAAATGCCACCTCACTGCTGGCAGGTCTTAAAGAAGCAGTGGGATCGCAAGCCAAAATCTTATACGCAAAAGGCTCAAATGTAGAAGCAGATAAAGAATTGCAGGATCGCGGTACCATGTTTGGCCGCACCATTGCACGCGATGAACGGCCGGCAGCAGATATCATTGCCGAAGCCGTGGCTATCGCCAATCAGTCTGATGTGGTAGTGGCTGCACTGGGTGAGGCATCCGAAATGAGTGGTGAATCCAGCAGCCGTACCAACATCGAAATACCCCAGGTACAGAAAGACCTGCTGGCCGCATTGCTTAAAACCGGTAAGCCGGTAGTACTGGTATTGTTTACTGGTCGCCCATTGGCACTCAGCTGGGAGCAGGCCAACGTACCCGCCATCCTCAATGTATGGTTTGGTGGCAGCGAAGCCGGTTATGCTATTGCCGACGTATTGTTTGGTGATGTAAACCCATCAGGGAAACTAAGCACTACATTCCCGCAGAATGTAGGTCAGGTGCCGCTGTTTTATAATCATAAAAACACCGGTCGTCCGCTGGGCGAAGGCAAATGGTTCTCCAAGTTCAGGTCCAATTACCTCGACGTTTCTAATGATCCGCTGTATCCTTTTGGCTTTGGTTTGAGCTATACCCAGTTTAGCTACAGCGATGTAAAACTGAGTACCACCAGTGCCAAGGGAAATCAGTCTGTTACCGCCAGTGTTACAGTTACCAATACCGGTAAGGCAGAAGGAAAAGAAGTGGTACAGCTTTATCTGCGCGACCTGGTTGGCTCTGTGACCCGACCAGTACAGGAGCTGAAAGGGTTTCAGAAAATATCACTCAAGCCGGGCGAGTCAAAGACTATCAGTTTTACAATTACACCCGAAACGCTGAAGTTTTATAATTACGATCTTAAGTACGTGTGGGAGCCGGGTGAGTTTGAGATCATGATCGGCGGCAACTCGCGCGATGTAAAGAAAGCGAAACTTAACTGGAGCCGCTAAGCCGGCTGTTATAAGCCGATACAATTTTACACAGCCCGGTTTTTAGCAGCTGCTGCTAAGCCGGGCTGTTTTATTTATGGAGTGTAATAATTAGTTATTAATAATTGAACCGGTCATAATCATGAAATACACCATCACTTTTATCCTGTTTATTTTTTGCCATTTACATCTCATACAGGCACAGGATTTGGAGCAATATGAGTATAAGAAGTTTATTCAGAGTGGCGATACACTACCCTATAGGGTGTTGTTACCTGCCAGCTACGATTCGTCAAAAGCGTATCCGTTGCTGATCTTCCTGCATGGCCGTGGCGAAAGCGGTACGGATAACAAAAAGCAGCTTACGCACGGTGCACGAATGTTTCTGGCAGATAGTGTACGGCAGCAATACCCGGCAATTGTGGTGTTTCCGCAATGTGACGCTACCGATTACTGGAGCAATGTGCAGACGGTGGCCGATAAAAATGGGAAACGCACATTTTATTTTGTAGCCGATGGCGAGCCTTCGCGCTCCATGCGGTTGCTCGTATCACTCACAGATAATCTTTTTCGTCAATATAAGATCCGCCGCCAGCAGGTATATGTAATGGGCTTAAGTATGGGGGGCATGGGTACGTTTGAGCTGGCAAGACGCAGGCCGGAACTTTTTGCAGGGGCTATCGCCATTTGTGGCGGTGCAGACCCCGCTACGGCTGCTTCAATCCGGAAACCTGCCTGGTGGATATTTCATGGGGCAAAAGATGAGGTGGTATTGCCCTCATTTTCACGCCAGATCGTGGTGGCCCTGAAGAAAAAAGGTGCCCGGGTGCGATATACCGAATACCCGGAAGCCAATCACAACAGCTGGGATCCCGCTTTTGCAGAGCCAGGCCTGCTCAAATGGCTGTTTTCTCAGCATAAATAAGGCTGTGTTTTAGTACAATCAGACAAATTTAGTGTCTATAGTAGGGAAATGCCGTATTCTCTGAAACGGTTCCGCAGTATTAAAATTGGTTGTCTATGAAAAGTAAACTTGCGCTGGCCGCTCTGATCTGGCTGGCATTTATACAGGCAGATTGCAGTAAAAAATCTGGTGGTGATAATCCTGATCCGGAACCACCCACACCCGGACCACAGGTCAATGAAATGGATTACTGGCTTACAAGGGGTGATCAGGCGGCATTGTTGCAGAAACAATCTACCATTCTTTCATTTACCACTACGGCTAACTACAACCCGGTTATTTCCGTAGATACAACATCCCGGTTTCAAACAGTAGACGGGTTTGGATATACGCTCACTTCCGGAAGTGCCACACTTATCAATAACCTTAGTGCCAGCAATAAAGAAGCTTTGCTGCAGGACCTGTTCTCTACAACTAATGGTATTGGTATCAGTTATCTGCGCATTGCGATTGGAGCCTCTGATCTGAGTGCAGCAGTGTATAGCTATAATGATATGCCGGCCGGCCAAACGGACCTCACACTGGCCAATTTCAGTCTCAATGCAGAAAAAGCAGGTGGCACGGGCCTTATTCCTTTGCTGAAGGAAATACTGGCCATCAACCCCACTATCAAAATTCTGGGCACTCCCTGGAGCGCGCCAGTGTGGATGAAAGATAATGGCAGTTCAGTAGGTGGTAGCCTGAAACCAGAATATTATGATGTATATGCCCAGTATCTGATAAAATATATTCAGGGTATGAAAGCGGAAGGTATTACCATAGATGCCATCACACCCCAGAATGAACCACTGCATGGCGGCAACAATCCCAGTATGGTAATGACAGCCGAGCAGCAGCGTGATTTTATCAAGAACAGTCTTGGTCCTGCATTTCAGGCCGCTGGCATTACTACCAAAATCATTGTATGGGATCACAACTGCGATAATCCCAACTATCCGCTCACCATTCTCAACGATGCAGCTGCCAAAGCCTTTGTGGATGGTTCGGCATTCCATTTATATGCCGGCGACATCGGCGCGCTTAGTACGGTTCGTAATGCACATCCCGATAAGAATGTCTATTTCACCGAACAGTATACTGCGTCAAACGGCGACTTTGCTGGTGACCTGAAATGGCATATCCGCAATGTAATTATCGGCTCTATGCGCAACTGGAGCCGCAACGCACTGGAGTGGAACCTGGCCAATGATGGCAACTTCGGCCCGCACACACCAGGTGGATGTACGGTTTGTAAAGGTGCACTTACAATCATCGGCAGCTCTACTGTAAGCAAAAATGTAGCGTATTACATAGTGGCGCATGCATCCAAATTTGTTCCCGCCGGTTCGGTACGCGTTGCCAGCAATACCAGCAGCGGAAACCTGATCAGTGTGGCTTTTGAAAGGCCCGATAAGAAAAAAGTACTGATTGTACTCAATGACGGCGCCAATACCCAGTCATTCAACATACAGTTCAAAAATAAATGGGTGGTCGCTTCATTGCCCGCCTCTTCCGTAGGCACCTATGTTTGGTAAACAACCAGTTTTAATCTAAATAGAATGAAAAAAATAACCATTGCCATTGTGGCGCTCGCACTTTTCTCCTGTGGAGAAAATAAAGAAAAGCCCGCACCGGAAACCAGCAGCCATTTTTCTGCAGATGGAAAAAAAGTACTGGTATATACTACAGCCGACAGTTCCCAGCTGCGCCTTACTGTTACAGATACACTTTCATTCAAAGAGATGGGTCAGCCTTTTGAAACCCAGATCTGTGTATTTGTAGATCCTGACAAAACCTTTCAGACCTTCTTTGGTATCGGCGCCGCACTTACCGATGCATCTGCCGAAACGTTTTACAAATTGCCCAAAGAGAAACAACAGGAGTTCCTGAAAGCTTATTTTGATAAGGAAAACGGTATTGGCTATACGGTTGCCCGCACCAACATCAATAGCTGTGATTTCAGTAGTGGCAGTTATACATATGTAGACAGCAACGATAAAGAGCTGAAGTCATTCAATATAGAGCCCGATCGTAAATACAAACTTCCTTTTATCAAGGAGGCAATGCAGGCAGCAGGCGGTAAACTCACACTTTTCGCCAGCCCCTGGAGCCCTCCTGCCTGGATGAAAGACAATAACAACATGCTGCAGGGTGGCAAACTCAAACCGGAGTTTTATGACAGCTGGGCACTGTATTATACCAGGTTTATCAAAGAATATGAAAAAGAAGGGGTACCTGTATGGGGTATCAGCGTGCAGAATGAGCCTATGGCCAAACAGCGCTGGGAAAGCTGCATCTATACCGCAGAAGAAGAACGCGATTTTCTGAAAAAACACCTGGGCCCTACCATGGAAAAAGAAGGACTAAAGGAAAAGAAGATCATTGTGTGGGATCATAACCGTGACCTGATCTATCAGCGCGCACAAACTTATTTTGACGACCCCGAAGCAGCCAAATATGCCTGGGGTATCGGATTTCACTGGTACGAAGACTGGAGTGGCGGACAGCCCATGTATGAGAATATTAAACGTGTACATGAAGCCTACCCCGACAAAAACATCTTCTTTACCGAAGGATGTGCCGAAAGTTTTGATGCAAAACGTTACAACGCATGGGCACTGGGCGAAGAATATGGCCGCAGTATGATCAACGATTTCAACAACGGCATGGTGGGTTTTACTGACTGGAATATATTGCTCGATGAGACAGGCGGTCCCAATCACGTACAGAATTTCTGTTTTGCTCCGGTGCATGGTGATACCAAAACCGGCCAGCTCATTTATACCAATGCCTACTACTATATAGGGCATTTCAGCAAATTCATTCAGCCCGGAGCCAAACGCATCAGCAGTGCTGCCAGCCGCAGTCAGCTGCTCACTACCGCCTTCCGCAATCCGGATGGTAAAACAGTGGTTGTAGTCATGAACCAGTCCGGTGCAGAAACTCCTTATTTTCTCTGGATCAATGGCAAAGCTGCTGAGCTGAAAGCAAAACCCCGTTCTATTGCTACACTCGTGTTCTGAAAAGACACCTGTTCAATACATTCTGGAATAAAATACCGTAAAGCCGCCCTGGAAACAGTTCAATAATACCGGGCGGCTTTTTTACAACCTGTTAATAACCTGTCAATGTTTAAAAACCGATCACTAAAACAATCGCTGATAACAACGGGCCTGCTGGCCTGCATGTTGCCAGGACTTGCGCAGCGTAAAACAATTGATCAGCGTGTAGACTCCGTATTGCGCCTCATGACGCTGGAAGAAAAAGTAGGCCAGTTGAATCAGTATAGTGGCGACTGGATCTCAACCGGCCCTATTACCAACGATGGTGATAAGCAGGATCAGATCCGTAAAGGGCAGATCGGCTCCATGCTCAATATAATGGGTGTGCGCCATACGCGCCAACTGCAGGAAATGGCGATGCAATCGCGGCTACGTATTCCGCTTTTGTTTGGCCAGGATGTGATTCACGGATATAAAACCACCTTTCCTATTCCACTGGCAGAAGCTGCCAGCTGGGATATGGATGCTATACAACTGGCAGCACGGGTAGCAGCCACCGAAGCCTCCGCCGCTGGCATTCACTGGACCTTTGCACCCATGGTCGACATAGCACGCGACCCGCGCTGGGGTCGCGTGATGGAAGGTGCCGGCGAAGATCCTTATCTCGGTTCATTGATTGCCAAAGCACGTGTACATGGCTTTCAGGGCAGGGGACTGGGATATACAGACGCCGTCATGGCCTGTGCCAAACACTTTGCAGCTTATGGTGCAGCAGTGGGTGGCCGCGATTACAACAGTGTGGATATGAGTGATAGACAATTATGGGAAACATACCTGCCTCCGTTTAAGGCAGCGCTCGATGCCGGCGCCGCTACCTTTATGAATTCTTTCAATGATCTCAACGGAATACCAGCTACCGGCAATAGTTATCTGCAACGCGATATTCTTAAAGGTAAATGGAAATTTACCGGCTTTGTAGTGAGCGACTGGGGGTCGGTGGGTGAGATGATACAGCACGGGTATGTAAAAGATAATTATGAAGCCGCACTTTCGGCGATTACTGCCGGCAGCGATATGGATATGGAAAGCCGCAGTTACAAAAATCACCTGGCACAACTGGTAAAAGAAAAGAAAGTACCTATCGCATTGGTCGATGATGCCGTGCGCCGTGTCTTGCGTAAAAAATTTGAACTCGGACTTTTTGACGATCCCTACCGGTTTAGCGATGCCTCGCGCGAGCAGGCGGCACTCAATAATCCCGCCCATACACATGCTGCCCGCGACATGGCAGCAAAAAGCATTGTATTGCTTAAAAATCAGAATCAGCTGTTGCCGTTGAAGAAACTGAATAACAAGATTGCGTTCATTGGCCCGCTTGTAAAGGAAGTAAAACAAAACCTCGGTTTCTGGAGTATAGAAATACCCGATGACTCCAGCTACATCGTTTCGCAATGGCAGGGAATGGTCAACAAACTGGGTGGCACATCACAATTACTGTACGCAAAAGGATGTGGTATCGAGGATAGCAGCCGTGCCGGTTTTGCGGAAGCCGTGCAGGCAGCCAGCCAGGCAGATGTAGTAGTGCTGAGTGTGGGCGAGCGCCGCGACATGAGTGGCGAAGCCAAAAGCCGTAGCAGCATTCGCCTGCCGGGTGTGCAGGAAGAACTGATCAAAACAATAATTGCCACCGGCAAACCAGTAGTCGTATTGATCAATGCCGGTCGCCCGCTCGTGTTTGACTGGGTAGCCGATAATGCCCCTGCTATTTTATATACCTGGTGGCTGGGCAGCGAAGCCGGCAATGCGATTGCCGATGTATTGTTTGGTGATTACAACCCATCGGCCAAACTGCCGATTACCTTCCCCCGAAGCGAAGGACAGATTCCTGTTTACTATAGCTACTTTAATACAGGCCGCCCGGCTACGAGCGACAAAGACAGATTCTATCGCTCTGCCTATATTGATGAATCTATCTATCCCAAATTCGAATTCGGATACGGACTCAGTTATACCAGCTTTGAATATTCCAATCTTAAGCTGAATAAGAAAGAAATGAAAAAAACGGATAGCGTTGTGGTTACAATGGATATTACCAACACAGGCCGCTATGCCGGTGAGGAAGTAGTACAACTCTATTTACGCGACAGAGTAGGCTCAGTAGTGCGCCCGGTCAAAGAATTAAAAGATTTTAAAAAGCTGTCGCTGCAGCCGGGCGAGAAAAAAACAATCCGGTTTGTGATCGGCAAAGAAAAATTGTCGTTTTACAATGCTAAATTAAAATGGGATGCAGAGCCCGGCGATTTTGATCTCATGATCGGCTCTTCATCTGCCGACATACGGTTAAAAGATAATTTCCGTCTTTTGCCCTGAGGAGAAAGGATAATATTTAATAGAAATGGCTTGCGAACGCAGGCCATTTCTATTAATGAGCTATTCCGGTTACACCAGCATCATGCCCGGGCAACAGCGATTATCTGACGTCAAAATCTACCGATACGTTGGAGGTAAGCGGGTGGCTCTGACAGGTAAGTATAAAGCCCTGTTTGATTTCTTCTTCTTCGAGCCCCCAGTGCACATCCATCTTTACTTCGCCTTCGAGTAAACGGGCCTTACAGGTGCAGCATACACCACCCTTGCATGCGTAAGGAAGGTCTGCTCCGGCAGCAAGTGCAGCATCCAGTACCGAATCTTCGCTGCTGGCAGGCATGGTAAATTCAATAGAGCGGCCATCGAGCCTGATGCGTACCTGGCAGCCACCAGAGGGGGTGGCGGATGGGGCAGCAGATTTTCCGGATACTGCAGACTGGCTTTGCCCCGGTGTCGTAAACAATTCGAAATGGATGCGCCGTTTATCGGCAATACGTGATTCCAGAAATTCTTTTACTTCAAAGATCATGGCTTCGGGCCCGCAAATGAAGAACTCGTCGGTTAGTATGTAATCGACCAGTTTGTCGAGGTCGCGGAGCTTTTCTGCATTGATCCGGCCATTGAGTACCGGTGCATCCTGGGTTTCGCGGCTCAGGATATGAATCAGTTGAAATCTGTCGGGGTATTTATTTTTCAGGGCCTCCAGCTCTTCAAAGAAGATAATATCCTGGCGGCTCCGGTTGCCATATACCAGGGTGAAGCGGCTGAGCGGCTCTGTAGCCAGCGTGGTTTTAATAAGTGATAAAACAGGGGTAATGCCACTGCCTGCTGCAAATGCGACATAGCGTTTGCGATGTACAGCATTCAGTTCTGTATAAAAACGGCCTACTGGCTGCATGACTTCCAGCGTATCGCCGGGTTTAAGCAGCTCATTGGCAAAAGACGAAAATAAGCCCCCATCTACTTTTTTGATCGCTACCCGCCATTCATGATCGAGTGGCGAGCTGCAGAGCGAATAGGTGCGGCGCACTTCTTCGCCATTAATAAAAGTGCGTATGGTAAGACTTTGCCCCTGCTGATAGTTGAAGCCGGCCTGCAGTTCTGCAGGAATATCAAGCAATACAGACACGCAGGCAGATGTTTCCCTGCGTACTTCTTTTACGCGTACGGGGTGAAAATGAATGGACATGGCTTAACCTTGTTTTCTTAATCCATCGATCATAATCATGACCATGTTATCCTCCAGCTCCTGTGCATTGATCTTGGTTTTGGAGCGGTGCCATGATTCAATGCCGCTTACGGCATGCAGCATGATAAGGACAGCTGTGGGTGCGTCTATATTGCGGATCTCGTTTTTGCGGATACCATCTTCAATAATAGAGGCAAATTTTTTACGGTAAGCTCTGCGCTGCGTCTGGAAATTAGATAAGTAAGGCTCTTCCAGGTGCTTCCATTCGCGATCGCTCACATATACTTCCTCATAATGCTCAATCATTTGCCGGATATGAAAGCGGAGCAGGGTTTCCACTTTGCTGATGGATCCCGTATGACCAGCTTCCAGTTGTTCCATATTTGTGTTGAACCGGTTGGCAACTTCAAAACAGATGGCTTCGAGAATTTCGTTTTTGGAGCGGATATGATTGTACAGGCTGGCGGCTTCAATGCCAACGGACTCAGCCAGGTCGCGCATGGAAGTGGCGGCAAAGCCCTTTTCCCTAAACATAATGGCAGCCTTCTGAAGGATCAGATCTTTCTTGGATGCCTTTTTTCTTACTGATTTGGCCATACCCAAAGATATATAGGTTTCAGTCAATATTACCAAAACCGGTTTGAAGCAGCTCTGTCCAGTCGTATCGCCGGACCCTAAATGGATGCATTTAAACTTCCCCGGATACGATTTTTCATGTACGTTTGCACGCCCTTTCAGCCCCTCGTTTTCCTGCGGAAAAGGCCAGTCCGGATTTGTATTGGCGGCAGATAGCTAAATTGGAAAACATTACTATAAAAAATAAAACGTTTTTCATGTCATTGATTACAGTAGGCACTATGGCTTTTGATGCCATCGAAACACCCTTTGGCAAAACAGATAAGATAGTTGGCGGCTCTGCCACCTATGTGGCCTATGCTGCTTCCAATTTTGTAAAACCCATACAACAGGTATCCATTGTGGGATATGATTTTCCCGCAGAGGAACTGGAAGAGCTGAAAAGCCGCGGCGTACAGCTTGATGGAGTTGAAATTGTTCCCGACAAGAAATCGTTTTTCTGGAGCGGTCGCTATCATGCCGATATGAACAGCCGCGATACCCTGGTTACAGACCTAAATGTGCTGGCCGACTTTAATCCCCAAATCCCCGATAGCTATCAGGGTGCAGAATTCCTGATGCTGGGCAATCTGGTGCCTGCGGTACAATTGAGCGTGATCCGTCAGCTCAAACAGCGTCCCCGGCTGATCGTAATGGATACGATGAACTTCTGGATGGAAACTGCACTGCCCGATCTCGAAGAAGTATTGAAACATGTAGATATGCTGCTGGTTAATGATGCAGAAGCCAGGCAGCTTACCGGTCAGTTTTCGCTGGTAAAAGCAGCCAAATCCATTTTGCAAATGGGCCCCAAATACCTCATCATCAAGAAAGGTGAGCATGGCGCCCTTTTGTTTGATAAGGATAGTGTCTTCTTTGCTCCGGCCCTGCCGCTCGAAGATGTATTTGATCCAACAGGCGCAGGCGACACATTTGCCGGCGGATTTGTGGGTCACCTGGCCAAAACCGGCGATATCTCCTTTGAAAACATGAAACGCGGCATTATTGTAGGCTCGGCGATGGCCAGCTTTTGCGTGGAAAAATTCGGGGCCACCCGACTCCGTGAGATTACCAAAGCCGATATAGAGATGCGTATACAACAGTTCAAAGACCTGGTAAACTTCGAAATAGAGTTACTCTGATCTTTTGTTGAAATATCTGCGGCAGCCCGGCAAAATCTGCCGGGCTGCCGCTTTATCGCCGGGCCAGGATTACCGGCTGTTTAAATAATTCCTTCTTGCCGTTAAGTGTAAAAAGTTCGGCCCAGATGATGTAGATGCCGGCGGGAAGAGGCCTGCCGGTATTGTCCAGACCATCCCATTTCCAGCTGCCCGTCGTTCCCATCAACTCATTTTTTATCAGCTCACGAACAGGCCGTCCCTGGTCATCAAACACCAGCATGCGGATCATATACCCGCTTTCCTGCCATTGATAGCTGATCAGCAGCACGTCTTCCTGACCGTCATTATCCGGTGTAAAAAGAGTATTGCTCAGTTTGAGGCCGGATACAGGAGGAGCCTGTGCCTGCAATTGCGAATTGGTATAACCCGGCGTACCATAACCGGCAGAGGCTGCTGCCGAATGCCAGTTGTGGCTGCTGGCAGAAGGGCCGGCCGGATCCATCCGCTCCAGGGCCACCCCCTGAGGATTACGAATAAGCGGAAAATGCATCTTTGCCGAATACGATACCTCATCTACTACCTGCCCCTGTTTATCAGTCAATACCACCACGCCACTGTCGTTGGGATAGGAAGGAAGCGCAGTAAGCACCAATACCCGTTCGGGATATCGCACCAGGTAATGATGAGCCAGGCTGGCCGCATTGGTCGTAACCACCAGGTACTGATCCGGAAAAAATAATCGCGGACTGCCTGATAATGAATAGAACTGCTGGATTTGGCCATCTGAACCCCTTCGGGCAATCAGTAACTGCGACAGATCAGCGATTGTTTTGCCGGCATGATACAGTTCCACGTAGTCAAAACCATTTGGAGGGGGGTGAAAGAGAATTTCATTGATAACAATGCCGGCACCTGCTACAGGACTGCTCCGCCCGACAGGCAACTGCTGTACACCAGACAGCTGATGACTTGTACAACCAGCCAGATCAGTAACCGTTAGCTGATAAATCCGGTCAGGCAGCAATGTATCGGCCAGCAACAGACGAATCTGTGTAGCCAGGGGTTCTATGATGCCTGCCTCGGCAATAGCAGGTCCATCCGTCAGCGAGAAATGCCGGGTGATTGTGGCGCCAAGACTATCAACAGGCGCAGAGAATTCTATAACTACCGATAGGCTGTCGGGCATATAAGCATGCAGGGCCTGCGGTGTGCGTATCTCTTCCAGCTGAGCTGCTATTGTGTTGGGTCTTCCGGGGCTACCCCCTTCTGCATGAATGCTGGCTGCCCAGTTGCCGGCCCATATGCAGGGCTGATCTGTATCGATCATTTCAAGAGACCAGCCACCGTCACGCTTTACATCATTTTGGTACCAGCTACTGCTGTATACCAGGGCGTGTATGACCTGGCCCGTTGCATTCATCAGTGTAAGCTGATCGCCTTCATTATCCAGCGAAGGAAAACTGCTCACTCCAATGCAGGGGCCATAAGCAGAAAGTGCGGCCACGGCACTGTTGGCACATACAATCACCTGCCTGCCCGGATATAAGGTGTAGGACGGCAGGGGCCCGCTTTGCGAACCCGCATCGGCCAGGCGCCAGCCCTGCAGATTTACAGGCTGCCCCGAACGGTTATGCAACTCTATCCATTCAGTACCGGGCAGGCCGACCGGTGGACTGGGATCTGCCATCAACTCACTTATCACTACATCATAGCGCTGTTGCGCACGCAGCCCTGCGGATATCATCACCAACAGGATACTAACACACGTTATCCGTTTCATCGGATGAAGGTAAAAATGAGGCGAAGCATGGCAAGGTGAAAAAAACAAATTTTGGCGTGAATAAAACGAGCCATTATTTTTGCTGACTATTAAAAGAAATAGTATAATTCGGATATGAGTATTATGAAACATACAAAGCGCATTAAGAAACGTCCCTAGAGGAAGGTTTGCAGCGTTATGTATGACAATCAGCATAAAGAAATGAGCAGGCCTTCCTTACGGAGGGCCTGTTTTTTTATAACCAATATTTATTCATCAAAAAACTCCGTTGCAAACAAGCGGAGATGGGAGAAACTCAAACATGAAAGTTGCAGTAGTAGGCGCCACTGGCCTGGTTGGCACAAAAATGTTGCAGGTACTGGCCGAGCGCAATTTCCCGGTAACGGAACTGATACCGGTGGCATCCGAAAAATCAGTTGGTAAAGAAATTATCTTTAAAGGGAAGCCTTACAAGGTAGTGAGCATGACTGATGCTATTGCAGCGAAGCCAGCCGTAGCACTGTTTTCTGCCGGTGGCAGCACTTCACTCGAGTGGGCTCCCCGTTTTGCAGAAGCCGGTATCACCGTCATCGACAACTCATCTGCCTGGCGTATGGATCCGGCCAAACCACTGGTTGTGCCCGAGATCAATGCAGATGTGCTCACTGCAAATGATAAGATCATTGCCAATCCCAATTGTTCTACTATTCAAATGGTAGTGGCCCTAAATCCGCTGCATCATAAATATGGTATAAAACGTGTGGTAGTATCAACCTATCAGAGTGTAACCGGCACCGGCGTAAAGGCGGTAGACCAGTTGCAGGGCGAAAGAGCCAAAGCTGTAAAAGGGGAGGAGACGGCTTATCCCATGGCGTATAAATACCCCATTGACCTTAACGTGATTCCGCAGATCGATGTTTTTCTCGACAATGGTTATACCAAAGAAGAAAT
Organism: Chitinophagaceae bacterium; assembly: GCA_017998385.1. Classification (GTDB taxonomy): domain Bacteria; phylum Bacteroidota; class Bacteroidia; order Chitinophagales; family Chitinophagaceae; genus CAYMZZ01. The sequence continues at coordinate 28,861 of JAGODE010000005.1, read as the reverse complement.
GAAAATGGTGAATGAGACCAAAAAGATCATGCGCGATGATAACATTCGTGTTACAGCTACTACCGTACGTATTCCTGTTATGGGTGGTCATAGTGAATCAGTGAATGTGGAGTTTGCCAGCGACTTCAACCTTCAGGAAGTACGAGATCTGCTTAGTGCTGCTCCCGGCGTAGTGCTCACCGATGAGCCCGGTTCGCAGCAATACCCCATGCCGATGGATGCCCATGAGAAAGATGAAGTGTTTGTTGGGCGTTTGCGCCGTGATGAAAGCCAGCCCAATACACTTAACCTGTGGGTGGTGTCTGATAATTTGCGCAAGGGAGCTGCGACCAATGCAGTACAAATTGCGGAATATCTTAGTCAGAAAGGATTACTGTAAAATTTACTTAAGAAAAGAAGCGGATAGGGTGGCCAGATTTGAGCCGCCCTTTTTTATTGAAAATCATTTATTTATAATAAATACGGGTAAAACTGATAAAAAACCAGTAGCTAGAATACAAAGTTATGGCGCCATATAATCATTTATATTTCGCCATAACTATTCATTTTTTATACTTATGGCGCCATATAATTTTATATATTTCGCCATAAATGGTATTTTAGTATACTTGTGGCGAAATATATTTCCATGGTAAGCGAAACTGTTATTGGAAGGGAAGAGGAGAAAAAGCTACTGGAAGAAATGCTTTACTCGGGTGAGGCAGAGCTGATTGCCATTTATGGCCGCAGAAGGGTCGGAAAGACTTATCTGATCCGTAATTTCTATCATCAATACCTGGCATTTGAATTTACAGGTGTGCATGACGCCACTTTACGGCAGCAGTTGCAGAACTTCAGCACGGCACTACAGCAGGCAATGAACAGCCCCTTTCCGCCAACGCCGCCGGGCAATTGGATGCAGGCCTTCCAGTTTCTGATCACCTTTCTGCAAACCAAAATAGATAAAGAGCCTGTTGTACTTCTTTTTGATGAACTGCCCTGGATACACACACCCAAATCAGGGTTTTTGCCGGCATTTGGTCTGTGGTGGAATAGCTGGGCATCGCGGCAACGGTTGCTAAAAGTAGTGATATGCGGCTCTGCAGCATCCTGGATGATCAAAAATGTAATCAACGACAGGGGCGGATTACATAACAGGGTAAGCCGTAAGATCAGGCTTCTTCCCTTTACGCTGGGGGAAACGGCCAGTTTTCTGGAGCTCCGGGGTATCCGCCTCGATGCCTATCAGCAATTACAATTATACATGGCTGTGGGTGGTATTCCTCAATACTTAAAACAGGTGAGTAAAGGTGAAAGTGCTACGCAGGCTATTGATAAAATATGTTTTGGCCAAACGGGTTTGTTGCAGGCGGAGTTTAAAGATCTGTATAAATCCCTGTTTGACCAGGCAGACCGGCATGAGTCGATTGTACGGGCACTTTCAAAAAAACCTGCCGGAATGAGCCGGGCAGAACTTATGAAAGCGACTGGTTTCACAACCGGCGGCGGTGTTACAGAACTCCTGCAGGAACTCGAGGAGTCAGGTTTCATCACGCAACATATTTCGTTTAACCGGGTACTCAGAGACAGCATATACAAACTGTCTGATGAGTACTCACTGTTTTATCTCAAGTTTATTGAGCAAAACCGAAATTCGGGTAGCGGTACCTGGCTGCGGTTGTCGGCAACACAATCTTATAAAACCTGGAGTGGCTTTGCCTTCGAAGCAGTTTGTCTGAAACATATTGCACAGATTAAGCAGGCATTGGGTATTGCAGGTGTGCAAACTACTGCATCGGCCTGGCGATACGTACCGGCAAAGGGAGAAACCGGTGCCCAGATAGACCTGCTGATAGACCGCAAGGACCAGTGTATAAATCTCTGCGAAATAAAATTTTCAACTGGCGAGTTTGTAATAGATAAAAAATATGCTGCCGAACTGGATCAGAAAGTAAAGGTATTTGCAGAAAAAAACCAGCCACGCAAAACCATTTTCCCGACAATGATCACTACGTATGGGATAAAGCGAAACGACTACTATACAGGACGGGTTCAGGCAGAAATAAAAATGGAACAGCTCTTTACCTGATGCGATCGGCGCAAAATGAGTACTCTTCGAGGTAAGATAATAGCATTAATGAAAAAGCGGCTCCCTATAAGGAAAGCCGCTTTTCTATAAACCTTAACCTGAATTATTGTTTCACCACTTCCACATTGATCAGAAGCTTCACTTCATCACTCACCACTACACCCCCGGCTTCGGTCACCGCACTCCAGGTAAGACCATAGTCCTGACGATTGATTTTACCGGTGATTTCAAAACCGGCTACTGTCTGGCCATACATGCTCTGCTGCACACCACCAAATTCTACATTCAGGGTTACAGGACGTGTTACGCCTTTCAGTGTAAGATTGCCCAGCAACTTATAATCATCACCAGACTTCTCAAACGAAGTAGAGGTGAAGCTAAGCTTGGGATGGTTGGCAGCATCAAAGAAATCAGCTGATTTCAGGTGACCATCACGCTGGTCGTTGCCTGTATGAATGCTGTCGATATCAGCTGAGAAGCTGATTTTGGCGTCAGAAAAGTCTTCTTTATCGCTTTCTACTGAGCCATCAAAACTGTTGAATTTACCGGACACAGTAGAGATTACCAGGTGTTTTACTTTGAACCCGATCTCGGAGTGTGCGGTGTCGATTGTCCAGGTTGCCATGATTATTTTTTTTAATTGTGATACAAAATTAATGTTTAAACATTGATATGGCCAAATATATTTTGTTAAACCTTTTCAGATTCAAAAATGAGGCCAGCAAAAGTGGGGTGAACTATTCGATAATTGCCTGATTAATAAAGACTATCAGCGGTTGTAAAGCGGCAAAGGCGCCGGTAGTCTTTTTTACCAGGTCTTTATCCGTCAACTCGGCATCACGAAGCGAGAGGCTGGCAATAAAGCTTTTGAGTTTGAGGTAGTCGGCGGCGGGGTTATCGGCTTCGTAACCCTTGGGTACGCGGCTTAGTTTATATGCTGCTTCATGCGAGAGATCGCCGTATACCGATTGAAAACTCCGGTTGCGCAAAATGCGCAGAAAGTCTTTGTAATTGTAATCTATTTCCTGGCGCACTTTACGCAGGGCTTCTGCGGGAGGCATCCAGATGCCACCGCCGGCGAAAGACTGGCCAGGCTCCAGGTGAAAATAATAGCCCGCCGTAGTCATAGCCTGTTTACCACCCTGGTTGATACTCGCTCCAAAATTGCTTTTATAAGGCGACTTGTCTTTTGCAAAACGAATATCGCGGTTGATACGAAACATACAATCGCGTGCTACCAGGTGACTGATTCCTTCATCCTTTTTTCCATGCCGGTCAATTACCTGCTGTATAAAAGCAGCAAAATCGGCACGAGCGGCTTCATAACTGCTGCGGTTTGCATCAAACCAGGGCTTGTTGTTGTTCTTTTTTAAAGACTTTAAGAACTGGAGGGTAGAGGGCTTTATCATCGGTGTGACAGGTTTTGGGTTAATATGCTAATGTGCTAATTTGCCAATGTGCTAATGTAAGATCAGTATTTGATGAAGCTTTTCTGTGTTACCGAGAAAATGAAAAGTATTCCCATTAATGCAACCAGGCTATTCCATCAACTCATTAGCACATTGGCAAATTACCACATTAGCACATTTTATTTTTCATTCTGTTTGATCAGCTCAAGAAACTCCGCTTCCGAAATGATCTTTATCGTATTAATTTTTTTTGCTTTTTCGAGTTTACTGCCGGCATCTTCACCTACTATGAGGTAGTTGAGCTTAGCGCTTACGCCCGAGAGGATTTTGCCGCCCAGTGCTTCGGCCATGCCTTCGGCATCACTTCTTTTTAAGGTGGGTAGGGTACCTGTAAACAGAAATGTCTGACCATTAAGACCACCTTCGGCTGGCTGCGTTTTCTTTTCGTTGCGTAAAGTAAGACCCAGTGCTTCCAGTTCATCGAGCATCAACAGGTTCTGCTTATTACTGAAAAAATGATAAATGCTGCCAGCTACCTTGGGTCCCACATCTTCCAGCTCTTTTAACTGATCCGGCGAATACCGGACAAACTCTTTCAAATGGGTTACAGCCTGCGCCAGCGTCTTAGCCGTAGTCTCACCCACAAAACGAATTCCGAGTCCGAAGATGAGCCGGTGCAACGGTTGCTTTTTGGAATTTTCTATGGCTGTCCGCAGGTTGTCGATCGATTTACTGCCAAAGCCTTCCATCTGCCCGATCTTATCAAAATCAAGTTTATAAATACCGGGAATGTCTTTCAGCAAACCAAGGCTATAGAATTTGCGCACATTCGCATCTCCAAAACCACGAATGTCCATGGCATCTTTACTGGTAAAATGAATCATTCGCTCCACTACCTGTGCCGGGCATTCAATATTTATACAGCGCCATACCGCCTCTTCTTCTTCTTTAAAAAGCTGGCTGTGGCAGACAGGGCATTTGTGGGGGAAATGAATTTTCTTTTCGGAGCCGGTGCGTACTTCTGCCAGCGATTTTACAATGTAAGGGATCACATCGCCGGCACGCTCTACCAGCACCGTATCGCCTATCATCAGATCCTTTTCCCTTATTACTTCTTCATTAAAAAGTGAAATGCTGCTTACGGTCACACCACCAATAGGTACCGGTTCAATCTTGGCAACTGGTGTAATGGAGCCGGTACGCCCTACCTGAAACTCTACATTGATCAGCTTGCTGGTGGCCTGGCGGGCTTTGAATTTGTAAGCAATTGCCCAGCGGGGGTGGTGAGAGGTCATGCCCATACGGTCCTGCAGTTCAAAATCGTTGACCTTAATGACCATACCATCTATTTCGTAGGGCAGGTCATCGCGGCCGGCTTCAAAGGCATGACAGTAGTCAATAACTGCCTGAATGCCGCGAAACAATTTTTTCTCCTTTTCCGGACTGCGGAATCCCAGATCCCACAGCATTTTCAACGAAGCGGCATGCGTACGGAGAGCGGCTGGTATTTCCTGAGCTGCTGCCAGGTTATAATAACTTACATGATATACAAAGGCTTCCAGGTTGCGTTTTGCCACTTCGGCCGGGTCCTTGATGCGGAGTGTGCCGGCAGCCGCATTGCGTGGATTGGCAAGCGGAGCCAGACCCTGGTCAACCAGCTGCTGATTATATTTTGTAAAATTTTTTTTGTTGATCAGCACTTCGCCACGGATCTCTACCGTCTGCAGCCCGTATTTCGAAAATTCGGCAGACAGTGGCAGACTGCGTATCTGCCGGATATTGGTGGTGATATCATCGCCCTCCACACCATCGCCACGGGTAGCCCCGCGGGTAAGCAGATCATTTTCATAAATAAGCGATATACTACCCCCGTCAAATTTTGGTTCTACACAATATTCGATTTCGGTAAGACCCGTCAGTTCACGCGCTTTTCGATCAAAATCAACCAGGTCATCGGCATTATAAGAGTTGTCGAGCGATAACATCGGTACCAGGTGCTGAGCAGGCGGAAAATCCCTGGTCAGCCCTTTCGCTACACGCTGGGTGGGTGAGTCTGCCCTTATCAGGTCAGGGTGTGCCTGCTCCAGCCGCTCCAGTTCCTTATATAGCTGGTCATATTCCACATCGGCCAGCAGCGGATCATTGAGGATATAATAGCGGTATTCATGGAAACGCAGTACATCGCGCAGGATACTTAATTCATCGGTAGCTATTTTTTTCCCTTTTGCCTGCTCCAGCAGGGACTGTGTCTGCTTTTGCAATTGCAGGGTCTGCTCTTTGGTATACATGATCAATGGTTTCGGGCTTAAAGGTAGCACCGGGCGGCAAAACACTGGTTACCAGCAGGCGGCTATCTGTAAAAAAATTAATGTGTCGTAAGTACATATTCCCTATCTTCGGTATTGTGTTTGCCCAAAAACTGAATGCGTATGAAGAAACGATTGCTTGCGACAGTGGTCATTGTATTACTTTTTGCCGGTCCGTTGACGGCTCAACTGCTGACCTGGTCACCCAATTTTGCCAAAGAGGGTGATAATATTACCATCACAGTAGATGCTACAAAGGGAAACCAGGGCCTGATGGGATATACCGGTAATGTATATGTTCATATAGGACTTATCACCAGCCTCAGTACTTCGCAGGACGATTGGAAATATGTGCCTTTTACCTGGGCCACCAGTCCCGCCAATGGCCAGGCTACATCCGCCGGTACAGATAAATGGTCGTATACGATCAATAATATCCGCAGTTTTTTTAATGTTACCAATGCTTCGGAAACCATCCGGGCTATTGCTATTCTTTTTCGCGATGCAGCCGGCAACCGTGTGCAGCGCAATGCTGATTTATCCGTATTCAACGGCAACATGTATGTGCCTGTTTACGACAATGGTCTGCATGTGCGTTTTATTGCTCCGCCCCTTCAGCCTTACTTTACTCCGGTTCCCGAGACTATTAGTAAAGCGGTGGGCGATAATATTGCTGTGAATGCAGTTGCCAGCCAGGCTTCGGATATGAAGATTTATCTCAATGGTACCGTAGTGCAGCAGGCCAGTGGAGTGAGCAGTCTTTCGGCCTCCCCTGCTATAACCGCCGCAGGTAATACAGAACTGGTGATTGAGGCGGTAAATGGAGCTGTAAGCGATAAAGACACGATCCGTTTTTTTGCAGGTGGAAGTGTAAATGTGGCGCCTTTGCCGGCAGGGGTGCGTGATGGTATTAATTATCTTTCGGGTAATACATCTGTTGTGCTCGTACTCTATGCTCCAGGCAAATCGCGGGTAAACGTAATTGGAGAATTTACGGGCAGCAACTGGACCGAGCAGTCTGCCTATCAAATGAATAAAACCCCTGACGGCAATTACTGGTGGCTGCAGATCAACGGGCTCACGCCGGGCACTGAATATGCTTTTCAATACATGGTCGATGGTAGTTTGCGCATCCCCGATCCCTATGCCGAAAAGATTCTCGATCCCTATAATAACAATGATCAGAATATTTCATCCGCTACTTATCCCAATCTGCGTTCTTACCCAACCGGTCTTACCTCCGGTATTGTAAGTTTATTGCAAACCAATGCGCCGGCATATACCTGGGCCAATAATAGTTTTGTACGGCCAGATAAGCGAAACCTTTTTATTTATGAATTGCTGGTGCGCGATTTTGTGGCGGCTCATGACTGGAAAACCCTGCGCGATACACTTACTTATCTGAAGCGGCTGGGGGTGAATGCGATTGAGGTTATGCCTTTCAATGAATTTGAAGGCAATGAAAGCTGGGGATATAATCCTGACTTCTACTTTGCACCCGATAAATACTATGGCCCTAAAAACACACTGAAAGAATTTATTGATGTATGTCATGGCCAGGGTATTGCAGTAGTAATGGATATTGCGCTCAATCATTCCTTTGGCCTCTCGCCCATGGTACAGCTCTACTGGGATGCAGCCAATAACCGCCCTGCCGCCAATAATCCCTGGTTTAACCCCGTGGCCAAACATGCCTTCAATGTAGGTTATGATATGAACCATGAAAGCCTGGCTACGCGGTATTTTTTCAGCCGTGTAGTGGAGCACTGGTTGCAGGAATACCGGTTGGATGGATTCCGGTTTGACCTGTCGAAAGGATTTACACAAACCCAAACCTGCGATGCCAATGGAGGCAACTGTAATGTAGGCAACTGGAGCAATTACGACGCCAGTCGTGTAGCTATCTGGAAACGGTATTATGATACACTGCAGTTAAAGTCGCCCGGTTCCTATGTAATTCTGGAACACTTTGCTGCCAATACAGAAGAGATCGAATTAAGTGATTATGGTATGATGCTGTGGGGAAATGCCAATTACAATTTTGGTGAAGCGGCGATGGGGTATATAGCCAATTCCAATTTCGAGAACGCCCTGCACAGTGTACGCGGCTGGAGCAAACCATACCTGATTGCCTATATGGAAAGCCATGATGAGGAAAGGCTCGTGTACAAAAACGTGAATTTTGGAAGTGTGTCGGGTGGTTATTCCACAAAAGATACAACCACTGCCCTCAGGCGAATGGCACAGAATGCCGCTTTCCTGCTGGGTATGCCCGGACCTAAAATGATCTGGCAGTTTGGCGAACTCGGGTATGATTATCCCATCAATTACTGTCCCGATGGTTCTATCAACGACAACTGCCGGACCAGCAACAAACCTATTCGCTGGAATTACCAGCAGCAGGCGCGACGTACGCAGCTTTTTGATGTATACAGCCAGATGGCACGGCTGCGGAATCATGGCTGGTATAAGGACGTATTTATTGCCAATAACATAACAATCGACCGCAGCCTCGCAGGAGCCTTCAAATGGCTGAAGCTGCGTTCGGCCACCGATTCGTCGCTGCTCTGTATAATTGGCAATTTTGATGTGACGGCTCAAACGGCTACGTTCACTTTCCCTGCAGCAGGTACCTGGTTCGATTACCTGGGCAATACTTCATTTACGGCTACAGCAGGTCCGCAAACCATCACGCTGCAGCCGGGCGAATATCATGTGTATGTAAACCGCAACGTGAATAATATACCCGTGACTCCCGTGTTTGATGTAGATAATCCGGCCAATACACTGCTGGCAGCCGTTTACCCAAATCCGGTAAAAGGAGCTAGCATACTGGAGCTGAATATACCCGAAGCGGGACGTACAGAAGTAACCCTGCTTAATAACCAGGGACAACTGATAAAACCGGTTTTTGCAGGCACACTCAACCGGGGTAATCAGTTACTGCCGATTGGAGAACAACTGGCAAATATATCGGGCGGCCTATATTTGCTGAAAGTTCAGACCCGGAATCATACCCGCATGGTCAAAGTACTTATTCAATAATTACTGCTAGCAACCCTCAGATATGGCCAAAGGAACAAACCTGAAAACGGCGGAGCTGGAAAAGATCAGCCACCTGGAGTATTTTAATATTGCGATCTCTGTTGACTGTGTCATTTTTTGTTATCATGAAAAGCAGCTGAAAGTTTTACTCATAAAATCTGACCTGGAAGAGTTTTCCGGCCTGTATTCATTCCTGGGCGACCTGGTGAGGCCGGATGAGGATCTGGACAGTGCTTCTTACCGCATTTTGCGGGAGCGTACGGGTATGGAAGACGTGTACCTCGAGCAGGTACATACATTTGGTACCATTGACCGTCACCCCTCCGGCCGCGTAATTACCACGGCCTATTATTCACTGATAGATGTAAAACATCAGAAACTCCGGATTACCAATAATGAGCTGCAGTGGCATGCTGTGCAGGATATCCGCAAAATGGCCTTTGATCATAAGCTGATCCTCGATACCTGCCTTGCCCGCTTGCGGGAGCAGGTCATGGAACATCCGGTGATTTTCAATCTCCTGCCCGAAAAATTCTCGTTAAGGGAGCTGCAGGAGCTCTATGAAGCTATCCTGCAGGTAGACCTTGACCGGCGCAATTTCCGCAAAAAGATTGCCATTAAGGACTGGCTCATAGACCTTAATGAGATGGAAGAAGATGTGCCCCATCGTCCCGGTAAATTGTACAAACTCAAGCCCGAATTCAAACGTAAGGCGGGCCGGCGCAAAGCCGGAGGCCCACGTGTAGCTATTGCCTGAGAGCCCTGAAAAGCCCGGCCATAGCGGTTTTTTTGAAAAATTTATTTTTTCTAAAATAAAAATGCTTTAACATTGTGTTCTAAATACACATTGTTGTATTGTTCAAAATTCTGATTGCTTAACACTTAACGATTGCTTATGTCCTGCAACAACCTGCAAAAGGCATTGATGGCATTCTCGATGCTTTTTCTATCGCTCGTTTCCATTTCACAAGACAGGGTAATCACCGGAAAGGTTACGGACTCGAAGGATGGCTCGCCGCTATCTGGTGTTTCTGTATCTGTAAAAGGCACCACCACTGGCACGCAAACCGATGTCAATGGTGATTACCGTATTCCGGTGAACTCATCGGCTGCTGCACTTATTTTTTCTTCTATTGGATACAACTCACAGGAGTTGAGTATTGAGGGAAAAACGCAGATCAATGTTAGCCTCGAGGTTAACAATGCTGCTTTGGGTGAAGTAGTGGTGATTGCCTATGGTACGCGTAAACGCGGAGACCTTACCGGCGCTGTTACTTCGGTATCTGCCAAAGATTTTCAGAAAGGCAACATTCCTTCATCGGAGCAGCTGCTGCAGGGCAAGGTTGCCGGCTTGCAGATTACTTCGGGTGGTGGCTCGGCCGGTGGCGGCAGCCGTATCCGCATCAGAGGTGGTGCCTCACTCAACGCCAGCAATGAACCGCTGATCGTAATTGACGGTGTGCCGGTAGAAAGTAATGGCATTGCCGGCTCGGCCAACCTGCTCAATACTATCAACCCCGACGATATCGAATCAATGAGTGTATTGAAAGATGCCTCTGCAACGGCCCTGTACGGATCACGCGCCTCCAATGGTGTGATCATCATCACCACCAAAAAAGGAGCAAAAGGCAAGCCTCGTTTCAACTACAATACACTGGTATCTGCCAGCAAGATTGCTAAAAAAGTAGATGTAATGTCGGCCGATGAGATTCGCAAAGTGATCACAGACGATGCGATAGCCACAGGCAACAACACATATAAAAACCTGTTGGGTACAGCCAGTACTGACTGGCAGGATCAGATATATCAACTGGCGCTGACCAATAACCATAATATCAGTGCCAGCGGTTCTGTAAAAAATATGCCCTATCGCATAAGTCTGGGTTATCTGAGCCAGGAGGGTATTCTCAAAACAGATAAATTCAACCGCTACTCTGCCGGTCTGAATCTTTCTCCCAAGTTCTTCGACGACCATCTGGCCGTTACCATAAGCGTAAAAGGGAGCCAGACAGAAAATCATTTTGCCGATGGCGGTGCTATCGGTTCTGCCGTGGCATTTGACCCCACGCAGCCTGTCAATGGCGGCAAATATGGCGGCTATTATGAATGGCTGCAGGCAAATGGTCTTCCCATCGACCTTTCTACCCGCAACCCCGTAGCACTGCTTAAGCTTCGCGACAATACATCGCGCGTACGCCGCCTTATCGGGAATGTGCAGCTGGATTATAAATTCCATTTCCTGCCCGACCTGCACCTGCAGGCCAACCTGGGTATGGATAATGGCTGGGGTACCGGCAACGATAATATAGATTCCAATTCTGCTACCAATTACAAAACAGGTGGCCGCAGAACTTATTATAAACAAAGCAAAGAAAACTACCTTGCAGATATCTCCCTGTTTTATGCCAAGGAGATCAAAAGCATCAACAGCAAATTTGATGTGCTGCTGACGCATAGCTACCAGGATTTCTTTACTAATGTAAATAACTATCCTTCTTTCAGCTACCGTGCCGTGGCTGATCCCAACAATCCGGCTAAGAAAGATACCATTGCCGGTTCGGAACCAACATTCCTCACAGATAAGCCGCAATACAGACTGGAGTCATACCTGGGACGGATCAACTTTACCCTGGCAGATAAGTATCTGCTTACCGCATCGGTAAGACGTGATGCCAGCTCTAAGTTTTCTCCTGCTACACGGGTAGGTTATTTCCCCGCCGTGGCAGTAGCCTGGAAACTCAAAGATCAGTTCTTCCGTTTTTCACGTGCCGTATCTGATCTGAAACTGCGTGCCAGCTGGGGTGAAACCGGTCAGCAGGATGGTATCGCGTATTATTCTTACCTGCCGCGTTATTCTCAGAGTACCATCTCTGCGCAGTATATGTTTGGCAGTTCCTACTACTTCTTCCTGCGTCCGTCTGCCTACGATGACAACATCAAATGGGAGACAACACAGACTACCAATATCGGTCTCGACTTCAGTTTCTTCAACAACCGTATCTCCGGTTCAGTGGACGTATACCAGAAAAAAACCAAGGACCTGCTGAGTGTAATTCCGGTAGCTCCCGGTTCCAACTTTGATATCACCCTGCTGACCAACGTGGGTAATATGGAAAACAAGGGCATTGAATTTGTACTGAATACCACTCCTGTTAAAACCCAGGGGCTGACCTGGGATTTTGGTTTCAATTTTACGTACAACAAAAACAAGATTACCAATCTGCTTAAGCAACAGGATGCCGGTTTCAAAGGCATTGATGTAAGCGGTATCAGCGGTGGTACGGGCAACAACATCGGTAAGTTTACTGTAGGATATGCGCCGTATACATTCTTTGTATACAAACAGGTATATGATCAGGCAACCGGTAAACCAATCGAGGGTCTGTATGATGATATAAACCGCGACGGACGTATTGATGATGCCGACCGTTATCTGTATAAAAAGCCCGCGCCCGATGTATTGCTCGGTATCAATACACAGATTACTGCCAATAAATGGACATTTGGACTGAGCGGACACGGTTCTTTTGGCAATTACCTGTATAATAACTTCTTTTCCAATAATGGTGTATTGCGTACTATCAAAAATCCGGTCAACTTCATTGGCAACGCATCTTCCGATTACTATCTGAGAACCCAGTTCAACAACAATCAGTATCTCTCTGATTATTACATGGAGAACGCTTCCTTCTTCCGTCTTGATAATATCAATATCGGGTACAATGCGGGCAGCGTACTGGGCACAAACACCAACCTGCGTGTGTCGGCCAACGTGCAGAATGTATTTATTATTACAAAATACAAAGGGCTGGATCCTGAAAATGCAAGCGACTCCGGCGTAGATAACAATATCTATCCCCGCCCTCGTATTTATGCACTGGGTCTGAGTGTTGATTTCTAAAAAAAATAAACGATTGAAAGATATGAAACGTCATACAACAATAACATTACTGGGAGGGTTGGTAGGTTTGCTGATGCTGGCCAGCTGTGCCAAAAAGCTGGATCTCTTTCCGCAAAATGACCTGACTCCTGAAAAAACCTATAGTACGGCTGCCGGCTACAAATCAGTTCTGGCCAAGCTGTACGGAACGCTTTCCATTACAGGTAATGCCGGTCCGTCTGGTCAGCCCGACATTGCCGGTGGGCTGGATGAAGGATCGCAGGTAGCTTTTATACGCATGTTCTTCAACTGCCAGGAGCTTCCAACCGATGAGGCTGTGGTAGCCTGGAATGATCAGACCATCCAGGATTTTCATAATATGCGCTGGACTCCGTCCGATCCTTTTTTGCGTGGCATTTATGCACGCCCTATTTATAATATCACACTGATCAACGAATACCTGCGCGAATCAACAGATGCCAAACTGGGCGAGCGCAGCATTTCGGGTGTAGATGCAGATGATATCCGTAAAAGCCGTGCAGAGGCTCGTTTTCTCCGCGCCTTCAACTACTGGGTAATGCTGGATCTGTTTGGAAAATCAACTTTTATTACAGAAGACAGTAAAATTGGTACCGATCTGCCTGGTGAGATCAGCCGTGCCGACCTTTTTGATTATGTAGAGTCTGAACTGAAAGCTGTTGAAAGCGAACTGGCACAACCACGCACAATAGAATACGGCCGTGCCGATCAGGGTGCTGCCTGGGCACTGATGGCCCGTCTGTATCTCAATGCCGCTGTTTACACCGGCACAGCACGTTATACAGATGCGATCACGTATGCCAAAAAAGTAATTGATGCCGGTTATAGTCTGCATTCCAATTACGCCGAGCTGTTTATGGCTGACAATGATAAGCGCAGCAGCGAATTTATGTTTGCTATCAACTGCGATGGTCGCCGCACACAGGCCTACGGGAATACGACTTTCTTTGTGCATGCTGCCTCAGGCGATGATCATGATGATTACGGAGTAGGCAGTGGCTGGTTTGGTTATCGCGCAACGAAAGGTCTTGCAGACCTGTTTTCGGATCTCACAGGCGGCACCGACAGGCGCGCACTCTTTACTACTTCGGCATTCGGAACAAGTCCTGCACAGATTGTTATCAGTGATGTGACCAATTTTGCCAACGGCCTCCATGTAAACAAGTACAAGAATATACGGTCAGATGGCGCACCCGTTTCTGATAATAACCGTGATTATTCGGACATAGATTTCCCCGTTTTCCGTCTTCCTGAAATGTACCTGATCTATACAGAAGCTGTATTGCGTGGCGGAACAGGCGGAGATCTGGGTACAGCCACCAATTATATCAACCTGATGCGTCAGCGCGCATATGGTAATAATAGTGGTAATGTAAGTCAGGCCGATCTGACGCTACGGTTTGTACTGGACGAACGCGGACGTGAACTGTACTGGGAGGGCCATCGCCGCACTGACCTGGTGCGTTATGGCTTACTCACAACAGGCACTTACCTCTGGCCCTGGAAAGGGGGTGTGTCTTCCGGTACAGCAGTATCAGACAAGTATAATATTTTCCCGATACCTTCTGCCAACCGTACAGCTAATCCCAATCTTACACAGAACGACGATTATTAATCATAACCTGAAAAAGCTTCAATATGAAAAAGTATTCAATCATCTTTTCAATTCTGCTGACACTTGTGATGGTGTCATGCAAGAAAGATGAAAATCAGGTAATGTTTGAAGGAGGTACAGCTCCTGTGCTGACTGCTTCTACCAGTACCATCAACCTGGCATTTGCCAATGCAGATAACCAGGCCGTAAAACTTTCCTGGACTAATCCGGATTACCGGTTCAATACCGGTGTCAGCTCGCATGATGTAAACTATGTTGTTGAAATTGACATAGCTGGTGCAGGATTCAACAGTGCCAATAAACAATCAGTGGCTGTAAGCCGTGATCTTACTGTTGCGTTTACCATTGGTCAGTTTAATGATTACCTGCTCAACCAACTGCTGCTGGTACCTGGTGTACCACGCGATGTGGAAGTGCGGGTGAAGGCCAGCATGGGAACGTTGGGTGCAGGTACCCTATATTCAAATGTATTGCGTTATACCGTTACACCGTACGCTATCCCACCCAAGGTAGCACCGCCATCAAGCGGCAAACTCTATATTACGGGTGGCGCTACTCCTGCCAGCTGGATGGGTGGTGGCGATGCAGAGCTGCTGAGCCAGCGCTTTACACAGATAAGTGCCACGCTGTATGAATTGCCCAGTATCGAACTTACGGGTGATGGCTCTTTCCTGTTTGTACCGGTATATGGCGACTGGTCGCACAAATACGGCGCAGTTGGCGCCAATAACAGCAATAACGTAAATGGTGATGATTTTAAAGCCGAAGGCGGTGACCTCAAAGCTCCTGCTGCCACCGGTACATATAAAGTTGTAGTAGACTTCCAGCGCGGCAAGTATACACTCACCAAACTGTAATCACTTTTAAAGCCAACTAACATGCGCAACAATATAAATAAACTCCTGCTCCTGTTTGCAGTCGCTTTCACCACATTCAGCGCCTGCAATAAGGTAGAAGATTTACCTTATTACGAAAACGGGGCGGCCGTTACACTTACGGCCAATGTAACCAGCATAGCACCCACTCCGGCAGATTCGCTCAACAGTGTGGTTAATTTCAGCTGGAACAGTCCTAATTACGCAACAGATAGCAATTCAGTAAAATTTGTGCTGGAGATCGATTCTACCAATCGCAATTTTACCAAAGCTGCAACTAAAACTATTACAGGCAATCTGCATACATCGCTTACCGGCAAAGAGCTGAATGCAATTTTGCTGAATTACGGGTTTCAACTGGGCTCCCCTTATGAGCTGGATGTACGTGTATTCAGTTCCTATGCCAATAACAATGAGCGTTACGTTTCCAATACCATTAAGCTCACTGTTACGCCTTACAATGACCCGGCTGTGCTCACCAGCGACAAGTCTTCTGTGACTTGTGCACTGGCAACCGCTTCTCAGAATGCACTTACGTTTTCCTGGACGGCTGCTTTCAATGGCTACACAGGAAACGTACATTATGTACTGCAGTACGATTCTGCCACACGCAACTTTGCCACCGTGCATGAAATAGACCTGGGTACAAATATTTTCAGCCATGCCATGACGCAGGGAGAGATCAATACCACGGCACTTACCGTAGGAATTCCCGGTGGCAATACGGGTACAGTGGCTTACCGCCTCAAGGCAACCACTGCACAGGGAGCGGTTTCTTACTCTGCTGCTTACAACGTGAGCGTTGAAAGTTATTTCCCCATTGCACGTTTTTATCTGCCAGGCAGCTACCAGTCTGCTTCAGGTTATGGTAACGACTGGACTCCGGAAACAGCGCCTGAACTCGTTCGCGATCTGCGCAGTGATGTACTCAACAGTACCTATTTTATTTATATCTATCTGCCCGCCGGTGCACAGTTTAAAGTGACACAGGGCCGCAGCTGGGATGTAAACTATGGTGGTACAGGTGGTAATATGGTAGCCGGCAGCCCCGATAATTTTACTGTGGCTACAGCAGGTGTATACCGCATCAGTATCAACCGCAGCACACTCAAATACGATATTCGTCCGGGTCGTATGGGCTTTGTAGGCGGAGGCACCGGTGCAGACTGGGAGCCAGGCAACACATTCCCCACCTATGCCATGGGAGCACCAGCCACCAATCTTTTTGTAGGGCTGACTAATCTTACTACTGCGGGTCAGTGGAAGATGATCGATAATAATACCTGGAATAGCGGAGATATTGCTGTAGATCAGACACGCAGTTACGGAACCTCGGGCGGCAGTGGCAGCACGATGGAAGTAAATGGCGGCAACAATTTCCCCGCTGTAAGTGCCAACGGACGCTACCGTGTGATGTGGGATGGCCGCAATGTTGACAATATTAAGTATGAAATAAGTCCCGCTACAGAAATGAGGCTTGTAGGCGATGGTATACAGGGTGTGCCCGACTGGAGTCCGGGTAGCTCACCTCAAATGACCTATGGCGGTAATGGAGTATGGACCATTACTGTTGCACTGAAAGCCGACAAGTCGATTAAATTCCTGGCTGGAAATGACTGGGGAGCCTTCGATTACGAAGACAATAGCGGGGGCAATAATGGCGTAGGCGTAAGCCGCGGCATAAAGTGGGAAGGCGGAGGTGACTTCAAAACACCTTCAGTGGCCGGCACCTATACTATTACACTCAATGAGTATACACAAACTATGCGGATTGACTGATAAACCGGTCCGTTGTGTTAGGCAGGAGCCGCTTCCGAAAAGAAGCGGCTCCTGCTTTTTAACTAATACACGATTGTTACAATACCGGGCGCTCGGCAAATGATGTTTCAAACAACATTAACGCTACAGAGAAATGAATCCCTCTGCAAAGCACCCATCAAAGCTCCCCAAAGGCCGTCGGAGGGCCCTTTTTTGTCCACTAACGGCATAAATGCAGTATAAACGGCTGTTGGGGAGGAAATTCTTTAACTTTTTTTTAAAAGTTATCCCCCGAAAATATTATCGCAATCGTTTGCGAAATCGTTATCGCTCCTTTTACGTCAAACCGCTGTTTTTTATAAATATCTGAAAACTAACTTTATAAGACAGTGATAGTTGCCGGAAAACGTACGGATTTACCAGAAAAGAGTGATGCAGCACAATGCTGCAAAGAATGGCCTGAGGTGGTATAGGTGGTAGGTAACTACTAAAGGTTTTTGTTAAAGATGTAATAAAATTCAGATGGTGTTAACGACACAATTTGAATTACCGAATATCTGCAAAACCCAAAAACGAATGCTTATGTCAATGAAACGATTACTTCAGGTAATCTGCTTTCCCATCCTGCTGTGCATGGCTGTTCCCTCATTTGCGCAGGATAGGGTGGTAACCGGAAAGGTTACCAATTCAAAGGATGGTACACCGGTAATTGGTGCATCTGTTCAGCCCAAAGGTTCCAGTACAGGTACTTCCACAGGCTCAGACGGTTCATTTCGCCTGAGTGTGCCATCAGGCATTAATACCATTGTGGTTTCATCGGTTGAATTTGAAACAATGGAAGTGGATATAACGGGGAAGAACACTGTTGATGTTTCCCTCAAAAGCTCGGCAGGAGGCCTGAGTGAAGTTGTGGTGATCGGTTATGGTACTGCGCGCAAAAGCGACCTCACAGGTGCAGTAGCTTCCGTAAAGCCAAAAGACTTCAACCAGGGCATCCAGATAGCTCCCGACCAGCTTATCCAGGGAAAGGTAGCAGGGGTGCAGGTTATTAATAACAGCGGTCAGCCCGGTGGCGCTACAACATTTAAAATCCGCGGTAATACTTCCCTGCGTATCGGCAACCAGCCGCTCTTTGTAATAGACGGAGTAATCGTGGATGGAACAAATGCCCGACCCGGCGTAAATGCCTCGGGTGTGGGAGCAACTCCCGATGCCAACCCGCTCAATTTTATTAACCCCAACGATATTGCTTCTATTGATGTACTGAAGGACGCCTCCGCTACGGCCATATATGGTTCACGCGGCGCCAATGGTGTAGTGATCGTAACCACCAAGAAAGGCCAGTCGGGCCTGCCCCGTCTGGAGCTTAACAGCAGCGTGGGTATCAGCAAGATCATGAAGAAGATCGATATCATGGATGCTTCTATGTACAAACAGGAGTTGGCCGAGTATGGACTTACAGCAGGTGACTATGGTGCAAATACAGATGCGTATGACGCCATTCTTCAGGAAGCATTTACCACCAACACATCCGTGGCAGTAGGCGGCGGCAATGAAAATGCCCGCTATCGTCTTTCCGGCAGCCACCTCGACCAGGAAGGTATACTCAAAGGCACCGGCCTCAAAAAACTTACAGCCAACTTCAACTCTTCCATGAAGTTGCTCAACAACCGCCGCCTGGGTCTCGATTTCAACCTCGTTACTTCTCAGACCAAAGAAAAAATAGGCGCAATCAGTACCGATGCCGGTTTTACAGGCAACGTTATTTCTACCGCATTGCAGTTTAATCCAACCCGGGCACTACGCAAACCAGATGGATCTATTAATAACTACTTTGATGGCTCAACAGTTAACCCGCTCGAGCTGGTAGAAGGATACAATGACCGCGCCACTACCACAACTATTCTCGGCAGCATTTCTCCTTCTTATAAGATCACCGATGATCTCGAGTACAGACTCACCTATGGTTTCAACTACGGTACAGGTATTCGCAGAACATCGCTGCGCAACTGGGTAAATCTCGAAAACGTAGGTATCAGCACATCGCATCCCAACGGACGTGGCTGGGCCAACGTAGCCAATAACGAACTGCTTACGCAACAGGTAACCCAAACACTTAGCTACAACAAACGCCTCAGCACCGATCTCAGCATGAACGCCCTGCTGGGTTATGAGTATTATCGGAAAGAGTTTAAAGGCACCAATCTTACCGGCCGCGATTTTGGCGCCTACCAGCTTGACTATACCGACTACCTGCAGTTCGGATCAAATGACACCAAACGCTTTTCATCTTTCCGTAATCCGCTGCAGGAGATTCGTTCTTACTTCGCGCGCTTCGGATTCGATTACCGGGGCAAATATCTGCTAACGGCAACTTTCCGTGCAGATGGCTCCAGTAAATTTGGTTCCAACAACCGATATGGCTATTTCCCATCATTTGCCGCAGCATGGAATATCAACAAAGAAGATTTCTTCCACTCTACTGTCATCAATATGCTGAAGCTCCGTGCCGGCTGGGGTATCACCGGCAACCAGGAGTTTCCTTCGGGAGCCTCACTGGCTAAGTATAACTTTAATGAAAACAACGGAGGCCTCTCCGAAAATCAGCTGCCCAACAAGGATCTGCAATGGCAGCAGGATATACAGGCTAATATTGGTCTGGACTTTGCCTTGTGGAACAACCGCGTAACCGGTACGCTTGATTATTTTAACCGCACTACCAAGAAGCTGCTGTTCCCCTCCATTTCCCCGCAACCTTCGCCCGGTACTACCATCTGGATCAACCTCGATGGTCAGATAGAAAATAAAGGTTTTGAAGTGACGCTGAATGGTAATGTTATCCGCAACAATAACTGGAACTGGGACCTGGGCGTGAATGCCACATTTGTAAAGAATAAGGTAAGCGGCCTGCCTGCTCCTATTCAGACAGGTGCGCTGCATGGTCAGGGCATGTCGGGAACACTTTCGCAACTGATTGCCAACGATCATCCCATCAACGTATTCTATACACGCGATTACAGAGGTATTGATCCGCAAACCGGTCAGGCGATTTATGTAGATGATGGTAACGTATTTTATTTCATGGGTAATCCAAATCCTGCCACCATACTCGGTATAAACACCTCGGTGAGCTATAAGAAACTGACATTGTCAGCCAATATGAATGGCGCTTTTGGTCATGTGATTTACAACAATACCGCCAACTCGGTATTGCCTATCGGCAACCTGGGCACACGTAATCTGTCGACCAATTTGTTTAAAAACGGCGAATCGCTTACCAATCCCATTACTTCTTCCTCACGTTATCTCGAGAAGGGCAATTACCTGAAAATGGCGAATGCCACTATCTCTTACAATGTGGGTCGTATTGGAAACAACATCAGCAACCTGAATGTATTTGTGACTGGTCAGAATTTGTTTGTACTTACCAACTATACCGGCTTTGATCCGGAAGTAAACACAGATAAGCAAGTGAATGGAATTCCTTCAGTAGGTATTGACTATATCGGTTATCCTTCTGCCAGAACATTCCTGCTGGGCGTAAATATTTCTTTTTAATCAAGAACAAATTCTTTTACTATGAAATATAAAATTGTCTTAGTAGCAGCCCTGATGGTTTTACTGGCCGGCGGGTGCAACAAAATAGACGAGCGTTTCAAAGACAGCCTTGCGGCCAATTCCGGAAGTGCCGTTACAGCAGCAGATCTTCTGCTGAATATTTACCGCAATGATATGCGTGCGCTTCAGAACCAGGATAACCTTTGGGCCATCCAGGAGCATACGACTGATGAATGCGTTGGGCCTACCCGTGGTGGTGACTGGGATGACAACGGTATCTGGCGTGTACTGCATGCACATACCTGGGATGCCAACCACAACTATGTAAGAGGCGCGTTTGAGAACCTGGGTCGTATCGTTTACAACGCTACACAGGTATTGAGTCTTAGCCCCACACCCCAGCAGGAAGCGGAAGCTAAATTTCTGCGGGCCTTTGCCAACTTTTTCCTGATAGAAGGATGGGATCAGGCGCCTTATCGCGAACCGGGTGGCGATCCCCTGGCTGTGCCTCAGGTGCGTAAGGGTGCCGATGGCATGAGTTATATCATTTCAGAGCTGGAGGCGGCACTGCCCAATCTTCCCAACGGCCCTACCTATAATGCCAATAAGAATGCCTGCCGTGCGTTGCTCATGAAATGTTATCTCACCAAAGGAGTCATCGCCAACCGCAATGCACCAACCTTTGATGCAGCCGATATGGCCAAAGTGATCAGCCTGGCAAATGATATAACAGGCCGCACACTGACTACCAATTTTTATGACAATTTTGCCCCCACCAATAATACCATCAGTACGGAAAATATCTTTACTGGTGAAAATCTGGGCGGTTCTAGCAGCGGCGGCGTACGCTCACGTTATTTCTGCTCGCTTCACTATAACAATAATCCCAGCGGCTGGAATGGGTTTACCACACTGGGCGATTTCTACGACAAATTTGAAGCGACTGATAAGCGCCGGGGCGACAGTTACACCGGTGTTACCAATGTATCTGGTCTGCGTGTAGGCCTGCTGCTGGGTCAGCAATACAATCAGTCTGGTACGGCACTGCAGGATCGTAAAGGAAACCCGCTGAGTTTTACAAAAGCTGTAAAAGCGGTAGAAACCGATCCCAATACGCTCGAAGTAACAGGTATCCGCGTAGTAAAATATCCGCCAGACTACAACAACGGCGATAATGTTGACAATGACTTTGTGATCTTCCGCTATGCCGATATACTGCTGATGCAGGCCGAAGCATACCTCCGCAATTCTCCCGCCAATGCCAACGCAGCCCGCGACCTGGTAAATGCAGTGCGTGCACGCTCCGGTGCCAGCGCACTGGGAAGTGTGACACTCGATCAGGTACTGGATGAACGCGGCCGTGAATTGTACTGGGAAGGCTGGCGCCGCCAGGATTTGATCCGTTTTGGAAAATTCCTGAATCCCGATGAACTGCGCACAACCGCCTCACCGGAATCACGCCTGCTGTTCCCCGTACCGGCACAGCAACTGGCCGCCAATCCCAATCTCACGCAAAATGCAGGGTATTAATAAAGACGTTATCGTTAAGCAGTCTCAAGTATAAGCAGTCGCAGAAAGGTCAATGAAAATTGACCTTTCTATTTTTATTGAGTGGTTTCTATGAAAGAATGAACGTATTTTTAAATACCTTCTGCAGAGGGTTGTTATTGTCCGACTATGCAAATTGCCAGGATCAGTTTTTATTGCTTGCTATTATCATTTCTTATTGCCTGTAAGTCAGAAAGACCGGCTGAACCTGCGCTGTTTGAAAACATCGAAAACTCCGGCATCCGGTTTAACAATTCCATTACCAACAGGAAGGACTTCAATATTTTCAGTTACCGCAATTTTTATAACGGCGGCGGAGTAGCCATTGGCGATATCAACAACGATGGCCTCGCCGACGTATTTTTTACCGCCAACATGGGTGCCAATAAACTTTTTCTGAATAAAGGCAACTGGCAGTTTGATGATATTTCGGCAAAAGCCGGTTTTGCAGATAAACCAGACTGGAGCACTGGTGTGGTGATGGTGGATATCAATCACGATGGATGGCTCGATATTTATGTATGCAATGCCGGTTATGTAAACGGGGAGCCGCCACGCAGCCAGTTATTTATCAACAATCAAGACCTCACATTCAGGGAAGAGGCCAAAACATGGGGATTGCAGAATGAAGGTGGTTATGCCACACATGCCGCCTTTTTTGATTACGACATGGATGGCGACCTGGATTGTTTTATCATTAATAACAGCTTTATACCGGTAAATACACTCAATTACGCCAACCGGCGCGATTTGCGTGCTGCTGACTGGCCCGTACGCGATTTTCTCAAGGGAGGCGGGGATCGCCTGCTGCGAAATGATGATGGATATTTTACAGATGTCAGCAAAGAAGCCGGTATATATGGCAGTCTGATGAGTTTTGGTCTTGGTGTGACGGTTGGTGATGTAAACGGCGATCATTACCCGGACGTATATGTATCAAACGATTTTTTTGAACGCGATTACCTGTACATCAACCAGCGAAACGGAACGTTTAAAGATGAACTGGAAAACTGGGTACAGCATACCAGCCTGTCATCAATGGGAGCCGATATGGCTGACGTAAATAACGATGGCCATCCGGATATTTTTACCACTGATATGCTGCCGGATGATGATCAGCGGCTTAAGAAAACCACTTCGTTTGAAGGAATTGACGTATACCGGCTGAAACAAAAGAATGGTTTCTATAACCAGTTTACTCAAAATACCCTTCAGATCAACGATGGCAATGGCAGCTTTTGCGAAACGGCCTTTCTGAGTGGTGTGGCGGCATCTGACTGGAGCTGGGGTGGCCTCATCTTCGATATGAATAATGATGGCCTTCCGGATATTTATGTGTGCAATGGTATTTATCATGATGTAACGGACCAGGACTTTATCGATTTTTTTGCCGACAATATCATACAGCGCATGGTACTTACGGGCGAAAAAGAAGAGGTTGACAGTATCGTAAATAAAATGCCTTCCACACCTTTGCTGAACAAAACATTTCGCAATCGGGGCAACCTGCAGTTCAGCGATGAAGGGAAGGCATGGGGATTTACCATTCCTTCATTTTCAAACGGAGCAGCCTATGGTGACCTGGATAATGATGGTGATCTGGATCTGATAGTAAGCAATGTAAATGGTCCCGCATTTGTTTACCGCAATCACCAGCAGGAGCAGGATTCCACAGCCAGCTCAATCAGTATTCAGTTAAGGGGGCAGGGAGCCAATTCATTTGCCATAGGTTCGCTGATACGCGTATATGCGGGCGGCCAGGTATTTTCGCGCGAACTCATACCACCCGCGGCTTTCAGTCATCGGTAGATTATCGCCAGGTAATAGGATTGGGTAAAACAAACCGTATTGATTCTGTAGTAGTGACCTGGCCCGACCGCACAACGGATAATTTCGGATCACTAAAGCCCGGGCAACTGCATACGCTGGCGCCGACAGGCAAGGGCCGGATAGTATCGGTTGGCAGTGAATCAATAGCAGCAGCTACTTCATTATTCATGTCGTTACCTGCAAACCTCGATGCCCATCAGGAAGATGATCACATTGACTTTTATACAGAACGTAATTTGCCCGAAATGTTATCTGCGGAAGGGCCCCGGATCGCAAAAGCTGATGTGAATGGAGACGGCCGCGAAGATGTTTATATCGGAGGGGCCAAAGGGCAGGCAGGTCAGTTATATCTCAACACTACAGCCGGACTGGTCAGGAATCAGCAGCCGGTGTTTGAGCAGTATGCCGATTTTGAAGATGTGGCTGTGCTGTTTTTTGATGCGGATGGCGATGGTGACGCCGATCTTTATGTAGGTGCCGGAGGCAACAATGCCCAGCCTGGTTCGCGCGAATTGCAGCATCGTCTTTATCTCAACGATGGGAAAGGCCGGTATTCCCTGGCCTCGCATGCTTTTCCTGTCAACAATACAAATATATCGGTAGCTGTGCCCTGCGATTTTGACGGTGACGGCGATCTGGATCTGTTTATTGGTAGCCGCAGTATGCCTTACCAGTATGGCGTGCCTCCTCCCAGCTATCTTTTTGTAAATGATGGCAAAGGTCACTTTACCGATGCCACGGCCCGCCTTTGCCCCGATCTGCTGCAGGGCGGAATGATTACTGCAGCCGCCTGGACAGATCTTGATAAAGATGGTGTAAAAGAACTGGTGCTTACGGGTAGTTGGATGCAACCCCGTATTTTTCAATACAAAAAAGACAAAGCCCTTTTTGAAGAATGGAAACAAACCGGGTTACAAAACCTGCATGGTTGGTGGCAAAGCCTGGCGGCTGCAGATCTCAATGGCGATGGGCTTACAGACCTTGTATTGGGTAATATCGGCAAAAACTTTTACCTGCGTCCAACACCTGGCATGCCCGTACGTCTTTGGTTGAACGATTTTGACCAGAACGGTCAGCGGGAGCAGCTCATTACCTATACTGTAAATGATAGGGATGTACCTGTATTTACCAAAAAAGAAATAACAGACCAGTTTCCTTCCCTTAAAAAGCAACACCTGCGTCACGATGCCTATGCCGGCAAGACTATTACCGATCTTTTTGGCGAAGGCATTGTACGCTCATCAGCAAGCCGCAGTTTTGATTATAATGCCAGTATCATAGCTATTAATAAAGGCGGAGGGCATTTTGAAATAACCGAACTTCCGCTGATGGCGCAACTGTCGAGCGTAAATGCCCTGCTGATCGCAGATGTAGACGGTAATGGCAGCAATGACCTCCTTGTTGCCGGCAACATGTTTGGTTTTCCGCCACAATTTGGACGGCTCGATGCCAATTATGGACTGGTACTCCTTAACGATGGGAAAGCTAATTTTACACTTTTGCCGCCTGCCGCCGCCGGTTTGCATATGAGAGGAGCTGTAAAAGATATGAGCCTGGTAAAAACAGACCAGGGATTATTACTGCTGGCTGCCATAAACAATGAAAAGCCACAAGTGTATCAACTGCGTGCCCCAAAGCGACAGCCTTAACCCGATGAATGAGACTAACATGCAATGGATCCGAGAAAATATATCTAAAGCAGCAGCCCTGGTATTTATGACGGCCGGACTGCTGGGCTCCTGCCGCAGCAAAGAAGAAAAAAGCGGACCACCATTGTTCACCTTGCTGAGCAAAGAGCAAACCGGGGTTGATTTTGTCAATAAGCTGTCCTTTGACCAGTCATTTAACCTGTTTAAGTATATCTACTTCTACAACGGGAGCGGCGTAGGCGCCGGCGACTTTAACAATGACGGCCTCCAGGATCTTTTCTTCGGATCAAATCAGGGAGCCAGTAAACTGTTTCTTAATAAAGGAAACCTCCGGTTCACCGATGTAACAACAGCAGCTGCTATACCAGCCGATGGCGGATGGACAACCGGCGTATCTGTGGTTGATATAAATCAGGATGGCCTGCTGGATATATATGTGTGCCGGGTAGGGAATTATGAAACGCTGCACAGCCGCAATCAACTGCTCATCAACCAGGGAGTTAATGCAGAAGGCATACCGGTATTTGCAGATAAAGCAGCAGAATATGGCCTGGATTTTTCGGGCTTTTGTACACAGGCTGCCTTTTTTGACTATGACCTCGATGGCGACCTGGACCTTTTTCTCCTCAACCATTCCGTACATCAGAATGGTACATTCAAACCCCGTGCTGAGTTTACCGGGCAGTATCATGAACTGTCAGGAGACCGGTTTTATAAGAATGATAAAGGCCGTTTTACCGACGTTACGCGCGAAACAGGCATTTACAGTTCTGCCATCGGCTATGGACTGGGTATTGCCATTGCCGATATAAACCTTGATGGCTATTCAGACATTTATATCGGTAATGATTTTCATGAAAACGATTATCTGTATATCAATCAGAAAAACGGTACATTTTCTGAGCAGGGCACCAGCGAGCTTATGCACACTTCGCAGTTCAGCATGGGTGTGGATGTAGCCGATGTAAACAATGATGCCTATCCGGAGATCATCAGCACAGATATGCTGCCCGCCGATCCTTATATCCTGAAACGATCACTGGGCGAAGATTCTTATGATATTTTCTTTCACAAAATAAGTGTAGGTTACTCGTACCAGTATACACGCAACAACCTGCAGTATAATCAGCGCAATGGACATTTCAGCGAAACGGGGCTTTATAGCGGAGTGGCGGCAACCGACTGGAGCTGGGCCGCTTTATGGATGGATTTTGATAATGATGGACGAAAAGACCTGTTTATCTCCAATGGCATTCCCAAACGGATGAATGATATTGACTATGTAAACTTTGTTTCCAATACAGAGGTACCGCAACGCATTAATACCGAAAAGGCGGGAGGCCGGGATCTTTCACTGATCAGCAAGTTTCCGGAGATCCGCATACCCAACAAGTTTTTTCTTAACAAAGGCGACATGAGTTTTGCCGATATGGCCGACCGCATAAAAGGTGATTTGCCGGGTTTTTCGAATGGCGCCGTATATGCCGACCTCGACAATGATGGCGATCTGGATGTAGTGGTAAATAATATTGATGCGCCGGTATTTATTTATGAGAATAACAGAAACGAAGGAGGTGCCCGCACTTCTGTGTCCATCAAGCCTGTTGGACAACCAGGGAATAAAAATGCCATTGGCGCACGCGCCGTTATTTTCTCCGGCAAAGAAGTACAGGTATATGAAAAATATCCTGTTCGCGGCTTTCTTTCCAGCATGGAAACACCGCTGCTCATAGGCCTCAGTCAGGTGAAGGCAGATTCGGCTTTTTGGATATGGCCCGACAATACCTATGAGCCGTTGATGCTTGATACCAGCAAAGGACAGATAGAGCTGACCTACCGGCAGGGACTTCCGTCTTTTGATCTGAGCCGTATCAGAAACATGAATAAACCAGCCTGGCGCAGTATGCAGGATATTACTGCTGTATCGGGATTAAATTATGTACATCGCGAAAACCATTTTGTAGAGTTTGACCGCGAACCGCTGATACCGCATATGGTATCAACCGAGGGGCCGGCTGCAGCAGTAGCCGATATAAATGGGGATGGCCTCGATGATATATTTCTCGGAGGCGCCCGCAATCAGCAGGCCTTGGTATTTATACAGCGTGCTGGTGGCCGCTTCGCTGTTATGCCTCAGCCTGCATTGCTGGCAGACAGTATATACGAAGATGTAGATGCCTGCTGGGCAGATGTAAACAATGATAAATATCCCGACCTGCTTGTGGCGAGTGGCGGTAATGAGTTTTATGGAAAAGATTTTCATAACACACCCCGGCTTTACCTGGGCAGTGCCAGTGGCCTGCTGACCCGCAAGACCGATGCTTTTGATAGCTTATATCTCACCGCATCGGCCATACAACCCTGCGACTTTAATGGCGATGGAGCAGTTGATCTCTTTATCGGCGCACGTGCAGTGCCCTGGGCATATGGACAGATGCCCACTTCCTGTCTGTTGCAAAACGACGGGAAAGGCCATTTCACCAATGTTACAGACAAAGTGGCTCCGGATCTGGCAACAGCCGGTTTTGTAACACAGGCCCTGTGGACTGATATTGACAAAGATGGCGATCAGGATCTGCTACTCTCACTGGAATGGGGGCCTGTCACAGCCTATATCAACCAGCAGGGCAGATTTACACGACGGGAACTTACTGTGCAAAAAGGATGGTGGAACACGCTGACAGTTGCTGATGTAAACAACGACGGACTTCCTGATCTGCTGGCAGGCAACCTCGGATTGAACAGCAGGCTGAAGGCCAGTACAGCGCAGCCCGTACGTCTCTACTATGCCGATTTTGATCATAACGGACGCAAAGAGCAGGTACTGACCTATTATTTGCAAAACAAAGAAATTCCGTTTGCCAATAAAGCAGAACTGGAAAAGCAGATGCCCATTCTGAAAAAGAAATTTTTGTATGCAGCCGATTTTGCAAAAGCATCGCTGCAGGAATTGTTTGGCAGCAAAGAGCTGGAAGAGGCCGGCAAATGGTCGGCTGATTATTTCAGTAGTGTGGTGCTCATTAATAAAGGAAATCTTCAGTTTGCCGTTGAGCCATTATCTTTTGAAGCCCAGCTTTCGCCGTTAAAGGCCGCTGTGCCGGTAGATGCGGATGGTAACAATTTGCCGGACTTCCTGGTGGGCGGCAATTATTATGGAAACAATATTGAGATGGGCCGCTACGATGCCAGTTATGGACAGTTGCTGATCAATAAAGGAGAGGGCAGATTTGATGTACAGTCAATACCCGGTATGGCCATTACAGGAGAGATAAGGTATATAC
>JAGODE010000168.1 GCA_017998385.1 Chitinophagaceae bacterium | reverse complement strand
AACTATGCCACCGAGCATGACGCTCTGGTAGCACGTAAGCTGGCGTACGTCATGTGCGGAGGCGACCTGAGCGAACCCACGCTGGTAAGCGAACAATACCTGCTTGATCTTGAGCGGGAAGCCTTCCTCTCATTGTGTGGTGAAAAGAAAACGCTGGAGCGTATTCAAAGTGTATTGAAAAGCGGCAAACCTGTTCGCAACTAAATATCACACCATGGGAACGGCCGAAGCTGATCTGCAAAACGGGCTTATTCTCATTCGTTCACATATCGTGACCTATGGTCATGCGGCCGATGCGGTCATCACAGAGCGTATACGTGCCGAAATAGAAAGTATGTGGAATGCACCGCAATCTACCGTAGTACGTCACGGACATTCGCTGCAGGTACGCTTTGTGATTACTGCAATGCATACACCGGCGCTGCAACCGGAGGAGGTATATTACAATACCGATCCACGTAATAATTATTTCCGGATAGAGAAAACGGCTGACGGCAACATTTCATCGGTAGATGGCTTGGGCAGCAACACCGGATTTTTTTTGCTGGATAACCTGTATGAAGGTTCAACCACGGCCGCCCATGAATATGGTCATACCCTGGGGCTTCCCCATCCTTCGCATATTGATTTCAGAGGCAGGGGCGCTCCTCCCATCATGTGTCCGCGTGGCACGCTGGTTGACGCTGCATTTCAGTACAATTCAGCTGCTGCTGCCGGCGACAACCAAAACGGCGGTACCATGCACCCACGGTTTCGCGAGGTAAAAGATGCAGACATACAGGCACTCAAACTGCATCGGAAAATATCCTTTCACGAGCCCGTGATCATCGGAGATTTTTCGAGTATCTGGCATGATGCATAAGCCACTTTTTTAAACGGAGGGCTTATCGTGTAATTGCTGCAGGGCAGGTTGCAGTTCCGGATACAGAAACTGAAAACCTTCTACATGCAGACGGCTGCAGCTTACTGTGGTACTCTTCAACACTTCCACACTCATTTCACCGAGTATCCAGCGTAGTAAAAAAGCAGGTATATATACGGGAATAAAAAAACGGCCACGTAACTGTCGTCCCAACTGCTCTATAAATTGCTGATTGGAAACGGGTGTGGGTGCAGCAGCATTGAAACTCCCGCTGCAGTTAGGATGATCAAGTGCAAAGCGATAAATACGTACCAGGTCATCGATATGTATCCAGCTGATAAACTGGCGGCCATTACCCATAATGGCTCCAATACCTCCACGAAGCGGGCGGCTGAATTCCTTTAAGGCGCCGCCTGCCCTGCTCAATACAATACCGGTACGCAATTTCACGAGGCGGATATTCAGTGCCTCCAAAGGCTGCAGACTTTGCTCCCAGGCCAGGCAGGTTTGCCCCAGGAAATCGTCAGCTGCTGGTGCATCTTCCCGGAAAGGAGCCGGATTGGGTATCTGTGGATCGGGGCCATACCATCCAATACCAGATGCGCTAATGACGGTGTGCACCTGATGCTTTTGACCGGACAAGGCCTTTACAATGGCTTCGCCTCCCTGTACCCGGCTATCGCGGATCTCCTGCTTACGGGCCTTGCTCCAGCGTTTATCCGCTACACCGGCGCCTGCCAGATGAATCACCGCTGTGACCTGTGGCCATACTTCCGGATCAATCCAATGGCGCGCCGGATCCCAGCCGGCATAGGTTATACCGGGCTGAGCTTTATACTTTTCCGGATGCCGGGTGAGAACGACCACTTCATCGCCCCGCGCTGTAAGCGATTTTATAAGTGCCTGCCCAATAAGCCCCGTGCCGCCGGTAATGATGATTTTTGCCATACCTGATGAATATACTTCTTAATAACCCGCCAGTAAAAGCTTTGTTCTGCAAAAAAGTACAAGTAACTTACCTTTATCAGAAGGGCTTTCAGAACGCCTTTGCCGCATTATGAAAAAAATCATTTCTACCAGCCTGTTTGCGCTAAGCGCATTGGTATTGTCTGCACAAAATCAATCCGGTGATCCCAAAGCTACCGAAGTATGGGAACCTAAACCTCCGGTGGTAAAACCCGGCACCACGCCACAGGATGCCCCCTCGGATGCGATTGTACTCTTTGGCGGAAAAGACATGAGTGAATGGGTGTCTGGCCGCGATACCAGCAAAACAGCTCCATGGCCTGTAGCCGAAGGTGCATTTACCGTGAAAAAAGGAACCGGCGGCATCCAGACAAAACGCAGTTTCCTCGACTATCAGTTACACCTCGAATGGAAGATCCCTGCTGTGATTACTGGCAGCGGCCAGGCCCGGGGCAATAGTGGTGTGTTCCTGGCCTCTACCGGACCCGGCGATCAGGGTTACGAAATACAGGTGCTAGATAACTACAAAAATGAGACTTATGTAAACGGACAGGTGGGCAGTATCTACAAACAATATATACCGCTGGCCAACGCCTGTAAAGAACCTGGTCAATGGCAGACATTCGATATTGTATGGACAGCACCTCGTTTTAATGCCGATGGCAGCCTGCTTTCGCCTGCCCGTGTTACGGCCTTTCATAACGGAGTGCTCGTACAGAATAATGTATCGCTCAAAGGAGCCACCGTATATATTGGCCAGCCCAACTACAATAAGGCACATGGCGCCAGTCCTATCAAGCTACAGGATCACGGCGACCCCAGTGAGCCTATCAGCTTCCGTAATATCTGGATTCGTCCGCTGTAACCTGCATTCCATTTAACGCGTCTATACCTGTCACTACAATGAAAAGGATCAACCTGCTTATACTCACCATCTGCATAACGGGCCTGCTACAGGCCCAGGTAAGCCCACCCAGAGGCGGAAACCCGGTTTTCCCGGGTTGGTATGCAGATCCGGAAGGTGTCATCTTCAACAACCAGTACTGGATATTTCCCACTTATTCGGCGCCTTATGGCAAACAGGTTTTCCTGGATGCCTTTTCTTCAACAGATCTTATGGGATGGACCAAACATCCACGTATTGTAGATACCAGCGCTATTAAATGGGCACGCCGGGCCATGTGGGCTCCGGCCATCGTGGAGAAAAAAGGGAAATACTATTTATTCTTTGCGGCCAACGATATTCAAAGCGATCAGGAATATGGCGGTATTGGCGTAGCCGTAGCCGATAAGCCGCAGGGGCCGTATAAAGATCATCTGGGCAAACCACTGATTGATAAATTTCATAACGGCGCACAGCCAATTGACCAGTTTGTATTTCAGGATGCCGATGGTAAATACTATATCATCTATGGCGGGTGGCGTCATTGTAATATCGCTCAGCTCAATGAAGATTTCAGCGGCTTTATTCCTTTTGCCGACGGCACTACCTTCAAAGAAATTACTCCTGAAAACTATGTAGAAGGTCCGTTTATGTTTCGTAAAGACGGCAAATATTATTTTATGTGGTCAGAAGGCGGATGGACTGGTCCCGATTACTCGGTGGCCTATGCTATTGCAGACTCCCCTTTTGGTCCATTCAAGCGTATAGGAAAAATATTGCAGCAGGATCCGAAGATTGCCAACGGAGCCGGACATCATTCCGTGATCCATGAGCCGAAAAGCGACCGCTGGCTTATTGTCTATCACCGGCGCCCGCTTACAGAAACCGATGGCAACTCGCGTGAAACCTGCATTGATGAAATGTATTTTGACAGCAACGGATTCATTAAACCCGTAGTGATCACCAAAGAAGGAGTAAGCGCATTGCCTCTTCAATAATTTAAAAAAAATAAGCCCTGGCTATGACCCCGGTATTATCTATACAGCAGCTCAGCAAATATTACAGTACAGTACGTGCCCTGCAGGATGTGTCTTTTGATGTGCCCAAAGGAAGTGTGTTTGGCATCCTGGGTCCCAACGGGAGTGGTAAAACCACCTTGCTGGGTATAATTATGGATGTGCTCAGAGCTACCAAAGGCAGTTTTAACTGGAATGGTAATCCCGGTTCACCCGAGTTGCGCCGGCAAATCGGCACACTGCTCGAAACGCCCAACTTTTATCCTTACCTCAGTGGCGAACGCAATCTGAAGATAGCAGCTGCTATTAAACAGACAGGTGAGGCAGATATTCCTTCCGTATTACAGAAAGTAAACCTGCTGCAGCGCAAGGACTCTAAATTCAGTACCTACTCCCTGGGTATGAAACAACGTCTGGCCATTGCCTCTGCCCTGCTGGGTAATCCTGACATACTGGTATTTGACGAACCTACTAACGGACTTGACCCCGCAGGTATTGCCGAAATAAGGGAATTGATCCGTCTGCTCAACCGCGAAGGCAAGACCATTATCATGGCCAGCCATATCCTCGATGAAGTAGAAAAAGTGTGTACCCATGTTGCTATCATTCAGAAAGGAGTACTGAAAACGGTGGGTACTGTAGCTGGTGTGCTCAATCATGCACCCGAAGCAGAAAGCGGAATAGCTGCTTTTGAAATTGCCGCCGATGATCTCGCGGCCCTACAAAATATACTGGGCAATCTGCCTGGTATCAAAGGCAATGAAAAAACAGATGCCGGACTGCTTATAACCTGCGAAGGAGGTATGACTTCCGCTCAGCTTAACCGTTATTGTTTCGACAATGGCGTCACGCTGAGCCATCTCAATCAAAAGAAGAAAACACTGGAAACCCGTTTCCTGGAGATCACCGGTAATACCAGCGATCGTTAATAGTATTTCTAAAAATATTACAACTAAATAACCATGTTGCAATTGTTTCGTATCGAGTGGATGAAAGTAAAGAACTACCGCACGTTCTGGATACTGTTTGGTGGCTTTATATTTTTATTACCCATAACAGTTCTGTTTGCGGCAGACAGGGTAAATGCCCAGGCAGAAACGCAGCAGCAGGAAATGATCAGGGAGCTGATGGGTAACCCTTTTGCTTTCCCCAAAATCTGGCACACGAGCGCCTGGTTTGCCGGTCTCTACTTTATCATGATCGGTATGCTGTTTATTTTGCTTATCACCAACGAAGTGCAATACCGAACTCACCGGCAGAATATTATTGACGGCTGGAGCCGGATGGATTTCCTGAAAGCAAAATTCTCTATGCTGATTTTTTTTGTAGTCAGCGCGACCATACTGGTAATCTTCACAGCACTCCTTACAGGCAGCATCTATTCACCCGGGGGAATGAGCAACATGACTGCTGGTTTCAAATATGTATTTTATTTTGTGCTGATGGCCACGATGTACCTGCTTGCAGGATATGTAATTGCCGTTCTTATTAAACGAACCGGGCTTGCCATCATCATTTATTTTGCATTTGTTTTTATTGTTGACAATATTCTCTGGCTGATAATGACCATGAAAAAAAGCCAGGCCGGTTATTTGCTGCCCCTCGAAAGCACAGACTCGCTTGTTCCAAACCCTTTTAAACCCGCTATGCTCGAGAACCGTACACTCACAGATCAAACCCTTATTATTACTGCAGTAATCTATCTTATTTTATTTGCCTACCTGATCCAACAGCATTTCCGTCGGATTGATTTACGCAATTAATACATAGCTATATCATAGGTAATCAATAATTTATTGTAAAAAATGGCAGCCTGCCCGGCTGCCATTTTCATTTATTTGAAATAAAGTTTATTTTAAAGGCCTTAAATAAACTTACCATCATGAGCTTTTTCGAACGTTTGTCAAATGGCTGGAAAATAGCCATGAACAGTTTCAAAGTACTTAATGCCAACAAACAGCTGGTATTATTTCCCATTCTTTCGAGTATATCGCTGATACTGGTTATTGGTTCATTTGTAGTAGGTGCGCTGGCCATTAATGGCTGGAACGGTGATTTTCTGGATGAGAATCAAAACCCGATCCTTCAATACGCAATCCTTTTTGTTTTTTACGTAATCAACTATTTCATCATCGTCTTCTTCAATATGGCACTCATTCATTGTACCCGCCTTTATTTCAGAGGCGAGCAGGTATCATTGAGTGAAGGCATCCGTTTCAGCATGAGCCGTATTGGAGTTATTTTTTCCTGGGCTGTGTTTGCCGGTGTTGTGGGCACCATTCTCAAAGCTATCCAGGAAAACTCCGGTATTGTGGGTAAGATCATTACAGGCATTATCGGTATTGTATGGGGGGTGGCCACCTTCTTTGTCGTGCCGGTAATTGCTTATGAAAACAAAGGTCCGCTGCAAGCATTCAAACGTTCTTCACAACTGATGCGTGAAAAATGGGGCGAAAGTCTGGCCGGCAATTTCAGCCTGGGTCTCATTCAGTTTATCGGCATCCTGGTAGTGGGGGTTGTATTATTTATGCTGGGTTACATCATTCACCCGATGGTGGGTATTGCCCTGGCTATCCTGGGTTGTTTTATTGTAACAGCCATCATCAGTGCAGCACAGACCATTTTCGTTTCTGCGGTATATCATAATATTACCAACGAACCTACGGTGCACTTCAGCCAGCAGTTGATTGATGGGTTGTTTCAGGAAAAGCCGAAAGATTAAACAGGTATAAAAGTATAAAGGTTTAAAAGTTTAAAGGGCATAAAGAGAAATGTGCTGATGTGCTCATGAGAAGGCATGTACAGTCAATTTTCAACCGTTCACCAGCATCACTGTTCACCATCAACTGACCACTGGCCACTGACCACTGACCACTGACCACTATTCACAAAAAAACCCCGGTGAAAGCACCGGGGAACAACTAAAAACACGGCCGTTTAGAAGGCTTCATTGGAACGAAAACGTTACGGCATTTTACCAGAAACAATTATCGTTCCCCGGACTGATGCCGGGGAACGAATCATTTAATCCGGTTTTTTACCATCCAGGAATGTATTGATCGTGCTGATCTGTGTTTGATTCTTGTCATCCTTACGCACTTCGTAGTTGCTGTAAAACTGCTCTACGTGATTGGAATTATTATGCAATTCCATATTGCGGCGGATATATGCCGGCACTGTCTCAAACTCATTATTAGGGTCTGCACCATTAACGTTAAATGACAAGTTGCGCAACTTGTGAAGTCGTTCGGCCGCCCTTCGTTTCTGCTCCTCTGCTTCGTCCAGCAATGCTGGATCCTCTGCTTTGTTGCCGGATGTTAATTGAGTTTGATGGGCCAACGGCATATCCGCCGCAGGAATGTCATCCCGCTCTACCAGTTGCATTTGCAGATCGCTGATGTCTTCATCGGCTTTTGCGGCAACCATTGGTGAAGGGACCGGCTCTTCGGCAGTGGGCTTTGAGGGGATAACCTCTGTCTTTGACTCTGCGTAGATATTGGATGGTCTGGCCAGGTAACCTCCGGCAGCCGCCGGCTGCTGAGTATTACTATTTTGAGCACCTGCGGCAGGCGTAGGTGCGGGTCTGCTTACAAAAGGAGAAGTTGACTGCTGCTGCACTGGTTTTTCAACAGCAGGTTCCGGCTCATTCAGAAAAGGCATCAAAGGTTGAGTCTTCTCTTCTTCTGTCTTCAGCGCTGCTTTTGGTGTTGTTGTTTCTTTATTATTACCTGGTACGCCAATGATAGCTGCATCGCCAGGCATATTCAGTTCAAACAACAGCAGAGGTTCCTGCTCGCGCTGGTATGGCTGCTCTACATATTCCTGGGCATCCGGCATGGGAGCTTCGGCTACCGGCAGTTCTTCTATCAGTCGCGGCGCAAGCGCCTGCGGTACGGTCTCAGCAGGTTCGCTTACAGAAGCCACTGGTGTAGCTGCAGGTGCTGCCGGTGTTGCGGGAGGAGTGGGCCTGGGTGTATCGCCCAGTATCATCACAATCTTCTCTTCCTGCTGTGGCAGAGGTTGTTTCTTTTCTTTTTTAGTAAACGGGTCGCGGTACTCAAAACCAGTAGCGATAAGGGTGATACCCAATTTATCGCCAAGTGTGCTGTCGTAACCCAGACCCAGGATTACATCGGTACCCTCACCAGCCTGGCTGAGCAGGTGGTTTTGGATAGTTTCAACTTCATCCATGGTAAACTCATGTTCACCTTCACTGGAGTTGATATTAATAAGAATCCATTTGGCACCACGGATATCGCTGTCGTTGAGGAGCGGGCTGTTGAGTGCTTCTTCAATAGCTTTATTAGCACGGTTTTCACCAGCCACAGCAGCACTGCCCAGTATAGCCACACCGCCGTTGCGCATAACGGTACATACATCCGCAAAGTCGACGTTGATCTGACCAGTGCTGTTGATCACGTCTGTGATACATTTGGCAGCCGTAGCCAGTACATTATCGGCGCGTTCAAATGCTTCGCGCATTTTTAGATTCCCGTATTGATGACGCAGTTTATCGTTACTGATTACCAGCAGGGTATCTACATAATTTTTCAGATTCTTGATGCCTTCTTCTGCCTGCAACTGACGTTTGCGGCCTTCGTAGGTAAATGGCGTGGTCACAATACCTACCGTAAGAATGCCGAGGTCTTTACAGATCTTGGCAATGATAGGCGCACCACCTGTACCCGTACCACCACCCATACCAGCTGTTATGAAGGCCATCTTGGTATTTACTTCAAGAATACGCTTAATCTCTTCGAGCGATTCTTCTGTAGCCTGGCGGCCGATTTCGGGATTAGCACCTGCACCAAGGCCCTGGGTAAGATGTGGTCCCAGTTGTACTCTGTTAGGAATACCACTGTTGGCAAGTGCCTGCGCATCTGTATTGCAAATAATGAAGTTTACCCCTTCAATGTTCTGACCGAACATGTGATTGACCGCGTTTCCGCCACCACCACCTACACCAATTACCTTGATGATAGATGATTTTTCCTTGGGCAAATCAAAATGTATCATATTATCTCCGTTTAAAACCCTCTTTGCCTGTACTCATAGGATGAAGGCGAGGGTAGTTTAGAATTTGGGTTGTTGGGTTAGTAAGCAAGCATGGTTGGTTAGTCCCTGCTTATAAATGTTTATCTTCTTCCTCTTTGAAAAGATCGATGATTCCGTCTTTAAACTTGCCCCAGAAATTGTTGAGGCTTTTGCGTTGTCTTATACGTTGTGGTGCTGCTATTTCTTCTTCCTCCTCTTCTATTGCCACTTCAGCTTCTACCTCCCGCTGTTTCAGTCCCTGTGGTACTTCCACCTTTTTGTATTCTGTTTCAAACTGCTTGCGGTTATGCTCGTAGTCATCATATCCTTTAAGAATAAGACCGATACAGGTTGAGTAAGTAGGACGGGCCAGCTCTTCGATATGACCGGCAGCCAGGTGCTCATTGGGGAAACCAATACGTGCCGGCAGACCTGTTACATATTCAGTAAGCTGAATGAGGTGACGCAGCTGTGAACCACCACCGGTGAGTACGATACCACCATTCAGTGATTTGTTATCCAATCCCACCTGCTTAAGATGGTAGGTTACAAAGTCCATGATCTCGCTCATGCGGGCCTGGATGATATTGGCCAGGTTTTTAACACTGATCTCTTTGGCAGGCATGCCACGCAGGCCGGGAATGGTGATATAGGCATTGGATTTGGCTTCATTGGCGAGTGCGCTGCCAAACTGCACTTTCATCTGCTCAGCCTGTGTTTTCAATACACCCAATCCCGTTTTAATATCGTTGGTGATGTTTTCGCCGGCAAACGGAATTACGGCTGTATGTTTCAGGATACCTTCATAAAAAACAGCCAGGTCGGTTGTGCCCCCACCTATATCCACGATGGCTACACCGGCTTCCAGGTCTTCCTGAGCCATAACGGCCGATGAGCTGGCGAGGGGCTGCAGTACCAGGTCTTTTGTATGTAAACCTGATTTCTCCACACTGCGGTTGATATTGCGGATAGCATTTTTATCACCAGTGATGATATGGAAATTTGCACCCACTTTCACGCCGCTGTATCCAATGGGGTTGGGAATATTCTGGAAATTATCTACAGTAAATTCCTGGGGTATCACATCAATGATCTGATCGCCTGCAGGAATATAGGTCTTATAC
>JAGODE010000427.1 GCA_017998385.1 Chitinophagaceae bacterium | reverse complement strand
ATCCATAGTAGCTGCGCTCCAGTTTCAGACCGGCAGCCACCAGCGGGTGATCCAGTGCAATTGATGTGGAGCGCATTCGCATACTGCGGGGGGTGACCTCACATTTTACATGATTGCGTATCCATGCTACCACTTCCTCAAACCTGTACAGTTCATTGATGCGTGTGTCTACCACGAATCGGCAGGTGGCGGGCACTACATTGTGAGCCTTATTTTCTGTTTCAATAACGGTGACACTCATTTTAGATGGCCCCAGCAACGGCGATATTCTTTCAAGTGTGGCCGTCCTGAACCATTCAATATCTTCCAGGGCTTTATAAAGCGCGTTATCGCCTTCATTGCGGGCTGCATGACCGGCTTTACCGTGGCTTACACAATCCAGTACCAAGAGCCCACGCTCAGCCACAGCCATCTGCATAAGTGTAGGCTCGCCTACAATGGCACAATCTATGGGTGGCAGGTACTGCAGGGCATATTCAATACCCCCGGTACCTGATATTTCTTCTTCTGCTGTGGCTGCCAGCACCAGATTATACTGCAGATCTTTTGCTGCATAATAATGCAGAAAGGTGGCAATCAGCGATACGAGACAACCGCCCGCATCGTTGCTGCCCAATCCATACAGGCGGCCATCTGCCTCATCGGGCGAGAACGGATTACGGCTGTACTGGGGGTTGGGTTTTACCGTATCATGATGCGAGTTGAGCAGAATGCTTGGTTTAGCCGGGTCAAAGTATTTATTCTTTGCAAATACATTGTTGCCAACCCGCGAAGCTTCTATCTGACGCACTGCCAGAAATTTGGCGATAGCCGATGCAGTGCCATCTTCTTCCCTGCTAAAGGAAGGAATGCTGATGAGCTCTTTGAGCAGTAAAAGCGCATCCTGCTGCAGTGTATATAACGAATTATTCATTGATAATGGTCGTACCGGACTGTCCCTCGATAAGGCTGGGCAGGTTTTCTGCCTTGCCAATGATGACTCTGCCTACGCCGCTGTCAAGTGCAGCAAATGCATTATCGAGTTTGGGCAGCATGCCGGCAAATATTTTTTGTTTCGCCTTCAGTTGCTGGTAGTATTCACGATTCAGTAAGGCAATGACGGTATTATCGTCGGCAGCATCCAGCAATACGCCACTTTTTTCAAAACTATATATCAGTGATACATCGTAGTGGTGGCTTAGTCCCTTTGCCAGTTCCTGAGCGATTGTATCTGCATTGGTATTGAGTAGTTGCCCTTGCTGGTCGTGTGTAATGGGCGCAAATACAATGCTGATCTGCTGATCGAGCAGCAGGCTGATCAAAGGCTGGTTGATGGCATCTACATCACCTACAAATCCGTAATCCAGTACCGGGTGTTTGCGTTTGTGAGCCAGTATGGCGTCGCCATCTGCTCCGCAAAGCCCGATTGCATTGCACTGAAAGGCCTGTAATTGTGCCACGATATTCTTATTCACATAGCCGGCATATACCATGGTCACGATCTTAAGTGTCTCCCCGTCGGTTATGCGGCGACCATCGACCAGTTGTTGCTCCACGCCCATCTTTTCTGCCAGCCGTGTGGCCAGTTTGCCTCCTCCGTGTACCAGTATCTTCCGGGCGGGGATGGCGGCAAAATGTGCGAGAAACTGATTGAGCTTGGCTTCATCATCAATGATGTTGCCGCCTATCTTAACGATATATAGTTTATCCATTTGACTGTAAAATGGTGGAGAGTACGGCCTGGGCTGCCCATACCCGGTTGCCGGCTTCCTGCGTTACGAGACTATTGGGCCCATCGAGCACTTCGTCACTCAGTTCTACATTCCGGCGAACAGGCAGGCAGTGCATGACCTTGGCATTATTGGTTGCAGCAAGCTTTTCCTGTGTCAGCATCCAGTCGGGGTCATTGGAATAGATGCGGCCATAATCATTAAACGTACTCCAGTTTTTTACATATACGAAATCGGCATCCTTCAATGCTTCGTCCTGGTTGGTGGTCATAGTAGCCCCCCTGGTAAATTGGTCGCTCAATTCATAATCTTCGGGGTGTGTGATCACAAAATCAGCTTTTCCCCAGGCAGTCATCCATTGCGAAAAACTGTTGGCTACACACTGGGGCAGTGGTTTTACATGCGGAGCCCAGGTGAGTACAATTTTAGGTTTTCTGCCACCGGCCAGCTGCGGATAATTTTCCGTAATCGTAATTACATCTGTGAGGCTTTGCAGCGGATGCAGTGTGGCGCTTTCGAGGCTTACTACCGGGATGCCGGCATATTTGATAAATTGTTTGATGTACAGTTCGCTGTAATCATCTTCTCGGTTTTTGAGCGAAGGGAAGGTGCGGATAGCCAGGATGTCGAAATATTTTCCGAAAATAGGAGCTGCATCTTTTACGTGCTCTACTGTGTTGCCACTCATGATAGCCTCTTCTTCAAACTCAAGTGCCCAACCTTCACTGCCTACATTAAATACAATTGACTCCATGCCCAGGTTATGTGCTGCAATCTGTGTACTGAGGCGCGTACGCATACTGGGGTTAAGAAATAAACAACCGATGCGTTTATTAGCCCCCAGGGCCTTATCGATCAGTGGTTGAGACTTGTAGGCCAGTGCCTTTTGTACCAGCCCGTCAATATCGGGCACATCATCAACGGAAATAAATTGTTTCATTCTTACTTCGGTTTGAGCTTGTTGATCTCTTTTTTTATTTCGGTAAAAAAATACTTTTTGATCAGGTAGTACAGATAAAAAGGCAATATTAATAACTCATATACAATAATAACCC
>JAGODE010000167.1 GCA_017998385.1 Chitinophagaceae bacterium | reverse complement strand
GTATATAATACATCATCGATCAGGATCACTTTTTTGCCCTCGATAGAAAAAGGAATATCAGTCTGATTGGCCACATGTAATTCCTTACGGATATCATCGCGGTAAAAAGTAATATCCAGTTTTCCGTATTGCACGGCCGTATCCGGAAACTCCTTACGGATCTCAGCCACTACCCTGTCTGATAAATAAATACCCCGCGGCTGAAGCCCGATAAGTACGGTATCTGCTAAACCCGTGTGATTTTCGAGTATCTGATGTGCCAGTCTTTTGATTGTAATAGCCAGCTGCTCCTGCGAAAGAATCGATTTCAAGCGTCTACTTTTTTGTAAAAATAACGAAGCCCTTTGAAAAAGGGCTTCGAAATATAAAAGGAGAAAATGATTATCGATGCGAACGGCCACCCCGGCCTGCAGTGGGAAACTGGTAAAATACGCCAATCTGGAAAACGCGGTTTTTGACGGTGCTGTTGTCATTATCATCTACATTACTTAAACCGAGATTAAAACGGCCATCGATGCCCCATCCCTGTTTAAACAGATAGCCGGCACCAAATACCCAGGAGAACTCTGTACCGCTGAGGTTATCTTTTACATCCACCTCCACATCGCCGGTTTTGGATTTGGCTGCTGCCAGTATGCCCAGTTGTGGCCCTGTCTGCAACCGAAAACCATCATTGGCCATATACTGGGCCAGGAAAGGAATATTTACATAATTCAGTTTAATCGTCTGGTTATTGCGCTGACCGCCCTGCATCGAATACATCAATTCAGGCTGCAATGCAAAGTGGGGAGAGATATGGATATGCGCCAATCCACCCACATGTAATCCGGCTTTGCCATTCAAATCGGTACCGGAGGTTTCCAGGCTGGCCACATTCAGGCCGGCTTTAAGTCCAAAACTGGTTGTTTGCGCTGCTACGGGGCCGGCCATGCAAAGGCTCAACCCTAAAATGCTCAGTACTTGTTTCTTCATATATACTTCATTTTATGGTAAAATGATAGGTAACTGAGCCTGATATCCAGAAAACCATGCCAAAAAACATAACTGTATGAAAATCAAAAGCAGCCAACTGGCTGCCTTTGATTGAAATCCTGGAAAAAATCCTGCATTCGTTACCGGGTAATTCTTCGCCCGGTATACTAAGCATCTTTAGTATTATTAATGTTGTACTGTAATACGTATAGTTTCTGTTTCGCTTCGCAGCGTATAAATTCCTGCAGCGAGACGGCTTACATCAACCTTTTGTGCGCCGGCATTCAGCTTACCCTGCCATACCAGACGTCCGTCGGCAGCCAGTAACTGCAGTGATTGTGACTGGGTCAGCAGCAGGTTGATTTGTTGCGCTACGGGGTTACCTAATATCACAATGGCACTGGCTTTATCCGTCATACGCACCGTGCGTACGGGACTGTAGCTGCTCTTCCCATCCTGATCGCGTTGCAGCACTCTGTAGTAATTGTTGCCCTGTGCCGGAGTGTGGTGTATAAAACTATAATCCGAACGCTGTGCGGTATTGCCTGTGGCTGCAACCTGTCCCAGATCATTCCACTGTACACCATCGGTTGAGTGTTGTATGATATAATCCTTTGCATTGGTCTCGCTGGCTGTACTCCAGGCAAGGTCTACCCTGCTGCTCTGGCGTGTGGCAGTAAAGTTTAACCAGCTTACCGGCAGTGTAAAGGTATAGTCAACTACGGCAAATGGTGAGAAAGTACCGGTATAACCAGTATAGGTCAGGGAGTTGGAAGAGGCCGTGAACGAGCCATTCAGGCGATCCCATTTGGTACCATTATAATGGTGCAGGTAGGGATTCGACAACAGATTGTATTCGCCATCATTCCAGTTGAAAACAAAGTCTACCCCTGCTCCTGTATTGGCATTCTGCTTATGAATATCCCATGTACGTTGTACACGTGAGGTGGTTATGGCCTGGCCGGCTATGCCATCGCGATATACTTCATCGAGGACTTTCACTCCAAAGATGTCGGCAGCTGCATTTCGGTTGGTAATAGAAAGCGGGTTGTAAGCGCCATTACCCAGGGGGAAGGTTCTGGATTGACCAGCCGGGATCTGGATTTGCAAACGGCCGGTTCCATCAGTTACAAAATAACGCTCTTCGCTGGCACCGGTAACAGAGGCCGAACTGCTTAATTGCAGATCCTGATTGCCCAACAGTATTTTTCCGTTAGTAAATGTAAGGGTGCCTCCGATCACTACTTTGTTGCCGGGTACGAGTAATGCCTCGGGCGAAGGTATCGGAGCCAGAAATATAGTATAATCTTCAATATCGCCATAATCTATATAACAGGGCTCAATAGTACCATACATGTAACCGCCTGCAATCCGCATCCTTTTTTTACCACCGGTGATATCACCGCCTATAAAAGGTGTGGTAAACGTAACAGTCACTTCATTGCTGTTGCTATAATCGAAGTAGTTGGAACCTACGCTTTCGTTGGCATCATCAAAATCACCATCATTGTTCCAGTCAATCCATATATATACAAAATGCTCGTATTCGGTACTCACAGTTACGGTAGCTGTATAGCTGCTGCCCTGCTGAAGCGTGGTAGTGTCGGTTGCTGTATAATCGAAATAGCCTTCGCCATTTACAGCGAGATCACTGCTTTTGTCAATATTTCCCAA
Source organism: Chitinophagaceae bacterium (assembly GCA_017998385.1). Taxonomy (GTDB): domain Bacteria; phylum Bacteroidota; class Bacteroidia; order Chitinophagales; family Chitinophagaceae; genus CAYMZZ01. The sequence continues at coordinate 7,416 of JAGODE010000167.1, read as the reverse complement.
CTGTACGCGGCTGATGCCCATGTTGATAAAAGGGTAGCTTGTCACAGGAGTACACTGCAATACGGGGTCGACGGGAACTAAACCCTGTTTATTTACCGTCCAGTTGGCAAAATGGTTACTCGTACCGGGAACCGACTGATCAAAATAGATCGGTTGTGAGTTGGTATATCCGTTAAATACAAGCTTACTGGTAGCAGACCCTTTCAATACGCCGGTATTGGGGCCACTTATATCACCTTCTACCGTGAGAGTATAACCATTTACACCAAGTGATGTATTGTCCTCAAACAAAATACGGCCAAGCGTACGGTCCTGATCAAGCAGGGGCATAAACGGTGCGGTGGTGCTGATGCGGATATCTTCACCGTTTGCCGGTATTTTACAGGACCAGTTGCCCAGTTTACCGAAGTCGGTGTCGATAGTGCCCAGCCAGGTGTTGACACCTCCGAGATAGGTAACGGTAAACGCAGAAGTATTTACGGTATTACAGCTGCCATTTTTTACAACGGCGCGGTAAAGCGTGGTCACGGTTTGATTCGCCAGCGAAAGAGAGGCTGTAGTGTTGGCAATATCAGACCAGACGAGGCCATTATCAGTAGATTTTTGCCATTTTACGATATTGCCTGTATATCCGCTCAACGTGAGTGTGCCGGTAGCTCCCACACCGCACAGCATACTGGTACCTGCTACAGTACCGCTTACTGAGCCAGAGGCCGCAGATACGGTGATCTGCAAAGAAGAGGAAATTACAGTTGTACCACAGGCCGCATTGCTTACATGCACGCGGTAATAATAAGTACCGGTTGAGAGCGCGCCTGTATGGTATTGTACACTGGTGCTGGCAATATCATTCCAGCTATTGTTATCTGTACTGTATTGCCATTTTACCACATTACCGCTATTACCGGTAAGTGAGATAAGTGCACCTGATCCGTTACACAGCGATGTGTTGTCGGCCGACAGATTACCCGCCACTGTTGTACCAACTGTTATTTTGGTAGATGCGGAAGGGGCTTCACTGCAGAGGTTACCCGATGCAATACTGCGGAAGAAGGTAGTTTGTGTAAGGTTGGTGGCTGTATAAGTTGAACCGGTATGGCTGATGGCAACGCCGGGTGTAATAAAATTATCGTAGGAATATTCCCATCTTACAATGTTTACACCGGGCACTGCCGCAGTGGTAGTAAGTGTTACGGAGTTAGAACCGGTACAAACGGAGACATTACCACCGGTAATTTCGCCACCCAGGGTATTGGATAGTTCGAGACGACGGCTGTAATTGTTGCTTTGCGGCATATCGCCGGGCATACCGCCGTATTCTACGAGATAAGGCAGCGCACTGCTGATAGGCAGATCATTCCAGCGTCCCTGCTGGGAAGAATAGAGTTGAGTATAATATTCGGCTGTATTGCTGTAGTTGTTGGGTTCGCCGGGGTTCCAGTTCATATACTGTCCGTTCTGTGCCACGGGACTTCCCAGTCCTGAACTCACGAATGTTCCCTTTTCTGGTCCGGTTACCCAGTATACCTTACCGATTGCAGCGGCCTGGTCAGCATATACAGTAACCCCAGCGGCGACAAGTTCGTTATAGTCGTAAGTACTACCTACCCAGGCATCGGATGCCATCAGTTTCCAGATGAAATTGTTTTCGGCCTGCGAAGAAGAAGTAGCCAGATAGCCCTGCAATCCGTTATAAGAACGGTTGGCTGCTGCATCTTTGGCCTGTTTCCAGTTAAGATTATCGCCTACATATTCGTAATAATGACCATTGAACTGGTTATACAGGTAACGGCCAGACATAAACTGTATTTGCCGGTTACCGGGACCGCATTCGGCTGTTGTATTACGGAAAGAAACCGTACGCAAAACAGCCTGCCAGCTGGCAGGAGAGGCTGTACCGGAAAAATTAAGAATACCGGTTACACCCGACATCGTTGTGTAGGTTCCGCTGATACCAAGACTACCAGCCAGACCGCCATCAAAAGACAGTTCATCGCCCTGATAGTAGTTGCCTACAATTTGTACGGTAAAATCGGTGATGTCGACAGAGCCAACAACCTGGAGACTGGGATCAATGATCGTAAAATTGCCTGGATTAACTGTAAGTGGAGAGGATGCTCCGGTAACCTGTTGAGCGCTGATGGAAGAAACACACATCAGCAAAATGGCAAGCAGGTAAAGTCTACCCGTAACTAAAAGGTTTCTCATACTGGATTTTTGGATGGTTCAGAATATCGTTAAATGACGGTTCAGTTATTCATTTAACTGTGCGAAACTATTCAGCATTCCAATTATCTCCTATAAGTAAAACCTCTTAAAATGCAATTAATTGACAATTATCAACCACTTTGCCAGTCGTTTTTAAATTTATATAAGTTGAAATATATGAGCACTTATCTGCTGTTATACAATAACGAAAGCCGGCAAATTGCCGGCTTTCAGGAATAAAAAGAAACAATTTCGGCTTAGTTACCGCCAAATTTGTAGATAGCAGTCAGACCAAGATGGCTTAAAGTGCTACCGCTCTTTGAAAGACCGTTGTAGTTTAAAGCAACCTGGAATGTTTCTGCATTGTAACCTACCTGAGGCTGATAGTTGAAAGCACCTTCGCTACCGCTACCAGTGAGGATACCGTAACCTACCTGAGCTCCGATGAAGAAGTTAGTAGAAGGATATACACGGGCACCTACCAGGATGGGAATATAACCGAGGGCATCATTCTTAACTGAACCTACACCGGGAATATCAAATTTCTTTCCGAAGAAGCTGGTGTAACCTGTAGTACCAACAGCTGAGATCATGTCAGAAATACCATATTCGCCCTGCAGCTCAGCACCAATACCGAAAGAATAACCATCGGACATATCACCAATAGGCAGAGAAGCGCGAACACCAGCACCAAATTTGAATCCTTCAGCAGGCTGAGCATACGCACCCATAAAACTTGCAACTACAAATGTTGCGGCTAAGAAAACCTTTTTCATAAAATGTGTTTTGTGGTTTAGAATGTAAATCAATTCCGCCGCAAACTTAAGATCAAGTTTTTGAAATTCAAAGGGTTAACTACGTTAAAATAAATGCAAAAGCAACAGAATACCACATGACGGGTATTGCATTTTCCAATTGAATTAAGTATAATCCAACCCCCTTTACGGTAACAAAAGCCCTAAAAACACCCGTGTTGTTGTTTATAACAAAAGAAGGCTGTTCTTACGGGAACAGCCTTTATTGAAATAAGCGATTGCCGGATGCTTATTTATTTCCACCCAGTGAAAAATTATATGCCAGGCGAATACCTACAAAACCTGAGCTTTCGCCATCTTTTGACATGCTTTGATAACGGGCACCGATCTCTGCATTTTTATAAATGTAACCCACACCTGCCGCCCAGGTAAATGCGCCTTGAGAATCGCTGGTTGCAAAATCGCCTCCTTTGATTTTACCGCCATAGATACCATAACCAACCTGAGGCTCCACGAAGAAACCGCTGAAGTGATGACGGTAACCGGCCAGGATAGGCACAACCGTACTGGTAATTTTATCGGCACCGAGAAGTTCGGCAAACTCACTTTTGGCAGAAAAAGAAATAAACCCGGTAGTAAGACTCAGCTGTCCGGCAGTGCCAATACCATACAGGCCTTTTACGGTTCCACCAAAACCTGCCTTGCTTACATCACCGTTATCGCCTGTGGGAAGCCCCAGCTCCACACCCACGTTAATCTGATTGTTACCCTTTTGAGCAAAGCCTGCAAACGACAGAAGACTAATACCGATCAGTAAAAATGTTTTTTTCATGAACTTTTGATTTAGATGATTAATGTGGATGCAAACATAGCGGCTCATTCAGGCCGCCGGAACTGAATGACGCCTGAACTGACATTTTACATTGCTGAATTGTATCAGAAGCTGTTTGAAATAAGTAAAAAGCCCGGTCTTGTGACCGGGCTCTGAAAAAATATTTTCCTTTCTTACTTCTCCTGCAGAAACGGATAACGATAATCTACCGGAGGATTAAATGTTTCTTTAATTGTACGTGCACTCAACCATCTGTACAGGTTAAGAATGGAACCAGCCTTATCGTTGGTACCGCTGGCACGGGCGCCGCCAAAAGGCTGCTGCCCTACTACCGCACCGGTCGGTTTGTCATTGATATAAAAATTACCAGCCGCCTGGCGCAAACGGGTTGTAGCCAGTTCAATGGCGCCGCGATCGCGCGCTATGATAGAACCTGTAAGCGCATAAGGCGATGTATTGTCAACCAGCTCAAGGGTTTTCTCAAACTGATTGGCCGGATATACATAAATCGTAAGTACCGGACCAAAAATTTCCTCACACATCGTCACATATTGCGGGTCTTTGGTTTCAATAACAGTAGGCTGTATAAAATAACCTTTACTCTTATCACATTTACCCCCTACCAGTATGTCGGCTTTTTTATCTTTTTTGGCATTATCAATGTAGCTCTTGATCTTATCAAAGCTTTTTTCATCGATCACTGCATTCACAAAATTGGTAAAGTCTTCTACCGTGCCCATCTTAAAACTCTTCACGCCGGCTACGAGTTTCTTTTTTACCTCTTCGGCGATATTGCTGGGAATATAGGCCCTGGATGCGGCAGAACATTTTTGCCCCTGAAATTCAAATGCGCCACGCAATAATGCGGTAGCTACCACATCTGCATCGGCACTGCTGTGGGCCACCACAAAGTCCTTACCACCCGTTTCACCTACGATACGCGGATAGCTGCGATAGCTGCCCATATTCTTACCAATCGTTTCCCACATTTGATTAAACACGCCCGTGGAGCCGGTAAAATGTACGCCGGCAAAATCGCGATGACTGAAGCAGACCTTACCCAGCGTAGGACCATCCACATATACGAGGTTGATGACCCCGTCTGGCAGTCCGGCTTCCTGCAGAATACGCATAAACATCTGGGCAGAGTATACCTGTGTATTAGCCGGTTTCCATACCACCACGTTGCCACACATGGCAGCAGAAGTAGGAAGATTACCGCCAATAGCAGTGAAGTTAAACGGTGTCACTGCCAGTACAAAACCTTCCAGCGGGCGATACTCCATACGGTTATGCATGCCCGGTCCGCTGATCGGCTGCTGCTTATATATTTCGCTCAGAAAATGTACATTGAAACGGAGAAAGTCGATGATTTCGCAGGCTGAATCGATCTCTGCCTGAAAAGCATTTTTACTTTGTCCCAGCATTGTAGTACCATTCATATACGGGCGGTACCTGGTAGCAATCAGGTCGGCAGCTTTGAGGAAGATACCAGCCCGGCTTTCCCAGCTCATGGCAGCCCAGGCCTCTTTGGCAGCCAGTGCGGCTTCAATAGCCTGCTTCACATGTTTTTCTTCTCCGGCATGAAAATGCCCCAGCGTATGGGCCGTTTCATGGGGCGGATGCAGGGCCACCTTTTTATTGGTGCGTACCTCTTTTCCACCGATATACATGGGAATGTCTGCAACCTGCTTTTTCAATTCTGCCAGTACCTCTTTCAGCCGCTTCTTTTCAGCCGACCCGGGACCATAATTCAGAATTGGTTCATTTGCAGGAAGAGGATAGGAAAAAGTGCCAATGCTCATGTGATTTGAAGATTTTGCTGGCAAAGGTAAAGAGAATGAGTCAACTAATGTGCTAGTGTGCTGATGTGTTAGTATGCTAATGAACCGACTGGGGAAAAATCACTTTTTTCCTCGTTTTTTTCCCATGGTTCCTAATGACAAGAACAGTTATTTTGGAAATGACCGACAAAAAAAATTCCAATGTTATTGTGCAGAAGACTTTTCAATTTTCACTGAAAACAATCCTTTATACCAGTCAGTTAAAAGAAGCCCAGCATTTTGTTATAGCTAATCAGCTGACACGTTCTGGCACTTCAATCGGGGCAATGGTAAGGGAAGCCCAGCATGCTGAAAGCAGAAAAGATTTTATACATAAAATGAAGATCGCAGCCAAGGAAGCGGACGAAACCAGCTACTGGCTGGAGCTTTGTATGGCCTTACCCGGCTATCCGGATTGCGCTGCACTGATGGCATTATGCCAGGAGATCAGTCGTATGCTGTCAAAGATAATCTTTACAGCTAAACAACGACTATCAGAATAGCATATGTAGTTTCATCCCCTACTCCAATTAGCACATTAGCACATTAACCCATCGGCACATTTTTTAGTTGCCTTCCGCTTCTTTCTCACTCATCAGGTATGCTTTGATAAATCCATCCAGTTCGCCATCCATTACGGGTTGAATATTGCCTGTTTCATAATCGGTACGGTGATCCTTGATCATTTTATAGGGATGGAAAACATAGGAGCGGATCTGGCTGCCCCATTCGATTTTTTTCTTTTTACTGTTGGCTGCGTCTTTGGCTTCATTGCGTTTGCGCAGCTCTTCTTCATAGAGCCGGCTTTTCAGCATGGTCATCGCCTTTTCTCGGTTGCCCAGCTGCGTACGTTCTGTCTGGCATACCACCACAATACCGGTTGGAATGTGGGTCAGCATTACCTTTGTTTCTACCTTGTTTACGTTCTGACCACCGGCACCGCCACTTCGGGCTGTCTCCATTTTCACTTCCGAATCCTTTACCTCAATATTAATCGTATCATCTACCAGCGGGTACACAAATACCGAGCAGAATGAGGTGTGGCGACGGGCATTGCTGTCGAAGGGGGAAATACGTACCAGACGATGCACGCCGCTTTCTGCTTTCAGGAAGCCATAGGCAAACGGGCCTTCAAACTGGAGGGTGGCTGTTTTGATACCGGCCCCATCGCCCCAGACCCAGTCGAGTTCAGTGACTTTCCAGCCCTGCTTTTCGCCGTACATGCGATACATACGGGCAAGCATCTCGGCCCAGTCCTGGCTCTCCGTACCACCGGCACCTGAGTTGATCTGCAATACAGCAGGCAGCTCATCTTCCGGTTCATTGAGCGTGGCTTTAAACTCGGCATCGTCGAGCATAACGAGCGCCTTATCATAGGCTGCCTGGGTCTCTTCCTCCGAGGCATCCCCTCCTTTCCAAAACTCGAATAAAACAGCAAAATCCTCTACCGCCGTCTCTGTTTCTTCAAAGAGATTGACCCAGTACTCGTTTAGCTTAATATTTTTTAGAATTTCTGTAGCGCGCTTGTTATCATCCCAAAAACCGGGACTTAATGATAACTGCTTATCGGCTTCTACTTTCTGGCGTCGGTTCTCGACGTCAAAGAAACCTCCTTATCCCGGTAACGCGGGACCGCATATCCTGTAATTTTTCGATTGTCATAGGGCGCAAAGGTAGGGAAAAGAGAGAGAATGTGCTAAAGGATTAATGTGCTAATGGGTTAATGTGCTAATGTGCTAATGGGTCAATATTCTTATTCATTAGCACATTAACCCATTAGCACATTAGCACATTGTTT
>JAGODE010000166.1 GCA_017998385.1 Chitinophagaceae bacterium | reverse complement strand
CTATACCCCGGCAGTTTATCATCGCCTATTTCAAACCAGGCTATTCATCGCTTAATCTGCCAGACCCCTTTCATCAGGCCGAATTTTTTATTGACCCTACTACAGGACAGGTATTTTCACATGCCGATGTGGAGAGTTATTTCAAACGAATTTCTATTGAACCGGCCGAACAGTATTTCAAACCACAAAGCAACCGCCAGGTGATTCAATATCTGCTGGCAGAGTTCAGCAAGTGTTTCAAAGGAGAAACAGATCATTACAAAAAAGAAGAACTCTTGAGTCTCACCTCTCTGCTGAGCGAGTAACTGATTTTTTATAATTCTCCGGACTGTAAGTCGGATATTTTTTCAGTTATACTTTGATTGAATAACTACTGGCATAAGCAGGTTAACTGGCTTTTGCCCCCTGCAGCCGGCATCCCAGTATAGTTCACAAGGAAAAATAAGCGAGTAGAAATGTGCTGATTGGCTAATATGCTGGTGTGCTAATGTTTCCTTTGCGCTCTTTACGTTCTTAATTTGCTTCGCGTCCCTTTACGCTACTGAGTAAGGTGAAAAAACGGGTAGATCGTATTTGAGAGATATGGACAAATATTCCTAATTTTGTATAAAATGTCGCATATGAAAAGTGGTGTCCGAAAATCTCCCTCTCCCAAAAAGAAAAAAACAGCCTCACGCTCCTACCATCAGAAAACCGAAACTGCGTCTGTAGTGCAGGATCCTGATCTGGCCTATTCCATCGGTTCCGGGGTGGCGGGTGTTTTTCGCTGGCTGGGAGAAACTTCTGTGCGCATTCTTTCTGAGTTTGATTATATCCTTCTGGGCGAAAAAGGTGTTACCCGTCGCTCAATAGAAAGTCTCGCCCGCTTTTTGGGTATCAGCCGAAAGGCTATGGCCGAGGAAGTGTTGGATGTATCTGTCAAGACTCTTGAACGCAAATCGGCCACAGAGCGATTCAACAAAAAAATCTCCTCACATGCCATAGAGATTGCCAAAGTAATGGAGCATGCGTACCAGGTTTTTGGCAGCGAGGAAAAGGTTCGTCATTGGTTTACCACAGCCAACCGCGCACTCCACAACAAACAACCTTATCAGCTTCTGGATACATTTACCGGTATATCCCTGGTTACGGATGTACTGGTTCGCATAGAAGAAGGTGTATACGCTTAAACAGCTGCAGCTATGGACGTTTTCAGAATAGTACAGCAGGAAGTCAGAACCCGCGATTTAAGTGGTACGGGTGCCTTTAAGGTAGGCGGGCGCTGGAACAGCAGAGGTGTGTATATGCTTTATACCAGCAGCAATAGTTCACTGGCCTTGCTCGAAAGTCTGGTTCACTTTGATCGCTTCTCGGTTCCCGATAAATTATTTCTGATGACGCTCGAATTATCCGGGAAGGCTCCTATCCTGTTAATCAGGGATACGGATTATCCCGGGCACTGGCAGCAGCCGGATCAGACGGCCAACCGCCGGCTGGGCGATGCGTGGATGCGCAATAACAAGTACCTGGCCATACGCGTGCGATCTGCTGTGAATCCCGCTGATTATAATTATCTGCTTAATCCGCTCTTTGCGGGGTTTACTGACCTGGTAAAGGTAAGAACTGTGGAGGCGTTTGATCTGGATGCACGACTAAAAGGAGCATGATAGCCGGCACTGTTATTTTATTGTATGTGAAGCTTTGTTTGCAATAAAAAAGCCACTCTTACGAGTGGCCCCTATAGCAATTGATCCTGGTTTTATCAGAGTTCCAGTTTCCAGCCATCGCGGTATTCGCGTTTTACAAACTGGTTGGCTTCATCAAAATTAGTGATCTTCATATTTTTTGCATCCCAAAGGAGTTTTTTGCGACCGAGGTATTTGTCGTTCCAGCCTTTGAGTTTTGGATTTAGCATCATCCAGCTGCGGATGGCCAGGTTACCCATCAGAATACTTTCGGTAAACGGACCGGCATATTCAAATGGTGAGCTGGTTTCGCCCTTGCCATAACCCGCGATGCAAGCATTTACCCATTGCAGGTAATGTCCTTCGGGTACGCGTTTAATGGTGGGTTTGGGCATTGTTTTTTCCTTCATCAGTTTGGTGGGGAGCAGGCGTGGATTGGCTCCATAGCAATCGAGCAGCAGTTTGCCTTTTGTGCCGATCAGCAGTACACCACCATCCCAGTTGCCAAATTCTTCTTCGGGCAGCAGTTCATCGGGACGGCTGGGCAGCAGACCGCCATCGTGCCAGGATACTTTAATATTGCCTTTTTTATCCTTGCGTGGATAGTTGAGGTGAATAATAGATGCAGGGGGACAGCTGTCTACAAAGTTTCCTTCGGCCCACATGTCTTTCCAGATATTGGCTACACTGCATTCGGCAGAATCAGGATAGTCAATAGGAAGTATGCGGTAAATGGGGTCCATGATATGGCAGGCCATGTCGCCCAGGGCGCCTGTACCAAAGGCCCACCAGCCACGCCAGTTGAAGGGCAGATAAGCCGGGTTGAAATCGATCTTTTGCGCTGGTCCAAGCCAAAGATCCCAATCCAGTTCTTTGGGGATATCAAAATTGCCTTTGGGTGTGGGAATGCCCTGTGGCCATACAGGACGGTTTGTCCAGGCATGTGCTTCGGTCACATCTCCGATCATGCCGGCATTCACCATTTCCTTGGCTTTACGTACGCCATCGCCGGAACCACCCTGGTTGCCCATTTGGGTTACTACCTTATATTTTTTTGCCGCTTCTGCAAGTATGCGGGCTTCATAAATATCGTGGGTGAGTGGTTTTTGAGTATATACGTGTTTGCCCAGTTGCATAGCAGCGAGGGTTGCTACAGCGTGTGTGTTGTCGGGCGTGGAAATAGAGCAGGCATCGATATTGTTTTTTTCCTTAGCCAGCATTTCCCGGAAGTCTTTATAATAATTGGCTTTTGAAAAACGCTCACGTGATTTTACTGCCTGGCGGTCATCCACATCGCAAAGAGCTACGATATTGACATAAGGACTCTTGGCAAATTCGGCGAGATCGCTCTCTCCCTTGCCACCAACACCAATGCCGGCGATATTGAGCTTGTCGCTGGGAGCAATATATCCATTGCCCAGTACATGACGGGGGACGATAAAAAATCCCGCTGCCGCTACCGAGCTGTTACGGATGAATTTGCGGCGCGAAGCGGAAAACACGTTCTTTTTTTTCATGCTGCTTATGGTAATTATAAATAATGAGTAAAATGAGGCTTTGAGATAAGGCGACTAAAGTTAGGGATGAAATCTTTTTTTTCCTGATATTTTTCCCACAGGTAACCCACTGCAAAGGTTTGCGGAAAGCTTATAGATTAAGCGTCCATCCTGCCCTGTACTGTCTTTTTACATATTGATTGGCTGCTTCAAAATTGGTGATACGCATATTCTCTCCATCCCATAACAGTTGTTTGCGTCCGGGGAAAGTGTTTTCTCCCTTGCTGTTTTTTACGATGTGATTATAGCTCAATACAGCCAGATTACCCATGAGTACCGTTTCGGTAAGTGGTCCTGCTGAGCTGAACGGAGAGCTTGTATATGCCCCGTATCCCTTTTTACAGGCATTTACCCATTCTGTCTGGTGACCGTCGGCGCCACCGACTACTTTGGGACGTTTCATAGCCGGCAGTCTGGCTTCTTTCATCTTGCGTGTAGGCAGCAGGGTCGGATTACGTCCCCAGAGCCCGGCCATTATTTTCCCTTTACTGCCTTCAAAGATGATACCACCGTCCCACTCGCCCATTTCTTCATCGGGCAGGAGTTCTACGGGACGTTTTGGTTTGATACCACCATCGTACCAGATCATTTCTACGGGAGGCAGTTTGCCGCGTTGCGGAAACTGTATATGGATCTTGCAGGAAGACGGATAGCTGTCTGTATAAAATACTTCCTGGAAAAAACCGGTATAAGCAGACGTGACACTGCATTCCACAGCTGTGGGATATTTGAGTTGCAGTGCGCGGTAAGGTACATCCATGAAATGGCAGCCCATATCACCCAGTGAGCCGGTACCGAAATCAACCCATCCGCGCCAGTTGGCGGGAATATAGATCGGGTTAAAGTCTCTTACCGGTGCTGTACCCAGCCAGAGGTCCCAGTCTACTTCTTTGGGGATATCGAATTTGCCGGGCGGAATGGGAATACCCTGCGGCCATACGGGCCGGTTGGTCCATACATGCACGGTATGTACATGACCGATGAGCCCGTCCTGTACCCATGCTTCAATACGTCTGGTATCATCTCCGCTGGCACCCTGGTTGCCCATCTGGGTAACTACTTTATATTTCTTTTCAGCCTGTGTGAGAATACGGGCCTCATAGATGTCGTGGGTGAGTGGTTTTTCGACATACACATGTTTGCCCAGTTGCATACAGGCCAGGGCCTGTGTGGCATGCATATGATCGGGTGTGCTGATCAGAACAGCATCGATGGTATTGCGCTCTTTTTCGAGCATTGCCCGAAAATCTTTGTGATAGGATGCTTTGGGATGTTTTTTGCGGCTTTCTACCGATTGCCGGTCATCCACATCACAGAGTGCGACTATATTTTCGGCGCCACCATTAAACGCGTTATGAATATTCACATTGGCTTTGCCTCCTGCACCAATGGCAGCAATATTGAGTTTGTCGCTGGGAGCAATATACCCCTTACCTCCGAGTACATGACGTGGTACAATCATAATGCCTGCACCCAGTAGTCCGGTGTTGCGAAGAAAACGGCGACGGTTCAACCCGTTATTCTTTTTTGATTCCATACAGCCATAAATTTGCAGTAAGGTAAGATCAAGAAATATTACAGGCAAAAAAAACTGGATCACCGGTAATCATCCATTCCGATATTATAAACGTAATTGAATAAATATGAACGAACAGTCATACATCAGCTGGGCTGATTTTGAAAAAATAGATATCCGTGTCGGCACCATCCTCGAGGTAAATGAGTTTCCCAAAGCCCGCAGACCAGCCTATAAACTGCTGATCGATTTTGGCGCTGAGCTGGGCCAACGCCGTTCCTCGGCCCAGATAACCGCACATTATACTCCCGAAATGCTCGCGGGCAGGCAGGTGATTGCAGTAGTCAATTTTCCACCCAGGCAGATAGCAGATTTTATGAGTGAATGCCTGGTGCTGGGTGTGTATGATGAAAATAATGATGTAGTTTTATTAGCGCCTGATAAAAAACTGGGCAATGGGTTAAAAATTGGCTGACACCTTTTCTGCATATTATCATTCCCCACTGGGTCCCATCCGCATCAGCGGTACGGAAACCTTTATCAGCGAAATTAGTTTCAGGCCTGCCGACGAACCTATTTCCACCCCTGCCGGGCTCCCTCCCCTGGCCATCAACTGTATGGAGCAGCTGATCCAGTATTTTGCCGGACAGCGCCGGGTATTTGAATTGCCGCTGGCGCAGGAAGGCACGGCTTTTCAGCAACAGGTATGGAATCTGCTCATGGGTATTCCCTTTGGTAAAACCATTAGTTATATTCAACTGGCTATTCAGGCCGGTGACCCCAAATCGACCCGCGCAGTGGCCAGTGCCAATGGCCGCAACAATATCGCTATTATTGTCCCCTGTCATCGGGTAATAGGCGCCAAAGGTGAACTCACCGGTTATGCAGGGGGATTGCCCCGCAAACGCTGGCTGCTCGAGCATGAACGCAAGGTGGCCTTTGGCGTGCAAACGCTGTTTTGATAAGATAAAAGGTGAAAGGAAGAAGGGAAAAGGAGATTGAAAAGCGCCCCACCTTTAAACCTTTATACTTTTAAACTTTTTAACCCATCAAAGTTCTTCGCCGGTAAACGCCAGCGGCAATAATGCCGAGGTAGTATGAATAATATAAATCTTACCTGACTGGCCGCTCAGCAGTAAACGAATGGGCTGATGGGTGCGGTTTTCATATTCCAGCAAGGCCTGGCGGCACATGCCGCAGGGAGAAATGGGATGATCGCTTGACTGGTTATCGCTTGCATAGCTGATGGCCAGAGTATCAATGGCTACACCCGGATATTGTGTGGCGGCATTGCCCAGCAACACTCTTTCGGCACAGATGGCTACCGGGTAACTGGCATTTTCCTGATTGGTACCGGTTATGAATGCGCCATTGCTGAGCCGGGCAGCAGCGCCCACACGGAAATTGCTGTAGGGAGCATATGCCTGTGCGGTTACTGAACGGGCCTGATTTAGCAGCGCTGCATCATCGGCATTCAGCTGGCTGATATCATCTGCCACTTCATAGGAAAATTCATAGGTATGACTGTTCATAGTGTCTGTGCATTTATAGACAGGAATGCCCCGGCGGGCCGGGGCATTTAAAGTTAGTTGTTTCGTGTCATTTAACAATATTGAACAACCGTTTCCAGCGTGGGCCTTTATCCCAGCTGAACCAGATCATCCAGGCCTTACCCACAATGCGGTCTTCCGGTACAAAGCCCCAGAATCGCGAGTCCTGTGAACCATGCCGGTTGTCTCCCATCATCCAGTAATAATTCATCTTGAATGTATAGGTGGTAACGGGCTGACCATTAAGATAGAACTTGCCATCTTTCATCACAAAATCATTATTCTCATAATTGCGGATGGCTCGCTCATACACCGAATAGTTTTCGGGTGTAAGTGTGAGTGTGGCTCCTTTTTTAGGTATCCAGATGGGCCCGTAATTATCTACTGAATAGTGGTGAATATTATCGTAAGGGAAATAGAGCATGGCGTTGGGAACTGTATCATAACGCGGAGTGATGGCCTGTACGATATCTGTCTTTTGCGCCAGTATGTTTTTTTCTTTTTCGGTGAGATTCACTTCGTATTGCGGAGCACTTCCACGCAGGTCGCCGGTGCCGGGACCTTCTGTTTCGTTGATCATAATACCCAGCTCTTCGAGGTAATCTTTATCAAGTGTGAATCCCTGCTTGAGGGTAACATTGTATTTGCGGGCTGAGTAGGGAGGTACGATAGCCGGTTTCCCATTAATGAATACATCTCCGTTTATGATCTGTAAGGTATCACCTGCTACGGCCACACAACGTTTGATGTAGTTGTCGGTTTTATCGACGGGGTGTACCACAATCGGCTTAAACCTGCTGTCGTTCCAGACATTTTCACGACCGAGCTGACGAACAAGATCATAATAAGGAACGGCTGATTCAAAGTCGGGGCGATGCACTACGGTATCGCCTGCCGGGAAATTGAACACCACCACATCCCCCCTTTTGGGCTCACTGGCAAACCAGCGGATATACGGCAGTTTGATAAGTTCACTATAGGACTTACCGTTGGTAACAGGCATATAGTTGTGTACAAACGGGAAGGAAAGCGGCGTATTGGGAATACGCGGTCCATAGCTAAGTTTACTTACAAAGAGAAAATCTTTTACCAGCAGGGTTTTTTCCATCGAACCTGATGGGATCACATAGGCTTCGAAAACAAATGTGCGGATCAGTGTGGCTGCTACAACAGCAAATACAGCTGCATCCACCCACTCGCGCCAGCCGGCTTTTTTATGCATAGCCACCCCTTTTTGTCCGATAAAACGGGTGTCTTTATGCTGCGCCAGCCAGGGAAAATAAAACGGTGCCAGCAGGGCGGCGCAGGCATGGTCAAGGAAAGAAAAACGGTTGAATACTTTGGCAAACTCAATAAAAATACCCGGTGTGATAAACCAGCCAATTACGGGAATAAACTGCCAGAAGACCCAGTGTTTGGGCCGGCCGGCCAGTTGCTGCATGACCCAGGTATTATAAAAAGGAACCCATGCCTTCCAGGATTGTTCACCTGCTTTTACAAACAGTTTCGACAGACCGAAAGCCGGCAGCAAAACAAGAAGGATTCCAATGAAGTAGATGACCAGTAATTGTTGTAAAGGCATGAGCCTGTATTTTAGTTTGCTATCAAAAGTATTATAATATTCCGCCTGTCAAAATCAGCGGAACGAAAGTTTTGCTAAAGGCGGTGAACGCCGGGCTGCAGCCGGTAAACGACCGAAAATGCAGGTCCGTTTTTTCAGCGCGGCATTACATAACTCCGTACATCTTCGCCGGTAATGGTCTTTGCAGAAAGAATAACCAGGCGTTCTACCACATTGCGCAGCTCACGTATGTTTCCCGTCCAGTTATATTCCTGCAGCAGTTGGATAGCATCTTCGTCAATTGTTTTTTTGGCAATGCCATAATCGGCGCAGATATCATCCAGAAACTGATCTACCAGCATCGGAATATCATCGCGGCGGTCATTGAGTGAAGGCACATGAATCAGTATTACGCTCAGCCGGTGATAGAGATCGAGCCGGAAATTCTTTGCGTCTACCTCGCTGAGCAGATCCTTATTGGTTGCAGCAATGACGCGAACATCTACACTGATGTCTTTATCGGCACCTACACGGGTAATCTTTCCTTCCTGCAAAGCGCGTAATACCTTGGCCTGGGCGCTGAGGCTCATGTCTCCAATCTCATCGAGAAAGAGGGTACCGCCATTGGCCTGTTCAAACTTACCGATCCGTTGTTTGATAGCCGAGGTAAAGGATCCTTTTTCGTGCCCAAACAATTCGCTTTCGATTAGTTCTGTAGGTATAGCCGCACAATTGACTTCCACCAGCGGACCGCCATTACGATTACTTTTTTCGTGTACCCAACGGGCTACCAGCTCCTTCCCTACGCCATTCTCACCAGTGATGAGGATACGGGCTTCGGTTGGTGCTACCTTATCGATTGTTTCGCGGATTTTCTGAATGGGGGCCGATCCTCCGATCATCTCCTGCACCCGGCTCACTTTCCGCTTCAGTACCTTGGTTTCGGTAACCAGGGTTGTTTTTTCCATGGCATTGCGGATGGTGATCAGGAGTCTGTTGAGATCGGGCGGTTTGGAAATAAAGTCGTAGGCGCCTTTTTTAACAGCTTCCACCGCAGTTTCAATATTGCCATGCCCGGAGATCATAATAATAGGTGTATCGGGATTGATCTCGCCGGCTTTTTGCAAAAACTCAATGCCGTCCAGTTTGGGCATTTTGATGTCGCAAAGCACTACATCATAGGTCTTCTCTTTGAATTTTTTCAGGCCCTCTTCGCCATCTGCTGCTTCATCCAGTTTATAGCCCTCAAAAGAAAGGATTTCGATCAGCGTTTTACGGATCGCTTTTTCATCATCTATAATCAGTATATCAGCCATTCATGTTCGGTTTAGGCGCAAAAGTAACTCAAACTGTTGAGTCTGCGGCGGGTTTAAGGGAGGGCTGTTTTGGGGTGGGGCTAAAAAAATGGAGGCCGGATAGAAATCCAGCCTCGTTTTAAAATCCAATATCCTATGAAAAACCATAACAAAGATGCATAATTCGGTGCAAAACGCTGCATCCTCATTAAAAAATTATTAAGCGTATTTTTACGATACTCAATGAAAGAAGAGAGCCCGGTGATTACCGGGCTCTCTTTATTAGTTAAACAAATAAAACAGTCAGGTCTTATTTGCGGAGATACATTACTTCTTTTACCAGTTTTACGGTGCGCGGTACATCGGGCAATGCAGCTGCTACGAGGTTGGGTGCATAGTGCAGCGGAGCATCGGCGGCAGTAATACGGCGAATGGGAGCATCGAGATAGTCAAAACCTTCTTTCTGGATACGGTAAGAAATCTCAGAAGAAACGGAACCAAATGGCCACTGCTCTTCCACAATTACCAGGCGGTTGGTTTTCTTCACACTTTCCAGGATGGTCATCCAGTCGAGCGGACGGATGGTGCGCAGGTCAATTACTTCGGCGCTGATATTTTCCTTTTCCAGTTCAGCAGCAGCACCCAGGGCAACTTTCATCATTTTATTAAAAGAAACGATGGTTACGTCTGTACCGGGTTTCTTTACATGGGCCTTGCCGAGTTCGATATAATATTCTTCGTCGGGAATCTCGCTCTTGTCGCCATACATGAGCTCACTTTCCATAAACATCACGGGATCTTCTTCGTAGCGGATAGCCTGTTTCAGGAGGCCTTTGGCATCATAACCATTGCTGGGTGATACTACTTTGATACCGGGAATATTGGCATAAAGGGCTTCAAAAGCGGTGGAGTGCTGGGCACCAAGCTGGCCGGCAGAGC
>JAGODE010000165.1 GCA_017998385.1 Chitinophagaceae bacterium | reverse complement strand
GGCCCCATAGAGGCTGGCGTCAGTGCTACGGCAGGCATGGGTATGGAATTTACAAGCAATGGCGTGGAAGATGTATATGTAACGGGCGAAGTATCTGTATCTGCCGGTACAGGCCCCGTAAACGTAGAGATAGGAGCATCCGGAAAAATGAGTTTAATCAGCGGTAATATGAGTGGCGGTATAAGTGGGTTTGGAAAATAAGAAAAGAACAACCAAATGAAGAACATTATTATAAAGATCAATAGCCTGGTAATTGTGTTTTTATTCTGCGCAACCGCAGCCTGGGCACAGGTGCCGGACGATTCACCAATGGCAAGAGATGCCGCAATAGCAAGATTGAAAAACAATGCATCCGGCAAACCCTGCGGTGACGAATCTGCAATGACAAGGCCTTTTGGCACCACCTGCAACAGTCGTGAGTTTGCTGCGCCGCCTATTTTGGCTGCGCCGAAAATTGAATGGGAAATAACCCCCGGATGGTGGGGCGTATGGAGCCCTTTTGTGACCGAAAAATACGTACTCACTGGTAGTTGCAACAATGAAACCAATGCCGGACTCTCCATTATAGATAAAATGACCGGGAAAATTGTGTGGCGCATCAGCAACATATGTGCGGTAGGCAACAGGCGGGGCTCTACAGGTGCCATCACTTTTTTTGAATTGCCATCCGGAGAAGTGCTCTGGTTATATAATCGTGAAGATGGCGGACCGGCCGACTACTATGTCATTAGTTTGAAAACAGGAAAAATTTCCCGCTCGCTGACAATCGCCAAACCCGGCGCTCCCATTAGAAATTATGGCAATGTTTTTACTGCCGTAACACAGTCCACGAAGAACGGATACAGTATTTTAAGCGGGTTAAATACAGCGCTCAATAAAGTGCTTTGGGAAAATACCGATTTCAGGCTCGCCATGCCTGATAAATTAGACCCGCATTATAAACCAACCTTCAGTGCCGGAGCCAGTGAAGACGGATTGTTATTTTTGTCGGCAAGAAGCAAGGATCAGACTGAGCCACCTACCAGGCAATTACATGCCATAGATTTAAAAACCGGCAAAACGCTTTGGCGCCATACCGCCCAACCTGTTACGGAAAAAGACAGCAAACAGTCTTATAAATCCGATGACGGAATACCTATGGTAATAGACCATAAAGTGATTATAAGAATAAAAGGGCTGTCGGGTTCGGTGGGGATTAACGCCAACCCTTATGGAGAAGGTTTACGGGCCCTGGATAAAGAAACGGGTAAAATATTATGGACTACAAAGCCGGCCCCCAAACAAGAATTTTTAAACCGTGTAGGAGCGGGTGCCACCGTAGTGGCAGAAACCAAAACTGGAAATAAAAAAGAAATACTGGGCTACAGCACAAAAGACGGATCCCTTAAATGGAGCAGAAGCATATCAGAGAATGCCGTTTTATTATGCGGGTCCGGCGGTGCATTTTATGTGGGTGAAAGAATCGTAGACAAAAACAACAAATGGACAGAAACAAAACTGCAGGGCTTTGATGGCGAAACGGGAACATTACTATGGACCACGAGTCTCCCTGAAAGGTTTTTCCAATACGATAAAACTTCGCCATGGAATATTGAGTCGAATGCCGGAGGAGTTCCCGTCTGGACAATTGACCGCGATGGCGCTATTTATGGTGTCACCTTAAAAGGCGCATATAAATTGAAATAAATACCCTGAAAACACAAACCCTGCCGATAAGTGTTTTCCTCTTAACTCAGAAAGAACAGGCCTTCACTGGCAATGAATGTTGCACCGTCTTTCCTGATTACCGGCCGCCTTTCAGACTTACAGCCTTAAAACTGCCGGTTTAAATTGTGATACTCGATTTTTTCCATATAAGGGAAGTAGGGTAACGTTTCTATAAGTTCCCGGGTTTTAGCCTCGTCTACATTCTTAAAAATCAAAACGGCATCTTTCTTTGACACTGAAATAAAAAAGCTTTCCAGGATACCATCCTGCTTCCACTGATTAACAAACTCCATCTCTTTTCGGGGCAATTCCGGATTTGATTTTATTGTGTCTATTCCACTTGCCGAAAGCGTAATAAAGACTAAAACACTGCTCATATATTTTAAATTTCTGGTTAATTAGAGGCCTGCTGGCTTACCTTACTATACTTTTCTTACCGAAGTTTATTGCTCACAGAGCTGCCTGACACAACTGTGAAAAATCAACATACAAATTTATTAATTCAGAAATCCCGGATGAACTAATCTTACAGAAAATCGTCAATCATTTTTATAATTAATCCTGATTGCCGGGAAGGTGAGCCACCAGCTCTACTTCCAGTTTCGCTTCGGGCATATATAATCGCGAAACCTGTACCCAGGTAGCAGCCGGGAAATCGTTTTTATAAAACACCTTCCTTGAATTGTTATTTCGTTTCATAGCTTCTATATCCGTGGTATACAGATTTTCCTTTACCACGTTCTGAAAAGTAGCTCCGAAACTCTTTAATGACCGCTCCAGTGCCCGGTAGAGCCTGGTAATGCCTTCGGGAGTGATCTCTGTACTCACAGCACCGGATATATACAGTACATTGCCCACTCTGACCACCTGCGCATACCCTGCTGTGCTGTCCTGCTTCAACTTATCATCCCAGTGCCATTTCTCTTTAACTATCCCGGTATCCTGGGCCAGCAGGGCCGAGTTTAGAAACAACAATAACAGCAGCGACATGTATTTCATAAAGAATATGTTTGAATGATGTTTTCAGATGTCTTTGAGAACCTCATTAAAGATAACGAGAAATCGAGTCCCCCCACCGTTCACGCGCCCGTTTATGAAAGCCCTGCCTACCGATGCATCAACCAGATGGCTTCGCTTTTATTACCAGCCTGGCAACCCGCAGCAACCGGCAACTGTCATTAAAAGAAGCTGCCTGTTCATTATACCGTCTGCTGGCCTTTTTTTACCGGCTGTCATGCTTCGATGCTGTCTGTATTTTCCATGCAACGTATTCCGTATGATTGTGCTCAAACGCGGGTATAAAACTATATTAAAAACGCTACGCCCGATGCCGTCTGCTCCCCATACTCACTTACCAGACTCCGCCGAATACAACAGGCTGGCTCAAAAATGTATTTATAGCAAGCGGTTTAACACTCCCGGCAACAAAGAATTTTTCCAACATACTCAAACTCAAAAATGAAAACAAGCGCACTGGCTATTATCCTTATCCTCTCTCTGTGTATGCAACGCAAATCCTTTGCACAAAAGAATGTACTCCCGCTTTATTCCGGTGAAATACCCAATTCCAGGAAAACACCTGCAGACTACCAGGAATTCAGAGACACGGCCAGGGGGTATTTTACCAATACCAGCGTGCCTACCTTAACGGTATTTCAACCAGAAAAAGGTACCGGCAACGGTACAGCGGTAATAATCTTTCCCAGCGGCGGATACAGGGTTGTGGTAGATGAAGGCGAAGACTTCGGAAAGGCATTTACCAGTAAAGGAATAACGGCCTTTGTCTTAAAATACAGGCTACCCAGCGATGAAATCATGCGCGATAAAACCATCGGACCTTTGCAGGATGCTCAAATGGCTATTAAACTGGTTCGTATGAACGCAAAAAAGTACAACATAGATCCCACTAAAATTGGCTTTGTGGGCCTCTCTGCAGGAGGGCATCTCGCCACAACGGCAGCCACTCATCCCGGCTCTGTTTTAATTGACAACCGGGAGAAAATAAACCTACGCCCCGACTTTATGATCCTGGCTTATCCTGTAATCAGCTTTGTACAGGCTCCGGTAAGCGGAACCGTCGCCCGGTTGCTGGGCCCAAATCCTTCTGCAGATTCATTGAACTTTTTCAGTACCGAAAAACATGTAACAGCCGATACTCCGCCCACATTTCTTATTCATGCAGGCGACGACTCAAGAGTTTCACCCCTGCATAGCCTGTTGTTTTTTGGGGCACTGCAACGTGCAGGAGTTAAATCTGAGCTGCATATTCTTCAAAGCGGAGAGCACGCTTTTGGCCTGGAGCACCCCACAAAAGGCGATCAATGGTTTTACTGGTGTATTGACTGGCTAAATGAAAATGGATTTGGAATACAACCTAAGAAATAATAGTTAACACCAGGCAATTACCAGATCCGGCAACTACTGTTGTCCGGGGAAATACTGTAGTGACGCTATTGGGATTTCACATAATTTACTCCTTTTTGAAATTCTTTATCTGCGGTATTCTGCGTTTTCTGCGGGCAAAATTTCCTGCAGGAGGCGCTGGTTTCCGCAGGTAACTCCTTCCCAATTTCTACAACTGAATGACCACCATGAATGCACCGTTTTCTTACAATAAGACCCTGGCAGCGCGAAAGTCAGGGATGGGCACGGCTGAGCAGGATAACTTTATCGACCGCTGATTCAAATTTTTCTATAGCAGGATAAAAGGTAAGCGAATATCCATTGCCGGTGGTTGCATTGGCCCCTCCCAGCACCCATTCTTCCGGCCCGAGACGAATAAAGCAGTCATCGAGCAGAGACTGATAACCTCCACTCTTTTCAATAAAACATTCCAGCAACGCTCCGTCTCTTGTTACAAACCAACCATTCTGATCCTCGGCAACAAAATGAAACAAAACGGCACCGGAGTACAAAAATACCGGCGGAAAAAGGGTGTATATTTCGCTTTCCAGCGAAAAAAGGACTTGTACCTCCAGATTACCGTACTCATCAATTGTCCAGATTTCGACATCTTTACTTTCCGGTCGTAAAGCAACAAGACGCGAAGTGCTGTCAATAGCAAGATTCAGCACATCGAAATAATCAAACTCAGGAACTTCAATCTCTCTGCTAAAAATAGCTTTACAATCGCGATCCAGTTGCTCATGAATAAGTATCCGCTCGGGGTACTCGTGCAGTGTATGAATATAATTTTTATTAAGAGCTCCTTTAGCAAATGTTTTATACGTTTTATTGCGGTGAACAGTTATTTTGCCGTCTTCAAAGTCCACCTTTTTCAGTTTGCACCGGGATAGATAATAACCGGTATTGCCAATAAAGCCCAACAGCCCTTCACCAAAAGGTTTTGTAATAAATCCCTTCGCTGCGTCATTTTGCGGAAACAATTTGCTCACAAAAGTTTGCCTTTTCCCATCAGTTTCCTTCTCAAGAGCTACAAGTATGTTTCCCTGTGGATCTTTTATAAAAACAGGATACGCCTCGCCGGGATATTTTATATGGTCGGTTTGCCCGTCGTCTTTACATAAAACATATTCGATATCAAAATCTCCGCTGGCATTGTACACTTCCAGTGCCAGCAGCGACCGACCGCAATAATCAATTTGACTGGAGTAAGCAAGACCATTGGGCGAAGTGATCGTGTAAATCACCCCATCATTGATTGAACTGACAGCTACAGTTGTCATAAACGTTGGCGAAATAATTTAAGGCAGTTTTCAAATACAATTAGTTTTCGAACATCCGCACATTTAATCGTACATCGCAATACCGCGGCAAATACGCAGTATCCCGTTATTATCACGGCGCCAGATGTAAATATTTTTGCCGGTCACCACACCCGACCAGTCTCCGCTTCTGACAATGGCAATATGTGTGGCATATTCAAGCACATATCCATCAAGATCTTCGATACGGTCTGTACGGATATCCAGTTTCTCAAAGACCGGCAGTTGCTTCACATGATCGTCGAGAAAAGCATCAATCTCCGTCCTCCCGCGGTATACGGGATGATTGCTGTACAAAAACATAAAATCGTCGGTATAAAACTGCTTCCATCGCACAGCGTCATGCTCCATAATAACCTTTTCCTGAAAGCTGTTATAGGCCGCCAGTTCAAAGCTGAGCGGGTCTTTTACAGGTATATGCGCCTGGTAAGCCATGTTTACAGAAGGCACGTCCCGGATAACCAGGCTATCAGCTATCGCCAGCGGCTGACTATAATTCCATGCCTGTGCCGTCAGCAGGAGCACACCTTTCGTATCCCTCGCCCATATATTCGCATATTTGCCGTGAACCGTATCTGCACTGTTCTTTGATTTCAGCTGTACTATGCTGGCAAATGTTCCTAATTCAACAATCATTCTTCCCAGATCCATGACATCGAGGGGTACCGGCTGGTAGTCTTTTACCCGAATGCGGGAAAGCAAGCCCTGGTAATATTTCAGCACATGCTGCTTTGTCCAGACAGTAGGCTGATTTTCCGGCATTAAACGGATACTGTCTGCAAACAGACGTGTTGCCCCTGCAGGATCATTTGCCTTCAGCGCTGCGGCATAATTTTTCCGGAATTCAGCGAGATAGGAAACGGTCCGAGAATCGGCAGTAACAGAGCGCTGGCCAAATGCTTTGCACAGCATCAGGCAGAAGCATGAAGTAAGTAAGATTTTCATGGCAAAAGGTTTTCGGCTACGTAGTCTGGATACGCCGTCAATATAAGCAATATCCCTCTGCCCTGCAAATGGGAATGAAACACTTTACACAGCTTAACTTCCTCTACCCTGTTTAATACCTGATAAGAACTACTGAAACACGCTGCCGGCAAAAACGATTCAAAAGCTCTATATAATCTGGGACTTTGCTATAAACAGGGAGACGGAGCAGGCCAGTCAAACAGATGGGCTAAATACTATTTTAAGAAGGCCGCAGCCAATGGTCATACATCGGCCAAAAAAGCCCTGAAAAACATTGTTTAGCTATACACGCCATCGCAGCTACCACCAATATCCTCATCTCCGGAAGCCCATACGCTCGTCTGATTCTAATTTTCCCTACCTTCAATCATATGAGGAAACCTATTATCAGCGCCATCTTTTTCCTGGTGTCCTGCACAGCTATTGCCGCCCAGGACACCATACCACATGTGTCAGGGAAAGTGAATATTTCGGTTAAAAAAGGTACTATCGAGTGCGATCTTACATTGTCTAATATGCCACGACTGACCGACTATTATCTCCGGCTCAATTCGGGTATGAATATCCGGTATATAAAAAACGGGGAGAGTGCCGCATCGCAACCACTTCAATACGACAAATCGATATACGACAGTATGTCGTCTGGTGAATCATCGGCTTATTACATCCCGGCTTATAACAAATCAGGTAAATATCTGCCCCATTCCGTCCGCTTTAGCTATGTAGGCATGTACCCTGTTATTACCGACACATCGGCTATGGCAGACTGGCGCGGCAATCTTGCTTTCAACGGCACCACCCTGCGCGCCGATGGTATTCAGAGCGCCTGGGCTCCCATTCTGTATGATGCCAAAAATGACAGGCGTTACGAAAAAGTCACCTACGAGCTGGATGTAACCTGCAGCGACTGCCAGGTCATCTATGTCAATGGCAGCCAGCCCGTGACCGGCACCCGTGCGCAGGTCAAAAGCACGAATGCGCAGGACCTGACCATGTTTTTAGGCGACTTCAAATCGGTATCCATCAATGGCAATTATTTCCTGAATCCCGATGCCGATGACCAGCAACTGGCCGAACTTGAAAAAACGCTGCAGTCTTATCAAAGTTACCTGGGCAAAAAACTGGGCATTCCGTACAAAGGCAAGGCGGTGTACATTCAAACCACGCCTGTGTCGAAATACAATTCGTGGCTCTTTGCCTCCTATCCCACTATTGTAAAAATAGGCTGGGACGATGGTATGAAGTCGTTTGTAAGCAAAGAGGAAGGCCCCGGATTCAAACAATATATGGCACATGAACTGGCCCACTATTACTTTGGTACATTCCGCACCTTCAATTCGGAGCTGGGCGACATGATATCAGAGGGCTTTGCTGAATTCCTGTCGCTGCACATTACCCGCACGCGGATCAGTGACAGCCTCTACCGGCAAAAACTGGAGTCGAAGGTTCGCGCCATGCGCAACTTCAAACCCACGGCCATGGCTGCCGTTCGCTCCAATAATGATTATCAGGACCGGGAATTGTATGTTTACTATTATGCTCCGGTCATTTTCTCCGCTATTGAAAAAGAAATCGGTGAAGAGAAAATGTGGGAATGGATAAAGTCATTGCTGCAGACACCAGCAGTTTTCACCAATTATACTTTTTTTGAGCAGACACTTGGCAAGGTGGTAAAAGATAAAAACAAGATGGATCAGTTGCGTGAAAAATACCTGTCATCCCCCACCGCTCTTCAACATGCCAAAGCCACTATCGGCCTGACCATTAACGAAGCGCCCCGTGCTACTGCCAGTGAAAATCCGGCTGCCAGGACCTACTACTACTTCTTCTTTTCGCGCCCGCTGATGGATGCAGGCCTGTCGCAAAACAGGGTAATCAAACACACCGAGATCAGACAGATCACCTGCACACCCGAAGAATTGTCAAAAATGGCTGACCCTATCTTTGACCGTCTTAAAGCCGAATGTGAAAATGAAGCGGGTTGCAGCGCAGATTTTAATACCTACGACTCTATGGAAATAGCCGAAACCGCCTTGAAGCGCTGGCTCAACCGGCACAACAAACCGGGCATGGAGGTGAAGATACTGAAACCATAAAAGACACCTCACCGTATACCGGTAACAACAGTAAAAAATAAGAACCCGCTCCTGGAGCGGGTTCTCTGCTTAACGGATATTGCTTTAACAACACATGAAGACAACTTTAAAACGGCCACCTTACAAAAGCCTCCATAGCCGCATAGCGGGTAAGCCCGAGATCGGCATAGAGCTGTGCCGTAGCGGCATTCCGCTCTTCGGCTCTTTGCCAAAACTCCCGGTCATCGCTACCCTGAAAAGGAACCGAGTCTTTTTGTGACTGATGGATAAAAATGCCGAATCGTTTCCGGACCACCTGCGCCGGGCTCATGGGGATTGCCATTTCAATATCCCTGATATCCCACTCCTGCCAGGCGCCTTTATAAAGCCAC
The DNA here is from genome assembly GCA_017998385.1 of Chitinophagaceae bacterium. Classification (GTDB taxonomy): domain Bacteria; phylum Bacteroidota; class Bacteroidia; order Chitinophagales; family Chitinophagaceae; genus CAYMZZ01. The sequence continues at coordinate 1,228 of JAGODE010000165.1, read as the reverse complement.
AGCCAGCAATCACTGATCCACTCATCTCCTTCGGCCTTTATGCGCTGTAATGCGGTAAGCACGGCATTAAAACAAACGAGGTGGGTGCCATGCGGATCAGCAAAATCGCCGGCGCAATACACCTGCTGCGGCTGCACTTTCCGGAGCAACTCCATCGTAAGCCGCACATCTTCTTCGCCCAGCGGATTCTTTTCTATAGTACCGGTTTCGTAAAAAGGCAGGTTCTGAAAATGAATATTCGCCGGTTTAATACCTACATAATTACAGGTGGCACGCGCTTCACATCGCCTGATCAGGCCTTTGATATTGCGGATGGTCACGGAGTCCATCTGATGCGCATTTTTTTTATCGGCTATAAACTTTTTGGTTTGAGCAAAAATCTCCTCTGGTATAGATGAGCCAATACCAGCTATATCATTAAAGCCTACGGCAAAATCAAGAAAACGTGTTACAAATTCATCTGTAACGGCAATATTACCTGATGTCTGATAGGCCACATGTACATCATGCCCCTGGTCATGCAGGCGTTGAAAAGTGCCTCCCATACTAATGATATCATCATCGGGATGCGGAGAAAAAATAATTACCCGTTTTGGATAAGGGGTGGAGCGCTCCGGATGCGAAGGCACACTCATGCCGGGTTTACCGCCGGGCCAGCCGGTAATAGTATCGCGCAGCAGGTAATAGACCTGCAGGTTGATCTCATAGGCATCGCCCTTTTCTACCAGCAGTTCGCCCAGGCCATTGTCTGTATAATCCTTATTGGTCAGACTCAGGACAGTCTTACCCAATTGAAGCGCCAGGCCCACTACGGCTTTCTTCACGAGCTGAGGCGTCCAGTCGCACTCGCCGGTAAGCCAGGGAGATTTTATGCGCGTGAGCTCTGCAGCTGCACCGTTATCGATCACAAAGGAAACATCGTCATGGTTCTGCAAAAGAGAAGCGGGCAGCATCTCCGTATCATCATCTTCCACGGCTTTTTTAACAGCACTGGCCTTACCTGCGCCCCAGGCCAGTACAACGATCTTCCTGGCTTTCAAAATCGTGCTGATGCCCATGGTAATAGCCAGCCGCGGCATATGCGCAATACTGGAAAATTCATGCGCATTGGCCATACGTGTACTGTCAGACAGATTCACGAGCCTGGTTTTGGAATAAATGCCCGAGCCGGGTTCATTAAACCCAATATGGCCATTGTTGCCAATACCAAGTATCTGCAGATCGATAC
>JAGODE010000164.1 GCA_017998385.1 Chitinophagaceae bacterium | reverse complement strand
GTATCAGACAGGTGGAGAAACTGGTTAATACCCGGTTTCATAAAATGGATATTCCCAGTGGTAAGGATGTATGTCGTAAGCAGTTTTTCTATTTCATCGAAAAAATGCTCAATGCAGATATCAGCAATGGCGAGTACGAAGCCTATCTTCCTGTATTGCGCGAAAAGTTTGCTGAAGTAGATAAAGAAGAGATACTGCAGCGTGTGGCTGCGCTGGAGTTTGATCGTTTTCTTAAATACTATGAGAATGCCGCCGATCTCAACCTCCGCGATGACCGCAAAGCTGAGCGGAGTACAAGAGGAGCCGCTGCCGGCGAGCGTGGGGCTGCACGAGATACAAAGGGCCGCAACTTCAGTGGCGGCGGAAATTACCAACGCTTGTTTGTAAACCTCGGCACCAAAGATGGTTTTTACAAAGCCAGCTTCCTGCAATTCATTCTTGATATGAGCGATCTGCGCAAAGATGTACTGGGTCGTATTGACATGCGGGAAATGAACAGCTGGGTAGAAGTTGAAACCGGTGCTGCCAAGAAGATGATCCGCGCCATTGATGGTAAAAACTTCAAAGGCCGTAAGATCAGGATGAATGATGCAGTAAGTGGTGGACGAAGAAAAGAAGGATGATATTTTTTTTGCTGATAGCTAATAGCTGATTATATTTGTTTCATCATGACAATGACAAAAGCATTTTTTGGTTACTTTTTTTATTACTTCTTTTTTGGAAAGAGGCCGGGAATGCTTTGTTTGAATCTTAGTAAATAAAGAAACTAAATCAGAATAAAGAATCCCGGCCAAAGCGGCCGGGATTCTTGTTTTGGTACCTGTAGCAGAAAAACGAACAATTGTGTATGGTACAGCAAACAAGCGGACAACAGATACCTGAACGTGGTGTGGCTATTCAGGGTTATGAAGGCAGTTTTCACCAGATGGCTGCACAACTCTTCTTCGGAAAACAGGTGCCTGTCATTACCTGCGACAGCTTTCGTGATGTAGTACGTATTGCCGGTAATAAACGGGAAAGTGATGGCGGTGTAATGGCCATTGAAAACTCCATCGCCGGCAGTATCCTCGCCAATTACAACCTGCTGCAAAAAAGCAATCTGCGGATTGTTGGCGAACTCTATCTGCAAATCAGGCAACACCTGCTCGTAAATCCCGGTGTGAAACTGGAAGATATCCGCGAAGTGCATTCACATACGATGGCCCTGCAGCAGTGTTACGGTTTTCTGGATAAACATAACTGGAAACTCGTGGAGACAGAAGATACAGCACTGAGTGCCCGCCATGTACAGCAGCACAAAAGCAAACACATTGCGGCTATTGCCAGCAAACTGGCTGCCGAACTGTTTGATCTCGATGTACTCGCTCCCAATATTCATACGCTGAAAAATAATTACACACGTTTCCTGATACTTCGTCGCGAAGATCAGTCTGAAGAAGTGACGGGTGCCGATAAAGCTTCTCTTTATTTTCATACAGATCACTCCAAAGGCAGTCTGGCACGTGTGCTTACGCGTATTGCGGAGGGAGGTATCAATCTCAGTAAACTGCAAAGCTTTCCAATACCGGGCTCTGATTTTAAATACAGTTTTCATGCCGATATGGAATTTGAGTCAGCCGCACAGTTTTATGAAGTAATCAAAAGCATTACACCACTTACAGAAGATTTGAAAATATATGGTGTATATAAAAGAGGGCAATGGAAGTAATAAGTTTTAAGTATTAAGTTATAGGTTATGCATGTAAGTAAAAGACTGGATGGAATCGGGGAATATTATTTTTCCAAAAAGCTGCGCGAGATTGAAGAACTCAACCGTACAGGCGAGACCGTGATCAATCTGGGCATAGGCAGTCCCGATCTGCCTGCTCATCCTGATGTGATCCGCACCCTGCAGGAAAGTACTTCCCTGCCCAATGCACATGCTTATCAGTCTTACAAAGGAGTGCAGCAATTGCGTCAGGCAATGAGCGACTGGTACCGCAACTGGTATAATGTATCGCTTAATCCGGATACAGATATTCTGCCCTTACTCGGTAGTAAAGAAGGTATCATGCATATCTGTATGACCTATCTCAATAAAGGTGACGAGGTGCTGGTGCCCGATCCCGGCTATCCTACCTATAGTGCAGCTGTAAAACTGGCCGGTGGTAAACCGGTAACCTATAAGTTAAAGGAGAAGAATCAGTATGAACCCGATTTTGAGCGGCTGGAGAAAAAAGGGTTGCATAAGGTAAAGCTGATGCTGGTAAATTATCCGCATATGCCTACGGGGCAGGCCGCATCGGAACAGTTGTTTGAAAAGATCGTTGCATTTGCGCGCCGGCATCATATACTGGTAGTACATGATAATCCATACAGTTTTATCCTCAACGATCAGCCCATGAGCCTGCTTTCGGTAAAAGGTGCCGGTGGCTATGTGCTGGAGCTTAACTCCCTTAGCAAGTCGCACAATATGGCTGGCTGGCGTGTGGGAATGCTATGTGGCGCTGGGGAGCGGATAGCGGAAGTGTTGCGGTTTAAGAGCAATATGGATAGTGGTATGTTTTTGCCCGTACAACTGGCGGCTGCAAAAGCGCTGAGCCTGGGTCGCGAGTGGCATGAGTCGCTTAACGCAGTGTACCGTGAGCGGCGGGTAAAAGTATTTGAATTGCTGCAGGCATTAAACTGCCGCTACTCACCCAGTCAGACGGGTATGTTTGTATGGGCAGGTATTCCTCCATCTGTAAAGGACGGATATGCATTGAGCGATCAGGTGTTGCAGAAAGCACGTGTATTCATTACTCCAGGCGGCATATTTGGTGAGGCAGGAGAAAAATATATCCGTATCAGTTTATGCAGTCCGGTAGCGACTATAGAAAAGGCGATCAGCCGCATTGCAGCCATTTAATAATTGAAACAACAATGGAAAGAAAAACAATAGCGATAGTGGGAGTGGGACTCATTGGTGGGTCGCTGGCCATACAGTTGCATGAGAAAAAACTCTCCTCGCGGCTCATTGGGGTCGATGCCAGCCCGGAACATGCGCGTACTGCACTGGAGCGGGAACTGGTAGATGAGATACTACCGCTGCAGGAGGCCATAAAAGAAGCGGATGTGGTCGTGCTGGCCATACCGGTCGATCGCATGACGCAGGTGCTGCCCGAAGTGCTTGACCTGGCAGACCGGCAGATAGTGCTGGACCTGGGATCTACCAAAGCAACATTAATTGACCGTATCAAACAACATCCCAAAAGGGGGAGATATGTAGCCACGCATCCCATGTGGGGTACCGAAAACAGCGGACCACAGGCAGCGGTGCGTGGCGCCTATGAAAATAAGGCTGTCATACTTTGTAATACACAGGATAGTGATGAGGATGCAGTACAGTGGGTAAAGGCCATGTACAAAAAGATAGGCATGCACCTGCTGGAAATGGAAGCTCATGCACATGATCTGCATGCGGCTTATGTAAGTCATATTTCACATATTACTTCTTTTGCCCTGGCCAATACGGTGCTGGAAAAAGAGAAGGAGGATCAGGCCATTTTTGAACTGGCCAGTGCAGGTTTTGAGAGTACAGTGCGCCTGGCAAAGAGTAATCCTGCCATGTGGGTGCCCATTTTTCTGCAAAACCGCGATAATGTGCTGGATGTACTCAACGAACATATTGCCCAGCTTATCCGGTTCAGAGACAGTATTGAGCAGGGCAATGAGCTGCGGTTGCAGCAATTGATGGAAGACGCCAATAAAATCAGGCGCATATTGAAATAAATAAATTAACAAAGGCAGTTCGGCCCACTCAGGGCTGCTGGCACTAGAATTAATAACTTTACAAACCAAGCGTATATATGCAAACAGCAGAACAAACTCAAAAAGACACCGTGCAGGCCGCATGGAATAAGAGGCCGCTGATCATCAGCGGACCTTGCAGTGCAGAAACAGAAGAACAGGTGCTGGCGACTGCGCAGCGGCTGGCCGCTACCGGCAAAGTAAATATGTTGCGTGCAGGCATCTGGAAACCCCGTACCAAACCAGGTATGTTTGAAGGTATTGGAGCCAAAGGATTGCCCTGGCTGCAGCAGGCAAAAAAACTTACCGGCTTACCCACTACGGTAGAAGTTGCTACCGGCAAGCAGGTACAGGATGCACTCACATTTGATGTAGATGTATTGTGGATTGGTGCACGTACTACCGTAAACCCCTTCAGCGTGCAGGAAGTGGCCGATGCGCTGCGTGGAGTAGATGTGCCGGTAATGATCAAAAACCCGATCAATCCTGATCTCGAATTGTGGTCTGGTGCCGTAGAGCGGGTGGCAAGAGCAGGTATTAAACAAATTGGTCTGATACATCGCGGATTCTCTTCGTACGGTAATACCGAATACCGTAATGCCCCCATGTGGCACCTTGCAATCGAGATGAAGCTTAAGCATCCCAATATGCCCATCATCAACGATCCCAGCCATATCTGCGGACGCCGCGATATACTGCTGGAGGTAATGCAACGTGCAATAGATCTCGATTATGATGGACTGATGATCGAAAGCCATATTGACCCCGACAATGCCTGGAGCGATGCCAAACAACAGGTGACACCTGAGCGCCTGGCCGAAATGCTGGATACCATCATCTGGCGTAAAGAAGATGTAAACTCTGCCGAGTATCATGCCGCACTCGAGAAATTGCGTCAGCAGATCAATCACCTCGACGATGAGCTGATGCAGATACTTGGTCAGCGGATGAAGATCGCCGAACAGATTGGTCAATACAAGAAGGCAAATAATATCACCATCCTGCAAACCAACCGGTGGAATGAAATTATCGAAAAGGCTTTTGTAAAAGCAGATAAACTGGGCTTGAGCAAAGAGTTTATTACACGCTACTTTGATGCTGTGCACATGGAAAGCATTAACCACCAAAAGAAAGTACTGGATTCTTAAACCCGGATATGGAAAAGAAGAACTATCGGTTTTCTACTGCTGATACCACTTTTTATTTTGCTGCAGGCATCAGTCAGCTGCGCGAGCTTACTGACCCTGCCAGCACCATCCTCATCACCGATGAGCATGTGTATGCGGCGCATACAAAACGCTTTAAAGGGTGGAATACCATTGTGCTGAAGCCGGGCGAGGAATTTAAAGTGCAGGCCACGGTGGATAGCCTTATTGAGCAGCTGATTGAGATGGAGGCAGATCGTAAGACCACACTGGTAGGCGTAGGTGGAGGGGTCATTACAGATATCACCGGTTATGTGGCTTCTGTGTATATGCGGGGTATAAGGTTTGGTTTTCTGCCTACCACGCTGCTGGCCCTGGTAGATGCTTCTATCGGTGGTAAAAACGGTATTGATGTGGGCTTGTATAAAAACATGGTAGGCATTATTCGCCAGCCTGCCTTTATCCTGCACGACATGGTGTTTCTTAAAACACTTCCGCAACAGGAGTGGGAGAATGGCTTTGCAGAGATTATCAAGCATGCGTGTATCCGCGACGCGGCGATGTTTGCCCACCTGGAGGAAAAATCCTTCCGGTCGTTTCAAACCAGTCAGAAACAGATATGTGAGCTGGTGCAGCGCAATGCAGCGTTGAAAGCGCGGGTGGTGAAAAATGATGAATTTGAAAAAGGGGAACGCCGTTTACTCAATTTCGGCCATACACTTGGGCATGCACTGGAAAACCAGTATGAACTCATGCACGGCCAGGCTGTGGCAATTGGTATGACTTATGCCTGTCATATTTCAGAACAACTGCGTGGTTTCCGTAATACCGGGCGTGTAGTGCGGGTAATCGAAAAATACGGATTGCCCACCTATGCTGCGTTTGATAAAACACAGGCTTTTGAGGTCTTGAAAATGGATAAGAAAAGAGAGCGTAAAGAAATGAATTATGTACTGCTCGACAGAATAGGGAAGGGAGTGGTGCAGCCCATTGCACTGCAGCAACTGGAGCAGATTATCGAAAAACTTTAAACACCGCCCGTTACGGGCAAGGCGAAATATGAAAGTAATAATCAGTCCTTCTGAATTAAGTGGTGTATTGCAGGCGCCGGCTTCAAAGAGCTCGATGCAAAGAGCCTGTGCTGCGGCACTTTTACGGAAAGGACGTACGGTGATTCATAGCCCCGGTCATAGCAATGATGATAAAGCGGCTATTGACATTATTCAAAAGCTGGGAGCCTGTGTGGAGCATACAACAGACGCGCTAGAGGTAACGAGTGATGGAGTAAAACCCGTTGCACCGGAAGTGAATTGCGGCGAAAGCGGACTGAGCATACGGATGTTTACTCCTATCGCTGCATTGAGCACGCTGCCGGTACGCATCAATGGATCCGGAAGCCTCGTACAAAGACCGATGGATTTTTTTGACCAGGTATTACCACAACTGGGTGTACGCATCAGCAGCAATGCCGGGCGTCTGCCAATGGATATACAGGGGCCATTACAAGCGCTGAATATTACTGTAGACGGATCGCTGAGTTCACAATTTCTTACCGGTTTGCTGATGGCCTTTAGCACTGCTATCCGGGACCAGCAAATCAGTGAACCCATTACTATTACTGTCAACGATCTGAAGAGCAAACCTTATATTGATCTCACGCTGGATGTGATGCAGCAGTTTGGTCTGCCCGTGCCGGTACATACCGATCACCGTGAGTTTACTTTCACATCGGCCAGTGTATTGTCACAGCCATCGCTGGTAAATTATACAGTGGAAGGCGACTGGAGTGGTGGCGCATTTCTGCTGGTAGCAGGTGCGATTGCCGGACCTATTACCGTGCGCGGCCTTGATCCTGGTTCTACACAGGCAGACAAAGCCATACTTACTGCTTTGCAGCGGGCTCATGCCGGAATTGCCATTGATGCGAAAGAAATCAAATTGCACCCGGGTCATCTCCATGGCTTCGAACTTGATGCCACCGACTGCCCCGACCTGTTTCCGCCCCTGGTGGCACTGGCCGCTTACTGCAAAGGGCAATCCCGTATAAAGGGAATCGGACGGCTTACACATAAAGAAAGTAACCGGGCGCTTACGCTGCAGGAAGAGTTTGGTAAAATGGGTGTGGGCATAGAGTTGAGCGGTGATGATATGCTCATCGATCCGCCGGCTCGTTTGAAAGGGGCAGCCACGCATTCGCGTCATGACCATCGTATAGCCATGGCTTGTGCTGTAGCGGCCTTGCGTGCTTCGGGCGATACCGAGATTGCTGAGGCGCAGGCTGTCAACAAATCCTATCCCGATTTTTACAGCGATCTGAAATCGCTCGGAGCACAGATAGATATTCAATCGCTGTGGCAGCATCTGCATTGATCATGCTTTTAATGTTTAATAATAAGATTACCTTCAGTTAGTACAAACCTGCTTATATGAATTCATTTGGCCGTCTGTTCAGGGTACATATTTTCGGAGAATCGCATGGAGATTGTGTGGGTGTGGTAATCGATGGTTGTGCTGCAGGCCTGCCATTGACAGCAGAGGACTTGTTGCCTGATCTGGAACGCCGCAAGGGAGGAAAACAAAAAGGAACCACTCCACGGCAGGAGGCTGATTTTCCTTTTTTCAGAAGTGGTCTGTTCAATGACCGCACTACCGGGGCGCCAATCATGATCTATTTTGAAAATAACAATACCCGCAGCGCCGATTACGAAAAGCAACGGAGCTTTCCGCGTCCGGGCCATGCAGATATGGTGGCTCATCAGAAATATGGCGGTAATGAAGATTATCGCGGGGGAGGCCATTTCAGTGCGCGGCTCACTACGGGACTGGTAGCTGCAGGCGGAATTGCCAAAAAGCTAATGCAGGGTATTACAATAGAAGCCGTAGTGACAGAGGCCGGCGGAGAGACAGATGTGGAAAAGGGATTACAAAAAGCCATTGAGGCTAAAGATTCGATTGGCGGCATTGTAGAATGCAGGGTTAAGGGACTGCCTGCCGGTTTGGGCGAACCTTTTTTTGATTCAGTAGAATCATTAATTGCACATATAGTATTTGCCATTCCGGCAGTGAAAGGGATTGAATTCGGATCCGGTTTTGCGGCAGCACGGATGTTTGGCTCAGCGCACAACGATGCAATAGAAAACATGGAAGGCAAAACCAGTACCAACCATGCCGGCGGTATTGTAGGAGGCATCAGCAATGGCAATGAGCTCGTATTCAGGATTGCCATCAAGCCCACAGCATCTACGCCTAAAGAACAGTTCAGTCTCAACTGGGATTCTGGTCAGATGGAGCAGTTTGCCGTACGTGGACGTCATGATCTCTGTGTGGCATTACGTGCTCCTGTGATCCTCGAAGCCTGTACGGCCCTGGTACTGGCCGATCTGCTGATGCTTGAAGGTAAACTGCCCCGTGTATATTCATCTGCTCATTAATCAACGTGTTTATGGCACTTATTTATCATATTACTACTGCTGCCACATGGGCCGAAGCGCTGAAAGCCGGACAATATGAAGCGCCATCGCTGCAGTCGGAAGGGTTTATCCATAATTGCGAAGAAGGCCAGGTGGGGGTTATTCTGGACCGTTTTTATGCGGATCAGCATGACCTGGTCAAACTCATTATAGATACAGACAAACTCAGTTCACCCTTAGTATATGAGTGGTCTGCTTCTCTGCAGGATACATTCCCTCATATTTACGGAGCTATAAACCTCAATGCTGTGGTGGAAGCCGTGGCTCTTTAACAAAAAAAAGCCGGCAGGCATGCAACAGTTGGGCTTTTTTCCTCTTCCTGTGACAGGCTGCACTATTTCAGCCCGGTATTTGTTATTTTGCTATACCTAATGAGCGCAGGGGCTATTTATTCTATGTAATTCACTATATGCGAAGAGTCGGACTATTGATTAAAAATGCCAGTGGTATTGGCTTATTATGCCTGATGGCAGCCTGTGGCAATGGCGATAAACCTGCCACACGTGATCTGGTGCAATCACCGGATGAGCTGGATCCGAAAACAACGGAGAATATCCGGCAATTGCTTGACTATGCAGGCACACATAAGCAATTGCCCGACGATTCGGCGCTGCTGTTTGACCATGCCCTACTGAGCAAGGCCTACCAGGAGCGGGAATATAAACCCATCTGGGGCAGCCGGGAAGAATGGCAGCCCCTGGCAGATTCACTTTTTGGTTTTTTACAAACGGCCAAATGGTATGGTCTGTTTCCTGAAGACTATCATTTTCCCAGGCTATCTTCTATTCGTCAACGGATTCTGGCAGATTCTGCCCGGAAAGGCGACCGTACCGATGCTGCACTCTGGGCCAGGGCCGATATCATGCTTACCGATGCGTTTGTACATGTAATTAAGGATCTGAAGCTGGGACGGCTGCCGCTTGACAGTATTTCGGCCCGGAAAGACTCGGTACTGCCGGCAGACTTTTACCTGCAGCGCCTTTCTGCTGCACGTGGCAAACAATCACTCGCTCTGGCGTTTTACGGATTAGAGCCCACGCATGAAGGATACCGCAGGTTGAAGGCGGCAATACCTGCATTTCTGGAAAATGCCAGCGACAGGGTTTATACGCAGGTGCCATCACCTAAAGACCCCGGTTTTAAACAGGCATTACAGACCCGTCTTTATGAAGGCGGCTACCTCGATCAGGATAGTATAACGGCTGATTCTGCTACCCTGGTAAAGGCCGTCAAAAAGTTTCAGGAGGAGCATAATATTGCCGTGGACGGTAGAGTGGGAGAGGGTACCGTGCGGATATTAAACACAAACGATAAAGACCGGTTTGTAAATATTGCCATCACTCTTGACCGGTACAAGCACCTTCCCGACAGTATGCCCGGACGTTACGTATGGGTAAATATTCCCGGTTATTATATGTTGCTGCACCAGGGAGATTCGATCAATGTGGAATCGAAAATCATCTGTGGCAAACCGGCTACCCGTACCCCCTTGCTCACAAGCGCCATATCTGAGCTGATCACCTACCCGCAATGGACAGTTCCTACCAGTATAATTGCCAAAGAAATATTGCCGGCTGTAAAACGCGATCCCGGTTACCTCGCCAAAAAAGGGTTTAGTCTGATCAATGGTAAGGGCGATGAAGTGGATCCATTTACCGTGGAATGGAGTAAGTACAGCAAAGGCATTCCGTATAAAGTGGTTCAGGGTAGTGGAGATGCCAATGCCCTCGGGATACTCAAATTCAATTTTCCCAACAAATACGCCGTATACCTG
>JAGODE010000004.1 GCA_017998385.1 Chitinophagaceae bacterium | reverse complement strand
ATGAACTCCGGTTTCCCAAACCTTTTTATCCCGGTTCGGCAGTTCATATCCGCTTTACCTGCAGAGAAAAGCTGCCGCAGGACAGTAAAGATGAAAATGATATTCCAAAAGGCATTGTAAAATGGCTGGTAGAGATACTGGATGATACCGATGAACCGCTGGTGGGAGTGGGCACGATTCTGACGATGGTAGCGAAGAAAGGTTAGAAGGTGTAGGGAAAAAGCATAATGGTGTGGAAGGACGGATTACCCTCACCATATACCTTTTTCCTTTTACCTTATTTTTGATTAATTAAATTTTTCGATTATGGCAGATGGCTATGTAAAAAGTGAATTTCACAATGGAATAACAACCATAGAATTTTTTCATCCCCAAAGCAATTCATTGCCGCGGCGTATACTCGAGCAGCTGGCGCAGGCGATTCATGGAGCCGGTAATGATGCGGAAACAAAAGTGATCTTGCTGAAGAGTGGCGGTGAGCGTGCTTTTTGTGCAGGCGCCTCCTTCGACGAACTGGCTGCAATAGATAATGAAGATGGTGGCACACAGTTCTTCAATGGGTTTGCCCAGGTGATCAATGCCATCAGGGTAGTACCCAAATTGGTGGTTGGTCGTATTCATGGGCGTTGTGTAGGCGGCGGTGTGGGTATTGCTGCTGCGGTTGATTATGCGATTGCCACCGAAGAAGCTGAAATTAAATTGAGTGAGCTGGCGGTGGGTATTGGTCCGTTTGTAGTAGGCCCGGCCGTAGCACGTAAAATAGGTCAGTCAGCTTTTTCGCAACTGGCTATTGATGCAGGCATGTGGAGGAATGCAGATTGGGCTCGCCGTAAAGGATTGTTTGCAGAAGTGCATCCCAGTGTGGCCGGCATGGACGAATCGGTCAGCCGTCTCCTGCATACATTAAGTCATTCCAGTCCCGCCGCCATGGCGGAACTTAAAAAAGTGTTCTGGGAAGGTACGGCGCACTGGGACACCCTGTTGCCGGAGCGTGCTGCCATCAGCGGCAAACTCGTCCTGACTGATTTTGCCCGAAAGGCGATCGAAGGATTCCGGAAAAAGTAAGAAGATCCGTTAATTTATTCAATGCCTGTCTGCAGAAGTGATCCCTGCAGACAGGCATTATTGTTTTTATTAATCCGGCAACAGCAAAAAGGGTAATTACCGTTGCAACGACAGGCGGGGCTTTTGTTGTCTTTTAGGACAAAGGGCGGGCATGTAAAGATTCGTGGGGCAGATTCTGTTAAGTGTTGGTATTACACCAACAGGAAGCTGTGTGGGTATCAGGAAGAGATGTCTGAAATCAGTGGGGGAATCGTTGGTATGCTTTTCCTTTCGTACCATTGTCGTTCAATGGTTGGCGTGTACTACAACAGATGTTAGTTTATTTCTAATATCATTCTAATCAATTTTTAATATGGCTCCTCTGAAAGAGTTTGACTTTTGTCTGTTGATTCCCTGTTATAACAACAGGGAAGGGCTGTTACGCTCTTTACAGTCGGTACGTTATGATACGGCACGATATTATGTACTGATAGTTGATGATGGGAGTGAAGAGGCGCTTGAGGTAGTTTCTTTGAAAACGGAGATGGGTCGGGAAATGTCTTTATATGTATTGCGAAAAGCTGTAAATGAAGGTATTACAAAGGCATTGAATGATGGATTGAAATGGATTGAACGGCGTAATGATGTGCAGTATGTAGCCAGGCTCGATTGTGGGGATACCTGTATGGGAGACCGGTTTTATAAACAGGTTAAGCTGCTGAATACCAATAAGCAGATAGTGTTGTCGGGAACATGGTGTGTTTTCCGTGATCCGGCTACCGGTAAGGAGTATACTTACCGCACACCCACTGAACATGAGGCGATTGTAAGAGGCATGCATTACAGAAATCTGTTTATCCATCCTACTATTATTTTTCGGTTAACAACAGCAAAGGCTATTGATTATTATCCCGAAGATTTCGAATATGCTGAAGACTATGCGTTTTGCTGGCATCTACTGAATAAAGGTGAAGGACATATTATGGAAGAAGTACTTGTATGTTGTGAGATTTCACATAAGGGTATTTCATTGGGAAATAAGAGAAAACAATTAAAGGCGCGTTGGAAAGTGATAAAAAAAATTGCTCCTCATACAATAAGAAAAACAGGAGGATACATCAGGCTATTAACATTGTTTTTACTACCAGTGCAAGTAACTTTGTGGCTCAAGTTGTTGAAGAAGTAGAATAGTGCAACGTTTCAACGATTCCGTTTGTCAGATAAGGTTGTCAACGACAGCCGTTTCTCCGTTAAGGCGCTCAGCTGATCTGTAGAACACATTCCAATAATATTATTTGCATTTGAAAATGTAATCGGCATTTTTTTGCATCTAATGCAGGTATGTTCATGAATTAATAGCAACGTCCTATGATTATTATTCATATAGTTGAGCCCTTTGCTACAGGTGTGGCTGTCTTTGTCAGGTTGCTGACAGAGGCAATGCCGAATGATATGCATATCATTGTACATGGGGAGCGGAAGGAGGTGATGCGAGCCGATGAAGTAAAGAAGAACTTTCCCCGCGAAAATGTACGGTTTATCCGCTGGCGTTCTGCCAGGCGTTCGATTGATCCCTTCAGGGATATTTTAGCTTTTTCCGAATTATATACCATTTTACGTCGTTTGAAAAGAAAGGGACTGGTAGATGCGGTGCATCTTCATTCCTCCAAAAGCGGATTGCTGGGACGTGCTGCGGCTCGTATGGCAGGTATCAGCAATGTGATATACACACCCAATGGCGCTTCTTTTCTTTCTGCGCGTAATGGTCTGGCCCGTTTTTTTTATAGTCAGCTTGAGCGCCTGGGCAGCAGCCTGGGTGGCCGTATTGTTTGCTGTTCACCCTCAGAACTTCATGCCTACCACGAGTTGGGGATTGATGCCCAGTATATCAGCAATGGTATAGAGTCGCAAAAGTCGCAGCATATCTTTTCATCAGCTGGTAACCGGCGTTTTACGGTAGTGACCAGTGGGCGTATTGACAAGCAGAAAAACCCTGCGCTGTTTAATGAGATTGCCGGTTACTTCCGTGAGTTTGCCGATGTACAGTTTATCTGGATTGGAGAAGGTAAAGACAAAAAACATCTGGTAGCGGATAATATCACTGTAACCGGTTGGCTGAGCAGTACGGAGGTGCATCGTATTGTAGCCCGCTCGCATGTATATATCTCCACATCTGTATATGAAGGGCTGTCATTTGCCGTACTGGAAGCATTGTCGTTAAAAAAACCTGTGTTACTCAGTAACTGTACCGGCAATATGGATCTCGTGAAGCAGGGTGTAAACGGAGATCTGTTCAATTCTTCGTACGAGGCTATTGTGAAGCTGCTGCAGTATTACAATAACCGGGAGATGCTGGATGTGATGGGGCAATATTCCGGTGAGATATGTGCAACCGAATTTGATGTTAAAAAGAATTTCAAATCGTACAGAGAGCTGTATAAGGGAATACTTTCAGGCAAGGGCCTGGTGCGTCCCAAATGGAGCTTCTGACATACATGAGAAAAACTATAGCCATGAAACATGCAATACCTGTAATACCACCTGCCAGCGGCGTGCTGGAAATGCATGAGATTCGCCAGGTGCTGGAAGGAATAGAAGAAAAGATGGAAGCGGAGATCAGCGCCAAACAGCGTACGATTGACCGGCAGGAGGAAGAGTTGCGCCGGCTGCAGACATTGCTGGAAGAAAAGACCCAGGTGGTTGCTGATATGGAAGAAAAACTGCTGGAGAGCATGCGTAAGAGCGAAGGCAACAGGCAGCTGATCAATAAGCTGCTGGGCGATATTGACCGGCTCAACCAGGATGTGGAGTGGTACAAACGGACTTATGAGAAGAGAAGCCTGATTGGAACTGTTAAGGAGAAATTAAAATCTCGTGTTAAAAAGTAGGTATTGCATGATTCAAACTATTAAGAAAATTTGGGAGAAAGGGATTGAGGCAGAGGTTCAGTTCTGGGATGAGTGGTTTCAAACAAAAGGAATATTTTGGCCAGAGGATTATGCCTTCAGGATGGACCCTCAGGCTCCTTTCCAGGAATATTTGATCCGGTATCTGCCCACAGAAAAAAAAACAATAGATATATTGGACGTAGGGTCAGGTCCTGTTTCTTATCTGGGGAAAACGCTTCCCGGAACGGATCAGCAAATCCGTATTGTAGCTACAGATCCATTGGCAGATAGGTATATGACGTTATTACGAAAATTTGACATTAATAACCCGATTACAACAATAAAAGCCAATGCCGAATTTCTTACCGATTTCTTTCCTTCCGATTATTTTGATTTTGTGTATATGCGGAATGCATTAGACCACAGCTTTGATCCTGTCATTGCTGTAGGCCAAATGATAGAAGTACTGGCACCCGGCAGGTATTTAATCCTCCAACATGAAAATAATGAAGCAGAAAATGAAAAATATCAGGATCTGCATCAATGGAATATTCAAATAGAAGACGGTGAGTTTATAATCTGGAATAAAAGCACGAGGTATAACCTCAATACAATTTATTCAGAAGTGGCGAATATCAGGTGTGAAAAGGATGAAACATTTAATTTTATTGAAATACTTAAAAAGTAAGTATACTTCCCAATACATGGAAAACTATTTTGAAAAATATGCAGAACATGTAAAATTGTTGCAGGCGGAGATAACCCGTCTGGATCAGGAGCTGGCCGCGGCTCGCAGTAATATGCGCTACGATTCTGGAAGAATAAAAGGCCGAAATATTTTTTCACAGTATTATTATTTTACCGCAGAGATGATGCGTCAGAGGGGGATAAATAATTTTTTCTCCCCAGCCTCTTATTTGCGTTTACTATCCAAAGTAATTGTTTTGCCGATCAAAACTTCTGTATTGGCAGGCAGCGCTTTGCATAAACGAATTATTCGCCCGTACTTTAGTTATTATTTTTTACAACTGATCTATGAAGGGCGTGTTTATATACGCAAAGGACTTTTTAAACGAAATAAACAAAAAGGATTTTACCGGGTAGGTGTTTTTATTCCAACTCTGCAGGCGCTGGGAGGAGCAGAAAAGTATGCCATCAGTATTGCCCAATCTCTGCAACAGAATTTTAAGAACCTTGAAATTGAGATGATTGTTACTAATATTTTTAGTGACCGCCCTTCTCTTTATGATATCCCTACAAGACGGGAAATTTATGAGAAATTTCAATCTCAGTTATCGCATATAAAGTTCCGGTATGAAATTTTAAACTACAATGACGAGTATCATATATGGAATGAAAACTTCAAGCGCGTCAATAAAATCAGCCAACGGTATGATTTATTCATAAACTGTCAGCATAACATCTACCACCCAACCTCTAAAAAAAGCTTATTCGTTTGTCACTTTCCGCATCGGCCGGTGGAGCAGATTAATCTTCAAATCCCTGGTTTTGAAAAAAGTCAGTTAAAAAGAATGTATACACGGTCTTATGATGGTTATGTGAGTAATTCATCTTTTACCGAAAGCTGGATGAATAAGTATTGGCCAGATATTGGGAAAACAAAAAGAGATGTATTGTGCCCGCCAGTCTTACCTGACAATGCTCGGTGTGCTACCCCTTTTAAAAAAGATAAGATCATATTAACCTGTGGCCGGTTAGATCCCGAAAAAAAGGCACTGGAACTGGCAAAAATATTCATTTCAAACAGGAAGCATTTAGAAGGCTATGAGTTTCATATTGCTGGAACTGCCTATCAGAATATACCAGAGCTAAGAGATTATTACATGAAGTTGCAGCAGTTGGCTAACACACATTCTTTTATCCATTTGCATATCGATTTGACACAGGCACAGCTTTTTGAATTATACCGGCGTGCCAGTATTTACTGGCATGGAATGGGTTTTTTGGAGGATATAGAAACTAATCCTATCCGTACGGAACACTTTGGAATTACTATAGTGGAAGCCATGACTCAGGGATGCATACCAGTTGTACATCGGTCAGGAGGCGCATATCAAATAACCCGTGCAGCAGGTCTGCAAACGGATTGGACAACGGAGCAGGAAGCCGTATCAATTATTAACCAGCTAATCAAAACAAAAGATCTTACACACCTGAGAAGCAGAATGATTGAAGCTTCTCTTCTTTATTCCGAAGAAGCATTTGACCGCCAATTTGTGCAAATCGTTCGGAAAAGGAAGTTGATTCCGGAAAAACATTTTAAATAACCTAAACCTACATGCTACCAACCACTACAATTTCAGTAATCATACCCGTATATAATGTAGAGCTATTCATCATACGCTGTATACAATCAGTCACCCACCAGACGTTTGAAGATTATGAAGTGCTTGTAGTAGATGATTGCACTCCCTGCAATTCGATCAGCTTAATCAGACGGGAGTTCGCACATTTAATAGGCGACAAAATAAAAGTATTAACTCATACAAAGAACGGAGGACTTGGCGCAGCCCGTAATACCGGCTTGCGGGAGGCTAAGGGTAAATATGTATTTTTTTTAGATTCAGATGATTGGATTGAGCCCACTACTCTGGAAAAACTCTATACAAAAGCTGTTGAAAAAAAAGCAGATGTTACAGTGGCGGATTACTATATAGCAACGGATGAGTATGCCTATGCAGCCCAAACGCTGGCCGGTATAACAAGCTCCACCGATGTCAGGCGCCACCTGATTAATTATAATCCGGGGGCATGGAATAAACTATATAAGCGAAGTTTATTTATAGAGAATGATATTTTCTTTCCTGAAGAAAGACAGTGGTATGAAGATGTGGCAACAATTCCCTTAATACTTGCAAAGAGTAAATGTGTTGCGGCGCTGACTGAACCACTTATTTTTTATTATCAACGCCAGGATTCTATTATGGGACAGGGCAGAAAAGGCAATATAAAACTATTTGATATATTCAGATCAGCCAACCGACTCATCGAAAACCGGAGATTTTTTACCCGTGAGGAGTGGATTGGCCTGGAAGAGAATCTGGCTTTTCATTGTGGCGCTGCCCGCTTAAATGATATTTTCAAAATCAGTTCTCTTCGCTCCAGGATAAAGCAAATGCGGAAGCTCTATGACTACCTGGAGAATACATTGCCTGCATGGAGAACTGCCGTTTCTTTTTCGGGTTATCCTTATAACCATAAAGATCAGCTTGCCTACTACAAAAAAACTTATAAAGCCTTTGCCTCAGGCAAATTGACCCGCGCGCTATTCTGGTCAACATTTATCAGAGATAAGAGCTCGTTCAAACAGAAAATTCTTTTTGTAATTCCCACCCTTAACATTGGTGGTGCAGAAAAAGTATTTTGCAATTTGCTTCATCATCTCGACAGAAAAAAGCTGGACATAACGGTATATGTGTATGAAAAAGGCGGTCCAATGGAAGCCCTTTTGCCTAAAGATAATATCAGGATAATTTATCACAATCCTGACCATAACAGGGTATATATTCAGCCGTTCTTTAAGTGTATGCTTGATCGTAAAACCCCTGTTTCCTTTAAACTTTTTAAACTTAAAACTGCTTTTTTCAATAACGTAATTGGAAGGAGCTTTACTTATAATTGGCTGGTGAGGCCACATTCAGATCTGCCGTATAGTCATTTTCATGTAGCAGCAGCCTATACAGAGTTGACCCCGGCAATGAATGATTTCTTATTAAATCACGTGAATGCGCATAAAAAAATCATCTGGATTCATAATTTTTTTAGCCCTGCCTGTATCGATTATATTGATGACCGTTTATATGCAGAATATTTCAGGCGCTTTGATTCAATTATAGCTGTTTCAACAGGAGCAGGAGATGCTCTTGTAAAACGTTTCCCGGATATCGAGGGAAAGATTTCAGTCATTAACAATATTATCGACATAAAGGAGATTTTAAATAAGGCTAATCAGACACCCGTAATTACGCTTGATAATAAACAGGTCAACATGATTAGTGTAAGCCGGATTGACATGTATATAAAGGGATACGACCGGCTGATCCCTGTTTTGAAAAGATTGCATAATGAAGGTCTTAGGTTTTCATGGTATGTGGTGGGAGACGGGCCCGACCTGGAGAAAATGAAACAGATGACTAGTCAGGCAGGTTTGGAACATGTTGTCAGGTATGTGGGGGCGCAGATGAATCCGTATTCCATCATTAAGCAAGCCGATGTACTACTCCTGCCCTCCAGGTTCGAAGCATTTCCAACTGTCGTTCTGGAAGCACATATTTTGGGAGTGCCCTGTATTGTGACTAAAAATGCCGGCACTTCAGATCAGTTCAGTAAAGTAAAAGATATGGTGCTTGACAATAGTGATACAGCACTATATGAGGGCTTAAAAAAATATCTTAAAGACAGGACGTTACAGAAATCGATGAAGGAAGAATTGAAAGATTATGAATACAATAATGCCAAAAATATTCAACAGCATTACCGGCTGTTCAATATAATTCTTTCAGAAACATCGTTTCAGCGAAGCTCTATTCATTCACCAAAGGAAGAATCAAGCAAAATGCTTATTCCCAAGCAAGCAGCGTTATGAAAGTTTCTTTAATGGATACATACCAGCATCAGTGGAAACATTGCCTGGAGATAGAAGAGAAGTTTTGGAAAGAATGGATCAGAACGAGGGGGTTGGACTGGAAGGATGACTTTGAGAAAAGGGTTGATCCATATTTTACCAGCGATATTCTAATTGCTGATCTTATAGATAAATCCGTGTCGCATCCCAGAGTATTAGATGTTGGATCAGGCCCGCTTTCAATTTTCCCCAAGGTACTATATGATGGAAGGCCAGTTGAACTATATGCAATAGATGCATTGGCCGGTATCTACAATCGGGAGTTAACCATAAATGGAATCGCTCCGCTTGTAAAAACAATGGAAGGCTATGCCGAGACATTGGAAGATATTTATAATGCTGAGCAGTTTGATCTTATATATGTGAGAAATTCTCTTGATCACACCTGTAATCCCTTTCTTTCTATTGAATCAATGATTCATATATTAAAACCACAAAGCCGGATATTTATGGCACACAGAAAGAATCTCGGAAAATTGGAAAATTACATGGGCGCCGCTTTGTGGAATATTACTGAAGACAACAATAATCTGATAGTATGGGGGAAAGGCCGTTCTGTTAATTTGACAATTGAACTGGAAACTTATGCCTATGTAAAAACAATAGGCGGAGATATATGGATAGATACTGTGATTACAAAAAAATGAGTTGACGGATAATGAGAGATGTTTCTGTAATAACGCCGGTATATAATACGCCTATTCAGTGGCTGGACGAATTGGCGGAGAATATTTTATCCCAAACGTATTCAAATTTTGAATGGATTCTTGTAGATGATGGCAGCACTCATGCGGAGACCATTAACTGGTTATCAGAAATCTCGCATAAGTATAATTGGATTAAACTGGCAGGTCATACCCATAACAAAGGGTTGCCTGCTGCCAAAAATACAGGTATTCGGCAGGCAGCAGGTGAGTTTTATTTTTTTGTTGATGCAGATGATAAGTTGTCTCACACTATTATTGAAAAATGCCGGTTAATACTGATAGCAAATGCGGAATATTCGTTTGTAAATACTTATGTTAAAGGGTTTGGAAGCCAGCAATATAAATGGAAGGGCGGATTTCATGAAGGTGCTTTGAATCTCCGGGAAAACCGCAATACCAGTAATTTCATGGCTCGCAATAATGTATTTGTAAAGCTCTCATTCGATGAAGAAATGACTTCGGGCGGCGAAGACTGGGATTTTTGGTTTCAGGCTGCTGACAACGGTTACTGGGGATACACCATTCCTGAATATCTATTTCATTACAGACGTCATTCCAACTCAGCCTGGACTGCAATACATAACAGACAGCAACTAGCCGTTTTAAGAGATCAATTGCAGAAAAAATACAGCCGGTTATCCAAAAGTGATACATTCCCTCAGCCGCAACATAGCCCTTTTTCCCTCTCACATGAATTGGAAATATTAAAAGCGGGGGCCAGTCCGGCAACAGCAACCCCGCATTTGCTATGTATTTTTCCCTGGCTTGAAATCGGAGGCGCAGATCAATTCAACCTGTCTTTGCTAAGCGGATTGAAAAAAAAGGGGTGGGATATAACAATTGTTACTACAAAAAAGGCGGATAATGTTTTGGAAGAAGAATTTGATGCTGTCGCTAACGGAATTTTTCATCTTCCATCGCTGGGACCAGAATATCAGTATAGTATATACCTCCAATACCTGATTGACACCCGTTCACCCAGTTGTATATTTTTGTCAAACTCTCAGTATGGCTATTTTGCATTGCCGTTTATAAGAGCTAAGTATCCGAAACTTCCCATAGTAGATTATTTACACTGCGAAGATCTCAATTGGAATAATGGAGGGTATCCCTATTTTTCCCAATGCTTTTCGTCGTTTATTGACAAGACATTCGTTGCTTCTGAAAACTTGAAGAATACAGTTGTAAAAAAAGGCCGAAGTCAGGAAAATGTGGTCATCGCCTATATCAATGTAGATGCGCAGGAAATTATACCAAATAAGGAAAATAGAATTACTATCCGGAAAAAATATGGAATCGGGGAAGATGAAGTTGTGATTATTTATGTTGCAAGATTAACTGCTCAAAAGCAGCCAGACGTCCTCGTTAGGGTATTGCATAATCTCAAAAACCTTCGCCGAAAGTTTAAATGTATAATAATCGGTGACGGCCCTGAGGGGTCTGCTCTGGAACGTGCTATTTGCAGTAAAGGATTGAAAAAAGATATTGTATGGAAAGGTGCAATGGACAACAAGACCGTGTTGGAATACCTTGATGCTGCAGATATTTTCTTTCTTCCTTCTTTGTATGAGGGTATCGCGCTTTCAATATATGAGGCAATGGCCAAAGCACTGCCAATAGTGGGAGCCGATACGGGGGGGCAGAGAGAACTGGTTGCAAAAGACTGTGGTTTTTTAATTAGTTCCGACTCAAAAGAACAGGAAATACAACTATATACAGAAAGGCTTGACCATTTGGTACAGGACTTGCCTCTGGTAAAGCAAATGGGAGAAATGGCCCGGAATCGGATATGCTGCCATTTTCAGTTGTCATCAATGATTGAAACGATGCAACGGGAAATAATAGAAACAAAACCCGGGCCGATATCCGAAAATGTATTGGCAGCAGGATATCAGCGATTGCTGAATTATCATTTGACGATCCAGGATAAATATGAATCAGCACACTCTGCTCTGATGAGTACAGCGGTACAGATGGCAATTAAGCATGAAAAAAAAATGGTGTGGATGAAGAAAGTATATAATAAAATAAAATCAGTATTCGGAAAGTGATGAATCATCCAGATACATATTGGTTGCTGACAACGGAGTACCTCCAACAATCAGGAGGAGGTATAGGTACTTATGCGCATCAATGGGCTGTTACCCTTCAAAGAAACAATATAAATGTTACAGTTTTTTTATTAAATAAAGAAGCGGGTGTTTGCCGAGAGACTATTTCAAATAATATCCGGTTGATCGAGTTTAGCCCGGATGCCTGGGCAAGTGAGGCCGAAACTTTTTTGGGGTACGAAACAAAGGTGAGTCTTTCTTTTGAAAAAATAGTTTCACGCTTTATTCAGAATGAGGGCCGGCCAGATTGTCTAGAAGCCCAGGATTACCAGGGGGTCGCTTATTTTCTCCTTTTAAAAAAGCATTTGGGTTATGAGCACTTGCGTGATTTGCAAATAACTATTACCTGTCACTGCCCGCATTTTCTTTCACTTGAATTCAATCAAATACCTCAATACCAGCTTCCTTATTTCTGGATTGGCGAAATGGAAAGATTCTGTATAAACGCGGCAGATCTGGTAGTATCACCAAGCCAATATCTGATAGATACTTTACGCAAACGCTTCCCAAATCTTACGAGACAAATCAACGTCATCCGAAACCCATTTGGGCTTACTGGTAAAAAAAATAATACCCTCTCGCCTGGGATTGATGCAGGCGATGCATTGGTTATTGGTAAACTTTCTCCAATAAAGGGGATCCCTGATATTATTGAAGTATTTGTGGAGTTGTGGGAAAACGGGTATACAGGAAAATTGCGGTTAGCCGGTGATCCATATTATTATCATCATCCCTCCGGACGCTTTATGAAGGCAGTTGTTGAGGAGAAGTTCAAAGACTATGTTAAGAGCGGGTTGTTGGAAATAATGGGCATGCTGGTACCTTCAGCTCTTGACAATGAAATTGGCCGTGCAGGCTTTATTATTATACCGAGCAAATTCGACAATTTTCCTTATACCGCTATCGAAGTTATGGCTGCCGGAAAAGTAGTGGTAGTGTCAGACTCCGGAGGTCAGAATGAGATAATTGAAGATGGCGAAACAGGATTTATTTTTTCGTGGAACTCACGTGAGAAAATAGCTGCTCTCATTGATAAGGTAGCTGCTTTACCACTAGAGAAGAAGGAAATGATCGGAAAAGCGGCTATGAATGCAGTGAATAACTTATGCGCTCCCAATAAAATTTTTAATGAACGAATGCAAGCCCTGGTAAATAGCCAGGAGAATATACCACAGGATCAGTTTCCGTACACTGGGAGTTTGAAAACCAGACGATTTGAGGAAATTGTACCGGAAAAGTCCCTGGAACCTTTATTGTCAGTAGTAATCCCGTATTATAATATGCAGGATTATGTGGAAGAAGCGGTACAGTCAATCAGGAAAAGTACATACAGAAATATTGAAATAATAATTGTAGATGACGGTAGCAAATTGACACCGGAAAACCCCTTGTTGAAATATAATGAAATAGACAGGATTCGCATATTCCGTCAAAAGAATAAAGGTCTAGCTGCGGCGAGAAACAAAGGAGTGGAACTGGCAAGAGGTAGTTTTATTGCCTTTTTAGATGCTGATGATACGGTTGAGCCATCGTATTATCAGAAAGCTATTGATATAATGACTTCGAAAAGAAATGTTCATTTTGTGGGATGCTGGAGCCGGTATTTTGGAAATTCTCAAGCAGTATGGCCAGCTTTTACTCCAGAACCGCCATATATATTATATCATAATATGGTTAACTCCAGTGCTCTTGTTTTTTCAGCAACTTGCCTGAAGGACCATCGGTTAAATGATGAAACATTTATTTATGGAATGGAAGATTATGACGCTGTGCTTTCTCTCATTGAAAAAGGATATTACGGAATAGCTATTCCTGAATGTCTGTTCAATTACAGGGTCAGAAGCAATTCCATGGCAAGGTCGTTTAACAGGTCAAACATGTTATACACGTACCAGTTGCTGGCGAATAAGCATTTTGAACTCTACAGAAAATATGCGACAGAGGTTGCGGGCTTAATAACAGCCAACGGACCTGGTTTTTTTATAGACAACCCTACCTTAGACTATCACTTAACAGCAGGGCTTCCCCGTGGTTTACGTATGTTCAGGAAAATGGGCTCCAGACTGATGAAAAATAAATTTTTTAGGAAAACTGCCATTCAAATTATAAGAAGAGTAAAAAAGTAAACAATGATTAATGTTTTGAAGGACTGGGTCTTTAGGTCTAATAAGACCGAGCGCCTATGGTTACTGGCTAAAATCGAGTTTAAATTACGGTATTATGAGAATAAACTGGGCCTATTATGGGCGCTCATAAAGCCAATTATGGATATTGTAATTTATTACATTGTCTTCAAAGTTGTAATGAAATCCGATATCCCCGCTTTTGCATCCTTTTTATTTATTGGATTAATTCTGTGGAATTTCTTTGTTGAATCAACAGCCGGGACCATTCAAATTTTAAGTGTAAAAAAATATCTCTATGAGTATAGCAATATGAACAAGCTGGAGATATATGTGTCTACATTACTTGCCAACAGCATCGGACTTTTTTTTAATCTTCTCATGTTCCTTATTTTCTATAATTTGATAGAAAGCGAGTCCAATGGTTTCTTTATAACAAGCTTGTGGATTATTCCTCTTTATATCAACTTGTTTATTTTATCATTGGGAGTGTCGCTTATTCTATCCAATATTTATATTATTGCCAAGGATATTACGCAGGTATGGCAGGTCACAGTGACTTTTCTTTTTTTCCTGTCGCCTATACTGTATAAACTCCAGGTGTTTAAAGAGGCATTACCCTCGCTGGAATATGCTAATCCGGCTGCCGGTATTGTTATAAACGCGCGGCATGTTATGATGGAAGGGAAAAACCCAGACATGTCCCTCTTTGTATGGGATTTTGGCTATGCCATTTTTTTATTATTACTGGGAATTATTATCCTCAATAAATTAGGCTCAAAAGCAGCGGAAAAACTTTAATTGTATGTCAAAGGAAATAGCAATATCGGCAAAGAATATAAGTAAAACGTTTCACATAAGTGAAGACAGTCATAATACAGTTAAACATCGGCTATTTAATTTGTTTAATCCTCCGAGAAAGAAAAATGTTGCGGCACTTAAAATGACTTCTCTCGAAATCTTCAAAGGTGAGTGTATAGGCCTTCTTGGCCGAAATGGATCAGGCAAGTCTACAATTGTAAAGGTTTTGGCAGGAGTTTACCCTACAGATACCGGCTACATAAAGATTAATGGCACAACTATGCTGATGAACCTGGGGGTAGGAATGAGCCATGAATTGACCGCACGTGAAAATATTTACGTATCTGCTTCTGTGCTTGGGTTAAAAATTAAAGAAGTGGACAAGATTTTCGATACTATAGTTGATTTTGCTGAGTTACGTGAATTTATTGATACTAAGATCAAATATTTTTCTTCTGGTATGGTTGCAAGATTGGCTTTTTCAATTGCAGTAAATGCAGGGGCCGATATTATGTTTTTGGATGAGGTGTTTGCAGTAGGTGACGTAAAATTTCAGGAAAAGGCAATTAAGGTATTTGAAAGTTCCTGGATACAGGGTAAGACCGTGATATTGGTTAGCCATACTATGGATGTGATTCGCCAGTATTGTAAACGTGTCGGGTTTATGAAAAACGGGGAACTGGTTTATTTCGGCGACCCCGATAAAGCCATTGAAATGTACATGGCGGACAATCAGTGATCCTTTTGCGTGCTATAAGGCATAAGCAAAAAGCAGATCAGGAAGCCAAATGCCATGGCACCCAGACTGCGGTCGAAGTAAACCTCGGTGATCATGGCCAGTGCGAGTGTGGCAACGATAAACAGGGCCAGTGTATCACGAGCGCGAATAAGACGGATAACCGGCAGCAATAGCCAGCCGGTAAAAAACAGCATAAAACCAATAAGACCCGTGGAAAAGAGAATGTCGAGATAGTTGTTGTGCACGTTTTTTTTAGTTTTGATTGCAAATTGAAAGTCGCGCTGGGTGTACACACGGTTTAGTTCATTGCGTTTGTCGCCAAGGCCAACACCGGTTACCGGATGCTCTTTGAACAGCTGCCAGCCACAGGGCCAGGCAGCCAACCTGAAATTGGCACCATTCCACTGATCGGCACTGAATGTGCCGGCATAATGACTTTCAGCAGCCAGACTTTTATAGTCGTAACTGGTGACAGTCAGCTCTTTGAACCGGTTCAGCGTTTTGGGAAAAAATTTGTACACGAGAAAGCCTGCAATAAAAAGCCCCATCAGCAGCGTAGCGCCTTCGAGGTACTTTTTTCTTCCAAAGAGGTAATAAAACAGAAAGCCCAATGTGCTGATATACAGGATGAGCATCATATTGCGGCTGGCCAGCAGGTAACTGAAGGCAAACAAAAAGATGAGTGCAATAGTCTGTAAAGCCTTACGGCCTGATGATTGCTTTTCAAATAAGAGCGTAAATACAAATATGTAGATAGATATATTGACGAAAAGTGATGTGTAAATGGATTGCTGACCAACGAGCAGTGAGAGCGAATCGTTGTAAAGAAATGCCGAATCACCTGTACGAATATAAGTGATGATGGCGGCAACAAGACAGGCGAATGCCATGAGTGTTGTGAGCCAGGCCATGAAGAGTAATAAGCGATTGCGTTGCAGCCGATTGATATAAAGAAGGCCAAAAGCGATTGGAAAAATAAGTAAAGGAATTCTGAGCTGGAGGAAACGAAATGTATCCTTTTGGTTGTCAGAAAAGATAAAGGCGCTGATCAATAGCCATACGGCAAAGCCAAGCATCCACCAGATATGCGGACGGCTGCGGAAAAGCGCCCATTTTTGGCGCCACTCACCGGTTAGCAGTGCATAGAGTAACAGAAGGCCCAGTAATATAACCTTGAGTGATACCAGTACACTCAAAAACAGGGAGGCAAAAAAGAGCAGAAGCAGTGCAGGAAAGATGATGGACCGAATATTCATACAGAACTGGTGATGATTTACCTGCAAAAATAATTGCGTAAATCAACTGGCCATGAAAAAAGAAAAGATTAACAATAAACACCTGTATCCTAATCAGTAAGCCATGGAACGTTTATCAGTTGTTATCATTACATACAATGAAGAACGCAATCTGGCCCGATGTCTTGAATCGGTTCTGCCAGTAGCAGATGAGATTGTGGTATTGGATTCTTTTTCTACAGATCATACCGTAGAAATAGCAGAATCGTATGGAGCCGTTGTGTATCGGCAGAAATTTTTAGGCTATATAGCGCAAAAGAACAAAGCTTTATCGCTGACGGCCAACAATTATGTGCTGTCGCTGGATGCGGATGAAGAGCTCGACAAAACATTACAGCAATCCATCCTGAAAGTCAAAAAAGGGGGGTATGCTTTTAAGGCATACAAGATGAACCGTTGTGCCAATTTCTGTGGCAAATTTATACGCCATGGTGCGTGGTACCCCGAACCCAAAGTGAGATTATTTGATCGCCGCGTGCTAAACTGGGGCGGACTTGATCCGCACGACCGCGTCATTGTACCGGCTACTACAGCTGTATGCCCGCTGAAAGGTGATCTGCTGCATTATATCTGTAGTACGGTAGGAGAATTGAAACGGCGCAATGACAATTTCAGTACCATCGCGGCGCGTTCATTATATCGCGCCGGACGCCGTACAAACTGGCTCAAAATACTGGCCAGTCCTGCCTGGTTCTTTATCAATGACCTTTTTATTCGCAGAGGTGTTCTCAATGGCTATAGAGGCTGGCAGATTGCTATGAACCAGGCGCGGTATCATTTCTTAAAATACCTGAAGTTATACCGCCTGCAGAAGAAGCCAGACTTTACGGTTATAAAAACCAGTCAGCCCGCAGAAAAGAAACCGGTAAGCCGGATCAGCAGCTAATTATAAAGAGAAGAGGTCGTATCAAAAATAAACGAAGGCTTAAGGCTGAAGGTAAAAGGAGGAAGGTGTAAGGGTGTGGCGTGTTTTAACGACTCCATCTTCAAATCATTAGCACATCAGGACATTAATCCATTAGCACATTTTCTTTCTCTCCATCTTCAACTTTTCAAATCACCAAATCTTCAAATCATTAGCACATCAGCACATTGACCCATTAGCACATTTTCAAATCAGATATTGAGTCCTCCGCACACACTGATCGTCTGCCCGGTGATGTAGGCGCCCATATCGGAGGCCAGGAAGAGGGTAGTGTTGGCAATATCTTCTGCGCTGGCGAAGCGTCCGAGAGGAATACCTGCTTTGTATTTATCACTTGCTTCACCTTCTTTGAGATAGGCAGTCATATCGGTTTCTACAAAACCGGGGGCAATAGCATTGCAACGGATATTGCGGCTTCCCAGTTCTTTGGCTACGCTCTTGGTAAAACCGATGATACCGGCTTTGGAAGCGGCATAGCTGCTTTGACCGGCATTACCCATTTCGCCAATCACACTGCTCATGTTGATAATAGCACCTGACCGGGCTTTCATCATGGGCTTGATCACCTGTTTGGTCATGTAGAAGACGCTATTGAGATTTACGCGGATCACTTCATCCCACTGATCGGGTGTAAGGCGCAGCAGCAGGTTGTCTTTGGAAATACCTGCATTGTTTACACAGATATCAACGGTGCCGAATTCTTTGATCACATCGGCAACAAAGGCTTCGCACTGGGCTACTTCACCGGCATTGCTTTGCCAGGCTTTGGCTTTTACACCCAGTGCTTTCAGTTTTTCTTCGAGGGCGGCGGCTTTGGAGGCACTGCTTTCACTCACATAGGTAAAAGCCACGTGAGCACCATGCTCAGCAAATTTGAGGGCGATGGCTTCGCCAATACCGCGTGCGGCACCTGTTATGATAGCTACTTTGTTGTCGAGAAGTTTCATGCTGTTATTTTTAGTAATGATGTCTTCAATAAAGCGCAAATAAAGCGAATTTCTGGTTGAATGGAGGTCTCTGAAAAGCTATTTCAATAGCTCAAGGATGTCTTCAATATATTTCCGGTCGTTGCAAAGCCGGGGCACTTTATGCTGACCGCCCAGTTTACCTTTCTGGCGAAGCCAGGTATTAAAGCTGCCGGGTTTCAGCGCATGCAGCACAGGGGGGCCAAGTGCAATATCCCGGTAGCGTTTGGCTTCATAGTCGCTATTGATACGTTTTAGTGCGGTATCGAGCGCATCGCGAAACTGGTCGAGCGAGGCAGGCAGGGTTTCGAATTCGATCAGCCATTCATGTGCGCCGTTGGCCTCGGCAGAAAAATACACGGGCGCAGCCGTATAATCATTTACCACCGCGCCGGTGATGTGGCAGGCTTCAGCAATGGCTTTATCTGTATTATCTACAATCACCTCCTCGCCAAATGCATTGATATAATGTTTGAGCCGGCCTGATACCTTTACCCGGAAAGGGGCCAGTGAAGTAAACTGGATGGTATCGCCCAGCAGATATCGCCACAGGCCGCCGTTGGTACTGATGATAAGCGCATAGTTGCGGCCGGTTTCCACATCGGCCAGGCCAATGGTGCGGGGATGTTTTTTGCCGTATTCCCCTACGGGCATAAATTCCATAAAGATGCCGTGATCGGTAAAGAGCAGCATGCCATCATCTCCGGGCCGCTCCTGGGCTGCAAAAAAACCTTCCGATGCATTGTACATCTCGAGGTAATGAATAGGCTTACCGATCAGTTTTTCAAATTGCTGGCGATACGGTGTAAAGGATACGCCGCCATGCATATACAGCTCCAGCGATGGCCATACTTCTGCCATCGTTTTTTTGCCGGTTATCTCCAGTATGCGCTTGAACAGTACGAGGGTCCAGGTGGGCACGCCGGATATGGATGTTACATTTTCATGAATGGTGCTGGCTGCCAGTTTTTCGATCTTGCTTTCCCATTCATCCATGAGTGCAATGCTAAGGTCGGGCGTACGCAGCCAGTGCCCCCAGAAAGGCGTGTTTTGCAGCAATACGGCACTCAGGTCGCCGTACTGAGCCTCATTGTTCATGGGGTTGATATTGTGGCTGCCACCAATTACCAGGCCCTTGCCCGTAAGCAGGGCCGACTCGGGATTGTACTGGTAATACATGGTGAGCACATCTTTGGCTGCCTTGAAATGGCAGTCTTCCAGGCTCTCTTCGCTCACAGGTATAAACTTGCTCTTGTCGCTGGTGGTGCCGCTGCTTTTGGCAAACCAGTAAACCGGGGTATTCCAGAGTATGTTCTGCTCGCCCTGCATCATACGTTCGATGTAGGGCTTCAGATCGTCATACTCATGCACCGGTACCGCATCTTTAAACGATTTGATGTTAAACAGTTCGCTAAAACGGTAGCGGCGGCCAAATTCGGTGTACTGGGCAGAGGTGACCAGGTCCTGCAATACCTCGCGCTGCGTGTCGCCAGGATGGTTTTTCCATCCTTCAATGCGCCAGGCACGCATACGTGCCAGTGATGATATGGCGGGACTTAGCAAGCTCATAGCTGCCGGCAAAATAAGGAATTTGAAAGATATGCCACTTTATTACTCGTGACTGTTGAGGAGCAGCTCCAGCATGGCAAGATTTCCTTTGAGGGTATTTCGTACATGCTCGTCCAGCCATTCGTTGTCATCAATTTCGAGTTGAGACAGGCGATTGGTGAATTCTTCATCTTTTTGCTGTGCCGCATATAACTGCAGAGAGCTCTTTAGTTCTTCAAAGTATTTTTTAAAATCGGTTATGCCGATTGCTTCTTCGTGCTGAGGATCACGACTAGAGTTGCTGATTAAATCCAGGATCCCCCGGCTCTTACCAGTCACCAAAGAATGGCCAGACCGCCGCCAGGCGGCATCGGCCTCATTAATACGATCGATCCAGTGGCTTGTTGACTGGAGGCTGTGCCGGAGCGTGGCGGGAGTGATTTTATTTTCTCCCCGGGCTTCTTCGTGCAGCCAGTCTTTACGGCGCAGCACAAAATCGCGGCCGAGGTAGAGCTTTTTTACCTGCTCATCGCCGGCGAGCTCTTCGGCAGTACCATGTTTGAAAATTTTGCCTTCAATAAGTAAATAGGCGCGGTCACAGATAGAAAGAGTTTCTGTTACGTTATGGTCGGTAATGAGGATGCCGATATTTTTATATTTCAGCCGTGCTACGATGGCCTGAATGTCTTCAACGGCAATAGGGTCAATGCCGGCAAAAGGCTCATCGAGCAAGATAAATTTGGGGTCTACGGCCAGTGCGCGGGCAATTTCTGTACGGCGTCTTTCTCCGCCGCTTAGTACGTCTCCATTGCTTTTGCGTACATGATGCAGCCGAAACTCGTCGAGCAGCGACTCCAGCTTTTCTCGTTGTTCGCTTTTAGAGAGACCCGTCATTTCCAGCACGGCACTGATATTATCTTCAACGCTTAACTTACGGAATACAGATGCTTCCTGTGGCAGGTAGCCAATGCCCATTTTAGCCCGTTTGTACATAGGCTGTTTGGTGATATCCTGCTCATTCAGGAATACACTTCCTTCATCAGGCCGCACGAGACCCACCACCTGGTAGAAAGAGGTGGTTTTACCGGCACCATTAGGGCCCAGCAATCCTACGATTTCTCCCTGGTTTACTTCAAACGATACGTGGTTAACGACTGTTCGGCTGCCGTATCGCTTCACCAGGTCTTTTGCATAAATGGTAATAGGCATGGGAGACAAAATTAAGGTATTCGGGGCTCTGTGTAGTATGGTTCGAGTTAAGAAAGGTATAAGGATAAAATGACAAGGTAAAGGGTAAAGGGTAGAAGGAGTAGAAGCTATATTGCCTTTCACCTTCGACCATTTGCCTTTCTTGTCCTTCTAACTCAAAACTTATTACTTTATACTAGCTTTGCTGCCCAATGAAAGTAATAGACCATATCCGCCAGGCCAAAGAAACGCTGATTTCTTTTGAAGTACTGCCCCCGCTCAAAGGCAAGGGCATTGAAGCGCTTTACAATCATATGGATCCCCTTATGGAGTTCAGGCCTGCCTATATCAATGTAACGTATCACCGCAGCGAACACGTATTTAAAAAACGGGCCGATGGCGGTTTTGATAAAGTGGTTGTGCGTAAGCGGCCGGGTACGGAAAGTATCTGTGCGGCTATTATGAATAAATACGATGTAGACACGGTGCCACATCTGATCTGTGGCGGTTTCAGTGTCAACGACACAGAAGATGCCCTGCTCAATCTGCAATACCTGGGCATCGACAATGTGCTGGTATTACGGGGTGATGCTGCCAAGAATGAAACAGCGTTTGAGCCCGAGGCAGACGGTCATAAATATGCCAGTGACCTCATCAAACAGGTAGTTAATCTTAATGCCGGTGTTTATCTCGAAGAGGACCTGAAAAGTACGAGCAAGACTACTTTCTGTATAGGTGTGGCCGGCTATCCGGAAAAACATTTTGAAGCGCCCAATATGGAGACCGATCTGCGGTACCTGAAAGCTAAAGTAGATGCCGGCGCCGATTATATCGTAACCCAGATGTTTTTTGACAATGCCAGGTATTATGCATTTGTAAAAGCCTGCCGCGAGGCGGGTATCACTGTACCCATCATACCCGGATTAAAACCGATCTATACCCGCAAGCAGTTGACGGTCATTCCCAAGACATTTCATATTGACCTGCCAGCCGACCTCTCCAATGCTATCCTCAAATGCAAAAATGACGAAGAGGTAGAAAAGGTTGGTATCGAATGGCTATTAGAGCAGAGCCGCGATCTTAAGAAAAATGGCGTGCCGGTACTGCATTATTATACACTGGGCCGCCCTATGATGGTAGCCGAAGTGGTTAAAAATCTTTGATAAAAACAATTGCCGCATACTATGCAGCCTGACCCTATTTGGTCAGGCTGTTTAGTGTTTGCTGGTTGACCTTCACCGGGTATTTGGCACGCAGGCGTTTTATCCATTCAGCTTCCAGAATGTTCTGATAATCGTTCATCACCAGTCCTTTTGCCTCTTCGAAGCTGCGCGGCGAGGCGGTGGTATATACTTTAAAAACATAGGCAAATGAAGCCGTATTGTCTGTAGGATTGATAACGGTAGCGGTATGTGTACCTGCTTTGGGTGCATTACCGTTGAGGCCGGGCAGCTGGCTCCATTCAAAACGGCTGCTGTCAGCCACCACACGATCGCGCAATGGCTCCATAATACGGCGCCATCCTGCAGGATCTTTTTCCAGCTCCTTCATGAGATTGCTGGCTGTTGTTTCATCCGGGCAAAAGAAAAGAATGGCATCGGCGCTTTCTTTCCAGTAGTAGTTAGCCTTATTCTTTTGATAAAGTGACAACAATGCCATGCTGTCTGCCTGTGCCTTATTCCACACCTCCTGCTGCATTATTTCGAAAAAGAGGTTGCCGTCTGTGAATTCGCTCATTTGCTGGCGGAAGTCTTCATTATATTCTTCGAGATGATCGCGGTAGTACTGGTACATGGCCTGCTGGCGGAATTCATCCATCAGTTCGGAGTAGGGCTTAATGCCGCCGCGGTCGGTACGGTAACGGTTCATTTGAGCATACTGTATCCAGTCGGCAATGCGCCAGGATTGTTTGCCGATTGTGAAAACAACCGTAGCCGGAGTGAGGCTGCGGCCGAGCCCTGCCGGCTTATAATCGAGCAGGCTGTCGCTGATGGCCCACAGAGCAGTTTCGGAGATACTCGTCTTGCGGAGGCCTGGTTTCTGACCCACACGTGCATAAATGAAGTCGCGGGCGGTTTTCCACCGGTCGTCTGTCATCACTTTTTGCTGCAGGGCTTCGAGTGTGGCCTCATCGGCGGTCGTGCTCACGGGCTTTATCTCCAGCAGCTTTACAATATGAAATCCATGTTTGCTCTGGAAAGGTTTATTAAGGATGCCCGGTTTAAGACCGGCAATGTACTGTTCAAAAGCAGGATCATACTGGCCAACGGCGATTTCGGGCACATTGCCATTGGCAATGGAGCTTACGAGGTCATTGCTGTAGGTGGTAGCCAGTTTGGCAAAATCAGCTCCTGTTGTCAGTTGTTGGTACAGGGAATCGGCCAGACGCGAAGAAGCCTGCACGGCAGCTGCATCGGCTCCGGGGGGAACAGCCAGCAGGATTTGCTGGATTTTTATCCGTCCGAGCGCCTTACGCTCACCCAGATTCTTGAAGATATGATACCCGGCGCGCGAGGTAAAGGGTTTGGATGTTTTACCTGACGGTGTTGAATAAATCACATTTTCCAGGGCATAGGGCAGGGTAAATGCGGTGATATAATTAAGGTCTCCGTGGTTGCTGGCTGCCGATGGGTCATCGGAGTATTTGGCAGCTACAGTGCCAAAATCTTCGCCGCGGGCCAGGCGTTTTTCTACTTCCTCCAGTTTTTTACGGGCGGCCGTTGTGTCTGTCTGGCCGCTGCTATTGGCAAGGCTGATAAAAATATGGGCTACATGAATATCCTTCTGGCTGCGGGCAAAAGCTTCGCGGCTGAGGCGGTCAAGAGCTTTGGGATCGCTAAGGTAGTTGTCGATGATCTGATCGCGCAGGTTGCTGATCTCCGCTTTTATTTCAGGAAGTGTATCGTATCTGCGGTCATAGGCTTCCTGTATTTTTAGGCGCGAGTTGACATACAGGTCAAGGTACTGCCGCATGGCATTGGCCTTATCGGCGGGAGCAGCCTGGTTGTTTTTGGAAAAGGCCCGGACAAAGTCTTTGGCATCGGCCTTATGAGTTCCATAGGTAAATAGGGTTTGTGACTGGGCGGTGAGGCTAAAGCCCAATGCCATTGCAGTCAGCCATCTCATTTTCATATTCCCTGGATTTTAGGTGGTTTTTGATAACGCTGAACCAGCTTATTTATTGGCCCTTATTGATTTTTGAGCTTCAGCTGCAGTATCTCATCTATCTGGTCCCAGCTGAGCTTTTTGGCCATAATCCGCTTATCTCTGTCAAGCAGGTACAAAGTAGGCACCGTCTGGGCATCATAAAGCTGGATATAACTGGGAATGCCGGCATCTACCCGCATTTTTTCATCTTCCTTAGAGTAGTATACGTGCGTCCAGTCCTGCAACTGATGATCATTGATAAAAGAAGTCCAGTCTTTCTTTTTACCTTCCGTTTCGCGGGCCATGGCGTAAATATGCAAACCGGCAGCTTTCCATTTGCTTCGGTACATCGAATCCAGTTTTGGCAGCGTTTCCTTACAATGTCCGCAGGTGGGATCCCAGATACACACCAGGGTATAGGTGGCTGTATCGGCATATAACATCCGGATGGTACCCGCAGAGTCGGGCAGGGCAATGTCTTCTGCCTTATTACCCATAATATTTGCCATGAGGTTATAAGCCCTTTCTGTGATCATTTTTTTGCCCTGGGGGGTGAGCCAGTCGTAATCTTTGTTGGCAAAATATTTTTCGAAGAGATGCACATACACAGCATCTTCCCACATGTATTTCTGATTGAGATAGCGGGTAATGAATTTTACCAGCAGGTAGCGTGTCATTTCCTTGCTGGCACTGGCATATCCCAGCATCCAGTTCAGTTCCCTGATGGTTGAGTCGGGGTGTGGCACTACAAGTGTATTGTAATACTTGTCGAGGCGGTCTTCAAACAGTGAAGCCGGTGTGCGGGTAATACGGTCGTCCCAAAAGTTGATACCATCCCAGTAGTGATCCTTGAAGTAGCGATAAGCAAAGGAGGAGTCGTAATGTCCGCCGGGGTGTTGGGTTGCAGGGGGTATTTCGGGTTCTTCCATCAGCCGCATGAGGGCAGCGATCAGTGTATTGGGATGTTGTTTGATCAGGTCTTTGCGATAACCGGAAATCTCTTTTTTGGTCTTCTTGAGTTCGGCATCCCAGTGGGCAGAGTCGGCAGGGTTGACAGCTGATTTAAGCTGGCGACTGGCCATGTCGGCTGCCATTCCTTTTTTGGCCATTTCGGCCTGGTAAGAAAGAAAAACCAGGTTATCGGGTGAATTGGTAAAAACAGGTTTGTTAAGATGGGCGGTATCGACACTCACCGCAAAATGCTGTTTTTTATCAATCAGCAGTTCAAAAAAGCGGTCGCGGGTAGGATAGGCAATTACATAGATGCCGCCTCCGAGGGGTTTAGATCCGCGGAAAACACCTTCACTTTTATCGTTGAGCTTTACAGAGTCAATGATGGGAAACTGCTTACCGGAGTAGTGCCCCAGGTATACATACTGGTTGCGGAAGGGCTTAAAGGTGACTTTGATCTCGTAGCCAGCTTGTGCACAGGCCCATGCGCTGATGAGCAGGGCAGGTATCAGGAGAAGTTTCTTCATAGTCCGAATGGTCTGTAAAGTTAAGGTAAAAAAAAGGTGAAAGGCGGAAGGTAAAGGGTAAGAAGGACTTATTGCATATTATCAGCACACGGTCACATTGCCTCCCCCCATCTTCAAATTTCCAAATCGCCAAATATTCAAATCATTAGCACACTGGCATATTAGCACATTTACTTTGTCCTTCTGCCTCAGACCTTATACCTTATTGCGTAGCTTTGCGCCCGTGAGCAGAAAAAAGAAAAACATAGTATTGCCCCAGGTGCTGGTGGCCGATTATGCGGCCGAAGGTAAATCGCTGGCGCGCGTAGACGGTAAAGTGATATTTATTGAGGGTGCCGTACCGGGCGATGTGGTGGATATACAGCTGGGACGCAGCAAAAAAGACTGGGCCGAAGGCCGGGCTATTCGTTTTCACAGTTATTCCCCCGACCGGGTGGAGCCATTTTGCCCGCATTTTGGCGTATGCGGCGGATGCCAGTGGCAGATGCTGCCTTACGAAAAACAGCTGGGATATAAGCAGCGGCAGGTGCGCGACAACCTGCAGCGGATCGGTAAGATGCAGTTGCCCGAAATGCTTCCGATTATGGGAGCACCCGAAACCGAGTATTATCGCAATAAAATTGAATACACGTTTGGCAACAAACGTTACCTGCGCCGCGAAGAGCTGAGTGATCTCACCATTACCGGACAGCAGGATGTGGCTGGCTTTCATGCCCGGGGATTATTTGATAAAGTAGTGAATATTGATACCTGTTATCTGCAGGCAGAACCAGGCAATGCGATCAGGCTGGCCGCCCGTGATTTTGCCCGCAGCCATGCGTATAGCTTTTACGACATCCGCGCTCACCAGGGTTTTATGCGTACCATGCAGATACGGCTCTGTACTACGGGAGAGCTGATGGTAAATATGGTTTTTGGCGAAGACAGGCCGGCTGAGCGGAAGGCATTGCTCGATCATCTGCTGCAGCAGTTTCCGGCAATCACCACTCTCCTTTATACGATCAATACCAAGCACAACGACAGTCTCTATGACCTGGAGCCGGTAGCTTATCATGGCAAAGGGTATGTAATTGAAAAGCTGGAGGATTTTTCATTTAAAGTGGGTCCCAAATCATTTTTTCAAACCAATACCCGCCAGGCAGAGCGATTGTACCAGGTGACCCGCGATTTTGCGGAGCTCACGGGCAATGAAACACTTTACGATCTGTACTGTGGCACGGGAAGTATCGGCATCTTTTGCAGCCGTCAGGCAGGTCGTATTATTGGCGTGGAGCTTGTGGCTGCAGCTATCGATGATGCAAAGGAGAATGCTGCACTTAATGGCCTGGAAAAAACAGCGTTTTTTGCGGGTGATGTGATCGATATCTGCAACGATGATTTTTTTGCTCTGCACGGACGTCCGGACGTAATCATTACCGATCCGCCGCGTGCAGGTATGCACGAAAAGCTGGTACAGAAAATCCTGGAAATGCAGGCGCCCACAGTAGTATATGTGAGTTGTAATCCGGCCACGCAGGCACGCGATCTGCAGCTACTCGATGCCAGTTACGCCGTGACACGCATTCAACCCGTGGATATGTTTCCGCATACATTGCATATTGAAAATGTGGTACAGCTAAAGAAGAGGTAGAAGGGATAAGGCAAAAGGTGTATTTTCATTCTTCCCTTTACCTTCCTCCTTCTGCCTTCCACCTTTTCCCTCCTCCATTTGCCTTATTTTTGCACAATGAGCCAATTCCAGTTTTCCGGGCAACGTATGTTCCCGCCGGTGGTACTGAATCTTATCATTGTAAATGCGCTTGTCTTTTTTGCGCAAAGAACGTTTAGTGAGCAGTCTCTTGCCATCAATGACTTATTTGCCCTCCATTCCGTTCAGTCAGTATTCTTTAAGTTCTACCAGTTGGTCACCTACATGTTCATGCATGGCAGTTTCGAGCATTTGTTTTTCAATATGCTGATCCTGTTTATGTTTGGCTCTTCGGTAGAGAATTATATCGGATCACGCAAGTTCCTTTTTTATTATTTAGCCTGCGGCATTGGTGCTGCACTGTTACACATGGTTGTATTGCATTTTGAAATGATGCCGTACTACGATATGCTTCGCCAGTTCTCACCCGAAGAGCAGCAGAATCTGCTCAATAGCAGCGGAACAGTGTTTAATTCAATTACTGTAGGGGCTTCCGGTGCTATCTACGGATGCCTGCTGGCCTTTGGCTTTTTGTTTCCCGATGCGATTATCAATCTCTGGTTTTTTGTGCCTATCAAGGCCAAATGGTATGTGCTGATACTGGGCGCTATAGAATTTTTCCTGGGTATCCGCAACTCCGCCGGCGACACAGTAGCCCACTTTGCTCACCTGGGCGGGGCTATAACTGGCCTTATAATATTACTGATTTGGAACAAATCAAAGCGAAAATCGTTTTAACAATAGGTAATAGGGTAATATCTGCAGATCGGAGATCGATTGCGGGTAGAGCCTGGTTTTATGCATTCGTTTAAATTTATAGTCGAAAAAGTGAGCCATGGGAATTCAGGACAGAGAATATGACAGACGTCTCTCGCTGGCACAGGAGCGAAACTCATTGATCACCCTTATTGCGATCAATCTGGTGGTTTTCGTGATCCTCATTTTTATTCGTGCTATCCTCAGTGTTCAGTATGGTAGCCTGGAGGCGGGCACTGCAAAATTTCAGGGCAGCGTAGTACCCTGGTTTAGTCTCCCGGCCGACCTCAGCAAACTCGCTACCCGCCCCTGGACGGTTTTGACGCATATGTTTACCCATATCGATGTCTGGCATATTCTAGGCAATATGATCTGGCTTTGGGTATTCGGTTTTATTCTTCACGACCTTACGGGCAACAAGAAAATCATTCCCATTTATTTGTATGGCGGTCTGGCCGGAGCCCTTGCCTATCTCTTATTTTATAACCTGGCCCCGGGCATGCACGATTTCCTGTCGGGCAATGTGGCACTGGGAGCTTCGGCCGGTGTGATGGCTGTAGCGGTTGCTGTTACTACTATTTCGCCGGGCTACCGCATCTTCACCATGCTCAATGGCGGATTCCCTATCTGGATACTTACGGTAATCTATTTGCTGATAGACCTGGCCAGCGTGGGCGGATATAATTCAGGCGGACATATTGCCCATCTGGCCGGCGCCCTGGCAGGATTTCTCTTTGTATTCTTTTATCAGCGCGGTTATGACGGAGGTGCATGGATCAACCGTTTTTTTGACTGGTGTCACAACCTGTTTAATCCCGAAAAACCATCCCGAAAAACGGATATCAAACAGGAGCTTTTTTATAAAGCCACCACCAAACCGTATAAGCGTACCCCCAACATTACAGAGCAGCGTATTGATGAGATACTGGATAAAATCAGTCAGAAGGGAATTGAAGCCCTCACAGATGAAGAAAAAGAGCTGCTGAAACGGGCCAGTAAGGAATAATCGACCGTCTGCCACAGATTTTCAGAATTCATCCCATTGCTGTGAGTCATTTGCCCGGAATTCAGGAAATTCGTGATGTTATGGCCAGCAAATTCCGCATATTTACCAGAAAATTTCTTCTCATCCTGCACCTGCTGGTAGTATTCTTTTTTCTCCTGGCCTGCCTGGCACCCTATCTTGATCCCGAACGCTGGTGGGTATTGTACGTACTGACCCTTGGATTTCCTTTTTTACTGTTGCTGGTACTTCTTATCATGCTGGGATGGTTGCTGGTAAAGCCCAAATATGCATTGATATCAGTAGGTGCATTGCTGCTTGGTTTCAAGAGTATCACGGTGTTTTTTGCTTTTCATGCCTCCCGGGACTTCAGTCAGCAGAAAAAGCCGGGTACGGTACGCATCGCTACCTGGAATGTAGCCCGCTTTATTGAGATGAGGCGCAATTTCAACCAGGGTAGCCGCACCCGCCTGCGTATGATGGAGCAGATACAGGCGCAGAATGCCGATGTGATCTGTATGCAGGAGTTTTTTCATTCACTGGCTTCTGACTGGTATCCCAACCTTACCTATATCAGCAAGAATTTCAACTATCCTTATTATTATTTTTCGCATGATGTGGATGGCGATAAACATTTTACCGGCAGCGTTATTTTTTCGCGTTATCCGATTATCGACAGTGGACTAATACGCTTTCCCCGTCCCACACTGCCCGAAGCGCTCATGCATG
The DNA here is from genome assembly GCA_017998385.1 of Chitinophagaceae bacterium. Taxonomy (GTDB): domain Bacteria; phylum Bacteroidota; class Bacteroidia; order Chitinophagales; family Chitinophagaceae; genus CAYMZZ01. Next base: position 14,331 of record JAGODE010000004.1, on the reverse strand, counting down.
CTGATATAAAAGTAGGTGATGATACCATGCGGGTATATACCACACACCTGCAGTCGGTACAGTTTAAGCCCAGCGATTACCAGACTATTCAGCATATAAAAGATGGAGACGATGGCCTTGTCAGCAACTCCAAAACCATATTTTCAAAATTACGTACCGGCATTACCAATCGTAAGATACAGGCTGATATTATCGGCCAGGTGCTGGGCGACTCGCCCTTTCCGGTTCTTTTTTGCGGTGATCTTAATGATGTGCCCAATAGTTATACTTACCGCCAGGTAAGGGGTGATATGCAGGACGCATTTCTGAAAAAAGGGTTTGGAATAGGACGTACTTTCACGGCACTTTCACCCACCCTGCGTATCGATTATATTTTTACCGGCGAAGAGTTCCGGATCGATCAGTTTAAACGAATCAGCAAACATTATTCGGATCATTATATGCTGGTTGCGGATGTACAGCTCCGGAAAACTAAACCCTGACCTTATTTTTGACCCGCTTTAACGAAATCACTGCCTCCATTTATTGGCCGGGCAATGAGGGAAGCGTTATTTTTGCGCCAGCCCCCAAGGGCACAAAAAGGATCTAAGCAATGAGCGAATTAAAGGTTTATAACTCGTATGCCAGGGAAAAGCAAGTATTTACGCCCATCACGCCGGGCCATGTAGGCATGTATGTGTGCGGACCTACTGTAAGCGGCGAAAGCCACCTTGGTCATGCGCGTCCATATATCACATTCGATGTAGTATACCGGTATTTAACCTATCTGGGCTATAAAGTACGGTATGTACGCAATATTACCGATGCTGGCCATTTCGAGGAAGAGGGGCGTGAAGCAGAAGATAAGGTTTCCAAAAAAGCGATACTGGAAAAGCTGGAGCCAATGGAACTGGTACAGAAATATACCAACCTGTTTCATTGGGCCATGCAGCAATTCAATACACTGCCACCTTCTATCGAACCCACTGCCACCGGCCATATCGTGGAGCAGATAGGCATGATACAGGAGATTATCCGGGCCGGGTATGCCTATGAGGTGAATGGGTCGGTTTATTTTGATGTAAAAAAATATGCTGCTTCACATGACTATGGTAAGCTGAGTGGCCGCGTAATCGAGGACCTGCTCGAGACCACACGTGATCTGGAAGGACAGGAAGAAAAAAGGGACCGTGCCGATTTTGCCCTGTGGAAAAACGCAGCCCCTGAGCATATCATGCGCTGGCAGAGCCCCTGGGGTGTTGGCTTTCCGGGATGGCATATTGAATGCTCGGCAATGGCTACTAAATACCTGGGCAGCCAGTTTGATATCCACGGCGGAGGTATGGATCTGATGTTTCCGCACCATGAAAGTGAAATAGCACAAAGCACCATCTGCAATCATGTGGCACCCGTGCGCTACTGGATGCACAATAATATGATCACTATCGATGGCAGAAAAATGGGTAAGAGCTATAACAACTATATTACCCTTACCCAGATGTTTGATGGCAGCAACCCGGTGCTCACAAAGGCTTATCATCCTATGGTGATCCGTTTCTTTGTGTTGCAAACGCATTATCGCAGTACACTCGATTTCAGTAACGATGCCTTGCAGGCCTCCGAAAAAGGGTTGCGTCGCCTGTGGGATGCTTATGAGGCACTGGAGAAAATGGGGCAGCAGTCAGCCGGAGGCGCACAGGCTGGTGATACAGCGATAGACGAAAAAGTGCTTCGCCTGGTAAATGAATTCGATGAATTCATGAACGATGACTTCAGCACAGCCAAAGTACTGGCCAATATGTTTGAACTGGTGCCGGTGATCAACTCCATGAAGGATAAAACAATACCCGTGACGGCATTGAGCGCAGCCACTTTTGAAAGGCTGCTTACCCGGTTCCGTTTATATATCAACGATATTCTTGGCTTAAAATCGGTGACTGAAGCAGATAATGACCGCCTGCAGGGTGTTATGCAATTGCTGATCGATATCCGCAAGGAAGCCAAAAGCCGCAAGGATTTTGCAACCTCCGATAAGATCCGCAATCAACTCACTGCGCTGGGTATCCTTCTCAAAGACGAAAAGGATGGCAACACCAGTTATACTTTTGATTAAAAGAGTGTATCAGACAACGGGTAGTTTATAACCGTTGTGATATTCTTTTACCAGATATTGCCGGTTGATCTCTTTTTGAGTGAACCGGCTTTTTTCTTTATCCCAGCTTAGCTTTTGTCCGCTGCGGTAGGCGATATTGCCCATCTGTGCTACGTTGGCTACATGCGCTGCTGCAGCAAGCGGACAATGAAGGCTGGCGGGCTGGTTGTTGCGGATAGCATCGGTAAAATTGACCCAGTGTTTTTCAAGACCGTTGTCACTGCTTTTGACCAGCGGTTTCAGTACTTTATTCTTACTTTGTTTTTCCTCCAGTACTTCCCAGCCGCCACGGTCAAGTACAAGGGTTCCGTTATTGCCAATGAATGCAATGCCATGATTGCGGCCGTAGGAGCCGTTGTCGATGCCCATGGCGGAATCCCACACCATGTTGAATCCATCAAACTCATAGAGTGTGGTCAGCGTGTCGGGTGTTTCTTCATACAGCTCGGGATAGGCAAAACGGCCACCCAGAGCTGCTATGGTTTTGGGGACTTCTGCTTTCATGCCCAGCAGTGCATAGTCAAGCAGGTGTACACCCCAGTCGGTCATGAGCCCTCCTGCGTAATCCCAGAACCAGCGAAAGTGAAAATGGAAGCGACTTGTATTGAAAGGCCGTAATGGTGCAGGGCCTAACCAGGTTTTGTAATCAACTCCGGCAGGAGGTACGCTATCCGCTACAACTGGCTGCGGACGCATCCAGCCCTGGTAGCACCAGACTTTTACAGTGCGGATCATACCCAACTGTCCGCTGTGAACAAACTCAACGGCATCTTTGAAATGCTGCTGACTGCGCTGCCACTGACCCGCCTGCACCAGTTTGCCGTAACGTTGCTGTGCCTTTACCATGGCCGCACATTCGCCAATAGAATTGCCGACAGGCTTTTCTACATATACATGTTTACCCGCTTCCAGTGCGTGAATAGTCTGCAGTGCATGCCAGTGATCGGGTGTGCCTACTATAATAATATCGATATCCTTATTATCGAGCAGGCGCCGGTAGTCGCCACCTGTACTGATATTGCCGGTGTTGATGCCCTGCTTTTGCAGCTCAGCCATTTTATCGGTGATGACCGACTGGTCAACGTCGCAGATAGCCACTAGGTTTACGCCCGGTATTTTCATCGCAGCCCTGGTATTGGACCAGCCCATGCCTTTGGCGCCTATGACAGCGATATTGAGCTGACTGGCAGGCGAGCTACGCGCAAAAAGAGGTTGGTTCCAGTTTTGTAATACGGCACTGCCGGCAAGCAATGTGGCAGATTGCCGGATAAATTTTCTGCGTGATGACATATGCAATCGGTTTTTTGTACGGATGAATTTAATGAAAAATGAGGACTAAGGGTGATAAGCAGAAATTACCTTAAACAAACCCGCTCCATTATTTGTGCCATTCACTCCATCTTATAGACGATTCACTCCCTTTAGTGAATCATCCTTGCTTTTTTCCTGTTGTAATGATTAAACAAAACAATCTATTTATGCAATTCAAGGACTTCTTTGCCCCCCGATTGCTGGCGGTTGCTGCCAGCCTGACAATACTGCTCAGCAGCTGTGATAAAGACGATGATCCGCCACCGGCATCCAATACCATCACCGACCTCGTTGTGGCCGATGCTAACTTCAGCCTGCTCGAAGCAGCCGTTGTAAAAGCCAATCTGGCCGCCACACTCAAAGGCACCGGTCCTTTCACTGTATTTGCTCCGGATGATGCTGCATTTGCTGCTTCCGGTCTTACTGCCAGCTCCCTGAGTGCACTTACGTCAGACCAGGCCAAATCCATCATTCTGTACCATGCGCTGTCTGGAGAAATAAAAGCAGCCAGCGTACCCCAGGGACCCAATGCAAAAGTGACCACAGCCAGCGGCGACTCCGTGTATGTAACCCGCAATGCCAACGGAGTTTTTGTTAATGGTATTAAAGTGTCACAAGCCGATATTGATGCTGATAATGGCGTCATCCATAAAATATCAAGAGTACTCCTGCCTCCCGGCAATAATACCATTGTGGATGTAGCTGTAGCCGGTGGCCTTGACTCGCTGGTAAAAGCAGTCCTGCGCGCCAACAGTGACCCCAATGGTGCACCCGGACTGGCCAATACACTGGGCACGGCCACGCTCACTGTATTTGCACCTACCAACCAGGCCTTTACCAATTTGCTGCAGGCACTTAACCTCAAAGACATTAACCAAATTCCGATCGCCACACTCGTAGCTGTACTGCAGTACCACGTAGTGGCAGGTCGTGCTTTCTCGTCTGATCTGGCAAACGGAAATGTAACAATGCTGGCAAACGGTACCACTACGGTAAATCTGACCAATGGAACTGGTGGCGGACCTACTATTCGCGGCAATGGCAATGGCGGTACTGCATCTAATATTACCGCTACGAACATTATGGCGCGTAATGGTGTTGTACACCTCATTGACCGTGTATTGCTGCCTTAAAAATGTATAAGAAAAATGATCGTATCGGATGATATTGTTAAACAGCAATACATCAAGTTGTTTGAGTGGTGATGTGAATAACAAAAGCCAGTTCCTCTAGCAGGAGCTGGCTTACTTTCATTTAAGTTAGTTGTGTATGTTTTCTCATAAGTACCGGTATATTTTTATACTCATTCTTTCCGCCTATACATTTTTAAACACAATGTTGTGTGAAGTGTATTTTTATTTCGGAATAGATGTAGAATGGTATTATGCGCTGGCAACTATTTGTTTTGTAACATTTCTGACCTGGGAGGGAAGCCGGCTGGTGCAACCGCTGGCAGAGCGGATAATATCTCCTGCAAAGCAAAAAATTAAATTCCTGATCGTTTTTTTTCTTACAGGTGGATTCATTGCCTGCCTGGCTGCACTGGTATCCGTATTGCTGGTGGGTTCTGTTATCCATGATAACACCTGGGCTGAAAATATTAATCCGCTAAAGCTGAATATTATCTATGCTATTCTGATAAATCTTTTCTTTCACCTGCTTCATGCCATTTTTTTCTTTTTTTCCGCTTATCAGAAGCAGTGGACAGAGGCTGAATCACTTCGGCGGAGCAGTATTCAGGCTCAGCTCCTGCTTATGCGAAGCCAGATTAATCCCCACTTCCTGTTCAATAACCTTAATGTGCTGTCGGGAATGGTAATTAAGGAGAACCCGGCAGCCAACCAGTTTATTGAAGAGTTTGCAAAAGTATATCGGTACGTACTGGCCTGCCAGGATAAAGAACTGGTAGAGCTGGAAGCTGAACTGGGTTTTGTTGAACCTTATCTCTTCCTTTTGCATAAAAGATTTAACGAAGGGCTGCATGTACATATTGATATACCACAGGCGGCACGACGTATGTACATAATTCCTGTGGCATTGCAGATGCTTATTGAAAATGCGATTAAGCATAATATTGTTTCCCGCAACAAACCGCTGCGCATAAATATCCATGTAAGTGATGGTCAGGTGCTTGTAGTGCGCAACAATATTCAGCCAAGGCAGGAGGTGGAGCATTCGAGTCAGCTGGGCCTGAAAAATATTTTTCAACGATACGAACTGATTACAGACCGCGATGTTATAGTCCGTAAAGGCAGTGAAGAGTTTGAGGTGCTGTTGCCGTTGCTAAACCTAAACTGAATCTGTATGAAAGTACTCATTGTAGAAGATGAGAAACTGGCCGCTGAGCGTATCCAAACACTCCTGACGGAGTATGATCCCGGCGTAGAGGTGGTAGCCGTTCTGGAAAGCATAGAGGATACAGTTGCTTACTTATCTGCACACGTAGAGCCAGATATCATGCTGCTGGACATACACTTATCTGACGGCCACAGCTTCCAGATTTTCAGACAGGTTCATTACCGCGGCCCTGTGATTTTTACTACAGCTTTTGATAATTATGCGCTCGAAGCATTTCGCCATTTCAGTATTGATTACATTCTTAAGCCGGTAACATTGCAGGCGCTTGCCACTGCATTAAATAAATTTCGCAATATCCGGTGGGGTATGAATATGGGGTCAGACACAGGCGCTTTACTGCAACGCCCCTTCACACAAAGTATCTGTAAAAAGAGGTTTTTAGGAAAAGTTGGTCAACGCCTGTTTTTTATAGAGAGTACAGATATAGCCTACTTTCAGGCCGATAACAAAATTGTATACCTGGTCGATAAGGATGGCAATCAGTTTATAGTCGATTATACACTCGAGCGGCTTGAACAATTACTTGATCCGGCCGAGTTTTTCCGTCTCAACCGCAGGTTTATCGTAAGGATGAGCATGATAAGCCAGGTAAAACCCTACTACAACAACAGATTAAAAGTCTCTTTAAAAGGTATGAGTATCGAAGAGTCCGGTATGGTAATAAGCCGCGACAGGGTTGCAGAATTCAGGACATGGGCAGAAAGCTAGTGAGCTGTACTTTTCGATGCGCGTACCATTTCCCGCTTACGGGGCGGACCGGGAATCTTGGTGACCTGCCAGCCAGCGGCCTGCATGGCCCGGCGTACAATGCCTTTGCTGCAATACGTAAGTAAGGTGGCTCCGGGAGCTGCGAGCGCAAATAATTTTTTAAAAATATCTTCTGTCCATAGTTCCGGCTGTGCTGTGGGAGCAAATGCATCGAAGTAAAAAAGATGAAAAGGCTCTGCCTGGAGATCCAGGTCGGTGATACTGGATTGGATTTTATGTAAGGTAAAATAAGGGTCCAGCTGGTTTGGCTGATTCCAGGTGCAAGTATGCATAGCCACAAAAGCCGGCTCCCACTCTGGCAGGTTGAGTTGTGTGCAATAGTTTAATGAGGCTGCCTGCTGTGCTGTTAAGGGAAATTGCTCAATGCTGATATAGTAAACAGATTGTTGCCCCTGTTTTGCCTGCAACCATGTCAGCAGGGCATTCAGTCCGGTGCCAAAGCCCATTTCGAAAATGCGCAGTTGTTTTTCCTGCTGCTGCAACCACGGCATCAGGCCAGCCCCGATAAAAACATGCTGTGATTCCTGGATGGCGCCATGCAGGGAATGATAGGTAAGTGCAGTGCCTTCTACCTGTACGCTGTGTGAGCCATCGGCTGTAACAATGATTTTGCGATCCACAATCAAAAGTAGTGATTTGAAGAAGAAGTGAAGTAATGTGCTAATGTGATAAATGTGCTGGTGTGCTAATGGATTTGAGAATTTGAAGATGGGGAGCGAGGATGTGCTAATGTGGTTAATGTGCTGATGTGTTAATGGATTTGAAGAACAATGTTGTCCGGGTACAATTCCTATTTAAAAAGGCACTCGTTACATTAGCACATTAGCATATCAGCACATTAACCCATTAACCCATTAGCACATTTCTTATCTGCTGTCTTTCCAGGTCCACAGATGCTTGCACGCATAGGTGCGGTAAGGCGACCATTTTTGCGAAATACGCAGCATATCCTGGCGGAGCTTCTTTTTATCCGATGCGTCCAGCTTATAGAGATGTGTCATTGCCTGCTGAATGCCCAGGTCATCAACAGCAAATACGTCTTCACGACCAAGGGCAAACATGAGCAGCATCTCGACCGTCCACCGGCCCACTCCTTTTATCTGAGTCAGGTATACAATTACTTCTTCATTATCCATTTTTGCCAGGCGGCGATGATCCATGCCGTGCTCTATTTCAAATGCGGCCACATTTTTTACATAGCTCACTTTGGCATTACTCAGACCAATCGCCCGTAACCGCTCCGATGGCATATCGAGGATGTCTTGCGGGGAAGGTTCTTTTCCGTCAAATAAACCGAGAAAGCGCTGATGAATTACGGCTGCTACTTTGGTTGATAACTGCTGGCTCATAATAGAGGCACAGAGATAGTTGCAGATATTACGCCTCTTTTTCAATTTGAATCCTTCTGCATCTGCAAGCAGCCGCCGTAGCTTTGCATCTTTTGATAAATGAAGAATGTACTGCACCGGGAAATGTTTGTACAAATGTAAAAATGATTTGAAGAGAGGGAGAGAGAAAATGTGCTAATGTGGGTAATGTGCTGATGTGCTAATGAATTTGAAGATTTGAAAACCACTGTTGTCCGGGGAAATATCTTTAGCTTCGGTATTCGGCGTTTTCTGCGGGCAAAATTTCCCGCAGATGGCGCAGATTTACGCAGATAAATCCTTCCCGATTTTTCCAAACTGAATGACAGGTAAGTATGCACTGTTTTTTATGGTGTTTGCACAACCGTCTAGCCCATCTTTTTGCCTCCGCGACTGGCGAACCACAAGAAAAGAATAGGCAAATGTGCTAATGACCCTCTGCATCTTTAGCCTGCTTTGCGTTCTTGGCGATCTGAGTAAGGCAGGGAAATAACGATTAAACAGTTCTCACTCTGTTGGGGAGAATCAATAATATTACAAGGAGAGCTTACATTTCCCAAAGCCCACAAAAGTATCTGTACAAATTTGATTATCAAGTCTCTTTTTTGTCACATTTATTTTCCCCCGGACAACAGTGGTTTTCAAATCTTCAAATCCATTAGCACATTTATCACATTAGCATATTATCTTCTCCATCTTTTCTTCCCATTCCGGCTTAATGCTGGCGCCGAGACCGGGTTGTGTGGGGAGTTCGATCAGGCCATTGGAGCGGTATATTATGCCTCCGCTTACAGGGTCTTCCTGAAACATGAGAGCCGTATCGAAGTCATAATGTTCAATGATTGGCGAGCAGCACGCAAAATGGGCAAAGGCTGTCATAGCCAGTCTTGATTCCATGAAGGCGCCTACCTGCAGGTGCATGCCGGCTGCTTCGGCCAGTTTTACCATTTTCAGCGCTTTGAATATGCCGCCAGATTTACCCAGTTTAATGTTCATATAATCGCAGGCTTTCAGGCGAATCAGGCGCTCAGCATCGTGGTCATCGCCACAGCTTTCATCGCTCATGATGGGGATGGGACTTGCGGAACGAACTTGTGGTAGCTCCATGAAGGCCCAGCGGGCTATCGGCTCTTCACAATGCTGGATATCGAATGGTGCAAGAGCCTGCAATGTGGCAATGGCTTCGGATACCGTCCACCCCTGATTGGCATCTATACGCAATGGAATATCGGGGCCTACAGCCTGACGGATGGCCCGGATACGCTCCACATCGGTTGGGCCGTGATTGCCCAGTTTTATCTTAATAGCCGGATAGCCTTCTGCCTGGATGCGTAAGGCATCTTTTGCCATTTGAGCCGGTTCGCCAATGCTTACCGTATAGTCAGTAATGATATCTGTTTTGTTGACGCCACCCAGGTATTGATACAACGGCATACCGGCATGTTGTGCAGCGATATCATAAAGTGCCATATCGAAAGCACTTTTGATGCTCTGATTGCCATAAATGATTTTGTCCATGCGGGCAATCTGCTCGTCGATAGCCAGCGGGTCAGTGCCTTTAAGCACTTTGGCAAAATATTGTCCTACTACCAGGCCGGTATCTGCACTTTCTCCGTTAATGCTCATAAATGGGCTGCACTCTCCATAACCGGTAATATCCTGGTTGGTCCTGATTACTACGAGTACATTTTCTGCATTGTAGATGGGGCCAAGGGAAATAACAAAAGGTTCTTTAAGTTGTATGAACAGTTTATAGAGTTCTATCTGGGTAATCACAAGAGACGATGAGGTAGACATATCGTTATTTATAATAGATCATTGAAAGAGAACCCGCACACCGATTGTGAGCAGTACCGGAAAAGGCGTGTATTTGTCGTTGAGCAGGTAACGGTTGGGGAAAGTTGAAACCGGAACATAGCTTTTGCATTCACCGTATATAAAAAGGTCTCCGCCTACAGGTGCTTCTACTCCAATGCCCAGATCGAGCGTCAACCTGTTATACTTACTTCGTCCCGGCAAAACAGGCACTTCGTAGAGAGCGGTATCTAACCGCGTGTCGTGGTTATTCAGCACTTTTCCGAAAAGCAATCCAAACCCCGCAAGCCCATATATGTTGACACCCTGTTCGGCAAATGCATTTCCGGCTATATAACGTTTCCAGCCAAAAGAGAGCTGCGAAAAATTGATCGCTCCCCGGTTGCGGTAATCGATACCGGCAGGAGTGGTAGCAGGGTCTTTAGCTGTGGCTGTCAGATTGTTGGTAAACTTTCCACGGTTGTAATAACAAAACCAGGCATATCCCGTATTCAATGCATCCATATGCCACTCACCCCTGATGGTTTGTCCGATACTCCAGTAGCGTTGCTGACTGGCGAAATTCCGTTGCACACTAAAATCGGTGGCCATGCTTGACACAAACTGGGCACTGGCAGTAGTGGTTGCCAGTACAAATAGCAGTAGGAACAATGGCCCGAGACGGTTCAATTTAATGTTCAAATGATTTAAGTACAAGTTTAATACATAATAAGTATAAAAGTATAAAGGTTTAAAGAGCCGGGGCACATTCATTATACTTTTAAACCTTTATACTTTTATTTTACCAGTTTCAGTTCATCTACAATGTGCTTTGCTCCGCCCAGCTTATCTATACACCATAGTACATAGCGAATGTCAACGCAAATAGTACGGTTCAGGTCTTTGTCGAATGCCAGCTTATGGCTCAGGGCTTCGTAGTTGCCGTCAAAGCAAAGTCCGATAAGCTCTCCCTGCGCATTAATAACCGGAGAGCCGGAATTGCCGCCAGTGATATCGTTGGTGGTAATAAAGCCAATAACAAGATCTTTCCGGATGGGATCGGCATATTGTCCAAAATCTTTTTTCTTCAGCAATTCCACCTGTCTGGCAGGCAGATCAAACTCATAGTCGCCCGGTACATATTTTTCGAGCAATCCTTTACTGGTTGTTACATAGTCATAAAAAACACCATCGCGGGGGCGATAGGGTTTTACATTGCCATAGCTTACCCGCATAGTAAATGTGGCATCGGGATACATCATGGCGGCGCGTTTGGGATCCATTTCCATAATGCCTTTCAGATAAATGCGTCCATAATCTGCATTGCGTGAAGTAAAGAGCTGGAATATGGGCAGGTATTTGCTGTTATAATTGACGATAAAGGTACTGGCATATGAAAAAGCCGGATCGTTTTGTAATACGTTCAGATCAGGATTGGCAATAAACCTGCTCCATCGGGCATCATCAAAAATCATCGTTTTTGAAAAAATATCGGCAGCCAGCTTTTTATAGGTCGCATCATCGTTTAAGGGTCCATAGTTGTTTTTGAGTGCGCCGTAGTAACCAACGGGGTGCTGATCTTTCGGTACGTCTTCGTAAAACAATCGGGTGATGGCTGCCAGAATCTGCTGATCGGAAATTTTGTTTTCCCCTTCAAGAAAACGTTTCCGTTGCTGGTCAGCTGCATCCAGCGCATTTTTTATTTCCGTTGCTTTAGCATTTGTCTTCAGCAGTGTTTTTTCCAGTTGCAGCAGCGAAGCGGCATAAGCGATCAGCGGGGAGCCCAATATACCTTCATTAATAAACTGGCGGTGTTTGGCATAAGGCCGCCATGCATCATAGGCTTTTGACCAGTCGCTCAGCAGGTTTTCATATTCCGGCCGGCCTTTGGCCCAGGCCTGAAAGGCTGTTTCTGCTTTTTTCTTTTGACCGAGTATATCATATTTAAGCAGCTGTTTGGTTTCGCCATCATAAAACTTCCAGTAATTGGCGATACCTGCGTAGGAGGCTGCCAGCTGCAGTTTAACAGCCGGATCTTTTTTCATTTCTTCAAACATATATCGCAGTCTGATATCGCGCAGCTTCACCAGTGTGGGATTGCTGATATCGGTGGCCAGCGAGATGCCGAAGGAGCTTTCATAGCGGTTTGTACTGCCGGGGTAGCCCCAGATCATGGAGAACTCGCCTTCGCGCAGCGGTTTCAGAGATACAGGCAGGTACCATTTGGGTTTAATAGGCACATTGCCGGCAGCATATTTGGCTGGTTGTCCGCTGGCATCGGCATACACACGAAAGATCGAAAAGTCGCCTGTATGGCGGGGCCACTCCCAGTTGTCTGTATCGCCACCAAATTTACCCACACTTTCGGGCGGCGCGCCTACGAGGCGCACATCGGAATAACGCTGGTATACAAATGCCAGAAACTGGTTGCCTTTGAAAAGCGGGCTTACGCGTACTTCAACTGACCGGGTCGGGTCGCTCATTCGGGCATTGATTGCAGCTATTACAGCATTTTGCCGTGTCAGCCGGTCAGCACCGCTCAGTCCTTTTAGCGAGTCGAGTACCAGGCTGGTTACATCGTCTATGCGGAGCAGAAACTGAACGGAAAGTGTAGTAGGAATTTCTTCGGCACGATTGGCCGCATAAAAGCCATCGCGCAGATAATTATGTTCCATGCTGCTGGCACCGGCAATAACATCGTAACCGCAATGGTGGTTAGTAAATAAAAGCCCCTGCGCGCTTACAATTTCACCAGTGCAGCCGCCGCCAAAAATTACGATGGCATCTTTAAGCGAGGCTTTATTGATAGAATATAATTGTTCATTGGTAAGCTTGAGTCCTTTTTTAACCATATCGCCATACACCTGTTTGCCCAGGAGTAACGGAAGCCACATGCCCTCATCGGCGGCGGCACGAATAACCAGGATCAGCGAAAAAAAGGATGCAACCAGAAGCTTTTTCATGCATTTGTTTTTAGATAAACAAACCTACAAAAAGCAACTGATATGGGTATTGACTCTTAGACCGGCACATTACCCGACTCCAGTGCAGGAGGTGGTGTATTCAGTACCTTCCAGAGCAAATCTTTCAGCTCGGTGAGTCCTTTTTGTGTTACAGATGAGATAAAAAGATGCGGGATATCTGCCGGTAGTTCCGCTTCGATCGCTTTGGTCAGTTCGGCATCTAGCATATCGCTTTTACTGATGGCGATCACAAACTGTTTATGCAGCAGTTCGGGATTGTATTGTTTCAGCTCGTTTACCAGCACTTCAAATTCGCGTAAGTGATTTTCGCTGTCGGCCGGTATAAGGAACAGTAAAATAGAGTTCCGTTCAATATGACGGAGAAAACGATGTCCCAGGCCCTTACCTTCAGCGGCGCCTTCAATAATGCCCGGCAGATCTGCTATACAGAAACTGCGTCCATCGCGGTACTCCACCATGCCCAGGTTGGGTGTGATGGTAGTAAAAGCATAGTCGGCAATTTTGGGTTTGGCGGCAGTGATTACAGACAGCAGGGTTGATTTGCCCGCATTGGGAAAACCTACCAGGCCCACATCGGCCAGCACTTTTAATTCCAGGACTTTCCAGCCTTCCAGTCCCGGCAGGCCAGGCTGGGAATGTTCGGGTGCCTGGTTGGTTGGTGTGGCAAAATGACTGTTGCCCAGTCCGCCGCGCCCACCCGGAATCCACACGATCTCCTGTCCGTCTTCGAGTATCTCAGCTTCCTGTTGACCCGTTTCTTCGTCACGGGCGATGGTACCCAGGGGTACTTCCAGGACGATATCCTTACCAAAACGGCCGGTTCGGTTGTTTCCGCTTCCGCCTTCTCCATTTTCGGCCAGTACATTTTTGAAATAACGCAGGTGAAGCAGGGTCCACAGGTTACGATTCCCTTTGAGGATAATATGGCCACCACGGCCGCCATCACCACCATCCGGTCCTCCCATGGCAGTGAATTTGTTGCGCATAAAATGCTTGCTGCCCGGACCTCCATGGCCACTGCGGCAAAAAATGCGGATCTGATCTACAAAATTGCTTTTTTCCAACTTGACAATGCTTTAACTGCCCGGCAAATATACCATAGCGCGGAGTAATAACCGGGAAAGCCGTGAGGTTATCGGAAAATGGGGAACTATTTGCCCGTTTCTGTCATAAAAACCTGGTATAGACATTTTCAGGACCAGCATAATTGCCCGGCATGAAATTTTCAATTATAACGTAGCGGACAGAGAAAAAGAGGGGAGTTGTAATTTGTTAACCTCAAAATTGTCTTATTATGTTACGCTGGACTATTGCCTTTCTGCTGATTGCGATTGTGGCTGGTATTCTTGGATTTACCGGCATTGCGGCAGGTGCTGCCTCTATAGCAAAAATATTATTCTTCATCTTCCTGGTGCTGTTTATCCTGTCTATGATATTCGGACGCTCAGCCAGAACCTGATAAAAAGGAGAAGGGTAAAGGGTAGAAGGTGTAAGGAACAAAGCCCTCCACCTTCTACCCTTTACCTTTTACCATCTCAATTGAGGTTGAAACGGAAAATATCTTTCAGCTCTTTAGTACAATCCAGCGAAGATTCCTGTAAGATATAATGCCCTCCGC
>JAGODE010000425.1 GCA_017998385.1 Chitinophagaceae bacterium | reverse complement strand
TGTTTTCCCGCAGATAATGCAGATTAGTACGCAGATGAACGCTGATGTTTCGTTCTGCGAGATCAGCGAGGACATCCGCGGAGATCAGCGGGAAGTCTTTTTTTTCCCCGCAGATAGCGCAGATTGGTTCGCAGATGAACGCTGATTTCTGGTACTGCGAGATCAGCGAGGACATCCGCGGAGATCAGCGGGAAGTTCTTAATACTTCTTCGCCGGGTCTTTCACATCGGCAGCACTGTTGTAAGTCTGTGAATCCCCCTTTGGTATCGACAGGTTTTTCCAGCTTTTATTTTTAATGATCTTAGCCAGGAAGATGATCTGGCCCACATGATAAGGATAGTGTGCCAGTTGCCGGTTGATGGCATCAATAACTGTTAGCGGTTCTTTTCTGATCGATACGTTTTTTTTCAGGTCTTTCTTTTTCAATGCTTCAACAGCAGTAAAGAAACAAGCCCATCCTTTTTCCCATAATTCCAGCAACTGCTGTTTATTGTACGTATGCACTTCAAATTCATCATCCCGCTGCCGCCATTCTTTTTCACCATCCTCTGTTAAGAAATTAGTCCAGCGGCTCAGCATATTGCCCGCCATATGCTGTATGATGACAGCAATACTGTTCGATTCATCATTCGGCTGGTAATTAAAATCCCATTCATTCAGCTGTTCAAATGTTTTATCGCCGAGGTCTTTATAATACTTCAGGCGACGGATCGCTGTTTGCAAAAATTCTTTTCCAGTACTCATAACATATTAAATTAAACTACGAACCTCAAACTTCAAACTTCAAACCTCAAACTTCAAACCTCAAACTCTACACTCACCATCCTTCCGCCGCATCATCCCCCCGGTTATCAGCAACGGCCTCAAATTTACCATTGGGCAATACCATTATTATTTCTGTTCGCCCGATACCACTTCGTTCTTTGCTGAAACTATAACCCATTTTTTGCAGTGCTTCCTTTACTGCTACCGGGAATCCTTTTTCAATCATGATCTCATCCGGCAGCCACTGGTGGTGAAATTTTGGTTTGTATACCGCCTCTTCCGCACTCATATTAAATTCAAGAATATTGACCAGTGTCTGAAAGATCTGCGTGGGAATGGTTGTACCACCGGGAGTACCTACCACGATATAAGGCTTATCATCTTTTAATACCAATGTAGGTGTCATGGAGCTGAGCATTCTTTTACCGGGTTTGATCGCATTGGCTTCGCCGCCAATAGCACCATACATATTAGGCACACCGGGTTTGATACTGAAATCATCCATCTCGTCATTCATAAAAAAACCGGCACCGCCCACTACAGTCCGGCTGCCATATGAATTATTGAGGGTGGTGGTTACTGCTACTGCATTCCCTTCTTTATCAATCACACTCAGGTGCGTAGTTTCTTCACTTTCTGTTCTTAATACAGTGCCGGGTTGTACCATTACACTTGGTGTTGCTTTTGCAGGATCATAATTTTTCATTCTTTCCTGCAAATACACTTCGTTGGTAAGCATATCCACCGGCACTTTGTAATGATCTGCATCGCCCATGTATTCACCCCGGTCCGCAAAAGCCCTTCTTTCCACTTCGGTCATTAACTGAACCGCCTGCAGGGAATGAAAACCCATGGCAGCAATATTTCTCTCTTCGATCATTTTCATCATCTGGTGTATCAGCACTCCGCCACTGCTGGGCATGGGCATGCTAACTATTTTGTATCCTTTGTATAGAAAGGAGTGAGGTGTTCTGAACTTTGCCTGGTAGTTTTTTAAGTCTTCCAAACTGATGATACCATTGCCCCGTTTCATTTCTTCCACGATAAGCCTGGCGGTTTCGCCTTCATAAAAACCGGCAGCACCTTTTTGCTGCATTCTTTTTAATGTGTTGGCAAGATCGGTTTGCAGCAGGGTATCGCCCTGTTTCCACGGCGTATTTTTTACAAATACCGGTGTTACTGTATTGTATTTTTTTAAGTCGCCCTGTAAGTAGTTAAGTGACCTGGCTTCTGACGCAGATATAGTAAATCCTTTTTCTGCTAATTCAATAGCGGGTTGTATCAATTTTTCAAATGCCAGTTTACCATATTTATGCGATGCGAAAAGGCCAGATACTGTTCCGGGTACGCCGGATGAAAGATGTCCCAACTGGCTTTTATCGGTATTGGCTTTTCCATCTGTTTCCACATACATATCCCGGTGAGCCTGTCCCGGTGCTTTTTCCCGGTAGTCCAATGCAACAGTTTCTCCGTTACTTAATCTTGCCACCATAAAACCTCCGCCACCCAGGTTACCGGCATTGGGATATACAACAGCGAGTGCCAGTTGTGTAGCAATAGCCGCATCTACGGCATTACCGCCCATTTTCAAGATCTCCACACCTACTTTGCTGGCGAGTGGATGAGCTGATACTACAGCCCCGTTTTCAGCCACTACTTTTTTTACACCGGAATAATTATAGGCATTGATGGCAGGAGCCGCTGTATTCTTTTGTGCAGGCTTGCAGGCCGCCAATATCAACAACAGGAATAAAAACGCAGTAATTTTTTTTTGCATGTGGCAGATTTTAAAGTAAATAAAGCTACATAAACCGGTGCATTTAACTTCAATCAAAATTTGCGGTAATTAAAGCTGCCTTTGTTAACTTGCTGCACTAAAAATTCAACTATGTTCCGTAAGGCGCTGTTCTCTTTAATTGCTTTATTATTTTTACTGGTTTCCAATGCACAGCTAAAATCCCCGGAAGAATTCCTGGGATACAAAGTAGGCACCCGTTACACCCCGCATTTTAAGATCGTCAATTATTTTAATCATGTCGCAGCAAATGCTTCTGCCA
>JAGODE010000426.1 GCA_017998385.1 Chitinophagaceae bacterium | reverse complement strand
GCCCCCATGCTGCTCATCGTTTTTGTAGAGAATGCTTTTAAACATGCCGGCAATACCACCGCCAGGCAGGTCTATATCCGTATAGAGCTGGTTACAGAAAAAAATGTGATCGGCTTCCGCATCATCAATTCCTTTGAAATAAACCGGGAAACATCGGCTATTAAAAGTAAACATAGCGGACTGGGGCTGGCGAATGTGCAAAAGCGTCTTGATCTGCTTTATCCCGCTGAACATATCTTTTATCAAAGCCAGGAAAACAATTTATACACCGTATCACTACAGCTAAAAGCAAAATGATGACATACCGATGTCTTATTGCCGACGATGAGCCAATTGCCCGGCAGATTATTGAAACCTATTGCAGCCACCTTCCCTATCTGCAGGTGCTGGCCTCCTGCGGCAATGCCCTGGAAGCTAAACAGGTATTGCAGCAACAGGAAGTAGATATTCTTTTCCTGGATATTAATATGCCGGTAATTGACGGATTATCATTTTTACGCAGCCTGAAGAAAACGCCCGCGGTCGTCCTCACTACTGCCTACAGGGAATATGCCGTAGATGCTTTTGAACTGTCTGTGAGCGATTATCTGGTAAAACCCTTTTCGATGGAGCGGTTTATGAAAGCCGTAGATAAGGCCATCGAAAAAATACAATCCGCTGCCGTCACTCCTGTTTCAGCTGCCACATCTGCACCTGTTGAAAACAACGGTACAGATTACCTGTTTCTGAAAACAGACCGGAAAATCTATCGTGTCAGTTACAATGACCTGCTATATGCCGAGGCCAGCGGAAATTTCACCCGTTTTGTCACTACTACAGAAGTCCTTACCGTGGGTATGACGTTTACCAGTGCCGAAGAGCTTCTGCCCACTCATCTTTTTACACGCGTACATCGCTCCTTCATTATCAGCAAATCGAAGATCAGCCTGATCGAAGGCAACCGGGTCTATATCGGAAAAGCGGAAATACCGATTGGCAATAGCTACAAGGAAGGTTTCTTAAGAGAGATTGGGATGGAAGGGGGGTGAACGTTTAAAGTGTTTAAAGGGTTTAATGAGTATAAAGAGTTTAAAGAGTAAATTGGAGTAATGTTATTAAAAAAGTTTGCGCCGGCTCCTGCTCTTCGTGAATATGTACATTACTATCGTATTGTACATTTTCGGTTTGAGGCCGCGCAGGAGCAGGTAAAGTTTTTTCCTCCCGGGCCTCAGTTTTGTCTGGCTTTTTATCCGTTTGGCCGGGAACGGATATGTAAACCAGACGGTTCATTTATCCTCAATGCGCCCCAGGCTTTATTAAACGGTCAGCAACTGGAGGCCAGTACCCGACATCTTACCAGCAACCATTTTCTGACTGCCCAGATATTTTTCACACCGGCTGGACTGTACCGGCTCACAGGCATCAATCCTACTTTACTGATTAATACTTTTACAGATGCTGAAACCATATTTGGCGGCCAGATCAGCCCGGTAAATGAGCAACTGGCTGCCGCTACTTCCTATGCCGGCATGATCCAACTGCTGGATCAGTTTGTTATTCAGCAAAAAGACAAAAGCAAGGGACTAAAAACTGCTCATTCCGTAGACAAAGTAGCCAGTATGATTTTACAGGATCATACCATCAGCATCGAACGGTTGGCCCGGACGGCCTTCTCTAGTACCCGTCAGTTTCAACGGGTGTTTAAGGAGCGCGTGGGCATTTCGCCCAAACTGTTTGAGCGTATTGCCCGTTTTGAAAAGACCTATTTATATAAGTTGCAAAATCCCGATCTCAGCTGGACAGATATCGCCTATGCCTGCCAGTACAGCAATTACCAGCACATGGCAGCCGAGTACCGTCAGTTAACCGGTCTTTCCCCCCAGGGGTATGAATTAAGAGAACTGCAATCGCCTGAGCAATTACTGGGCATCGCCCCCGCCAGTCACCTGGTCACTGAATAATGTCGCTTTTTTAGCAGTATGGCGGAAAGGAATACTGCATTTTTGAAAAAAGCACGCCCATGAAATCATTCTATAGCATCATCCTGGCAATTTTGTTACAATTCACTTTATCAGCACAATCCAATTTACCCTGGAAGGAGATCATTTACGGGCATAAAGATGGTATGGCGCTCACCATGTTTAAACTACCACCTACTCATACATCCAATGGTAAAGCACTTGTACATGTGGTAAGCGGTTTCTGGCGTTCTTCTGCAGAAGAGGCGCCTTTCTTTGCTGGCGTATCGGATATATATCTGAAACGCGGTTATACCGTATTCCTGGTTATGCATGGTTCACAACCCAGGTATACTATCGACGAACAGGCAAAAGATGTGCAGCGTGCTGTTCGTTATATCCGTTATCATAGCCGTCAACTGGGTGTCGACAGCCTGCATATCGGTATCACAGGAGGCTCATCGGGTGGTCATCTATCTTTGCTTGTAGCAACACTCGATGGTAATGCAGATGCCGGCGCATCCGATCCCGTAGAGCGCGTATCCGGACGGGTACAGGCCGCGGCCGTTCTGTTTCCCCCGACAGATTTTCTCAATTTCGGCTTTCCCGGCTTCTCTATTGCAACCAACAATGAAGTGCTTCACCAAACTGATCTTGTAGCAGCATTTGATTTTAAAGAGTGGAATGACAGTCTTAAAAAATTTATTCCAGTCTCTGCCAGTAAGCAAATAAAAATTGTTCACGACATTTCACCCATTTATCAGATCAATGCAGGCGATCCGCCCATCATCATTACTCATGGCGACAAAGACCCTGTTGTACCGCTGCAGCAATCGGTTAGCTTTTGTGAACAGCTAAAAAAAGCAGGCGTACCCTATTCATTAC
>JAGODE010000424.1 GCA_017998385.1 Chitinophagaceae bacterium | reverse complement strand
GTATAAAAGTATAAAGGTATAAAGGGTGTATTCCTGGGTATTGTTAACTACTTACTTTTATACTTTTAAACCTTTATACTTTTATACTGATCCTCTGCAGTTCATCCCATATTTTCTGCTGTTCGTGTAATGATTTTTCCCGCCGGGATTTCCTACATTTAGTTTGTTATATGCAAACAGGCTGGTTCCGGAGATATAAGCTGCATCATGTGTTGTGCTGGCTCCTGGTATTTGGGGTCTGGTTTTTTTTGCGCCTGGGCGATTACTCAAGCTGGCAAAAGACAGCCGAAGTCACGGCCTTAAAAGTGGCCGATCTGGCATTGCTGGTCTATATTACCAATTATGTCCTGCTGCCCCGGCTGTTTTACCGGAAAAAATATGTGTTATTTACCGTTTTACTGGTGCTGATGATTGTGGTCAGCAGTATCCTCAAGATGAAACTGCTCGGACAAATCCTGCACGATCCACAGCTTTTTTCACTACAGGGCAATCTCAAGCGGCGTATTTATGATAATATGATCCCGCATTTTTTCCTGGTCATTGCCGGTGCAGCCATCAAGCTGATGTTTGATTATTCGGGGTTGCAACGGCGTCTGGCCGAAACGGCCCGTGAGAAAGCAGAAGCCGAACTTAATTTTCTTAAATCACAGATCAATCCGCATTTTTTGTTCAACTCACTGAACAGTGTCTACTTCTTAATTGACAAATCAAATACGGAAGCAAGACGGGCGCTTCACCAGTTTTCGGCTATGCTGCGGTTTCAGCTCTATGAAGCTAACGGAACCCGTATACCTATAGAAAAGGAACTCCGGTATCTGAGTGATTATATGGATTTGCAGCGTCTCCGCAAAGAAACATGTTATGAAGTGAATCTGCATTGTGAAGCGGACGTAAAAGGTTTCGCCATTGAACCCTTGCTGCTGATTCCCTTTGTTGAAAATGCATTCAAGCATATCTCTCATTTTGAACAGCGTCCGAATTATATACATGTAGCCCTGGCAAAAAGTGATGGCTGGCTGCATTTTACTGTAAAGAATTCAACCGAGCATTCCGCCATACCGGGTGAACCAGGCGGTATCGGACTGACCAATGTGAAAAGGCGCCTGGAGTTGCTCTACCCGGGAAGGTATCACCTGCAACTGAGTCAGGGTACCGATCAATACCAGGCCGATCTTTTTCTGCGGATAGAAGATCGGCCGGGAATGAACCATTAAAATCTTGATCATGAAAATCAACTGCATTATTATAGATGACGAGCCGCTGGCCCGTAAGGGAATAGCAGAGTATGTGTCGGAGGTGGATTTTCTGCATCTGGCCGGCGCATTCGAAAACCCGATGAAGGCGATGGACTGTATTGCCGCTGGCAACGTACAACTCATTTTCCTGGATATCCAAATGCCAAAACTGACCGGACTTGATTTCATGCGAGCGCAGCCACGCATACCGCCAGTTGTTTTCACTACAGCCTACCCCCAGTACGCACCGGAAGGTTTTGAACTCAACGCGCTGGATTACCTTGTAAAACCAATAGCATTTGATCGTTTTTACAAGGCTGCGCTGCGGGCAAGGGAATATTATGAGCTTCGCGAAGAAAATCTGAAACCTGCAGGCCAGGATTTTTTTATTAAAGCCGATGGACGATTAGTACGCATTTCGCTTCCGGACATCCTCTACGCCGAGGCGCTGCAGAATTATGTAGTGATTCAGACCACCAGCCACCGCTATATCACCTATCTGACATTTAAATCTGTCGAGGAGTTTTTGCCTGCCGACAGGTTTATCCGTATACATAAATCTTACCTGGTAGCGGCATCGCGTATTGACAGTATTGAGGGCAATACAGTGCGAATAGGCGCGCATTCTCTTCCTGTGAGCCGCACACTGAAAGATGAAGTGATGGAACGTTTACTCAAAGGGAAGTTTCTGAAACGATAACAGGTTATTCATAACCTTCCACATCGGCGATACTGCCATAGTCAACCAGCAGTTCTGTTCCTGCCGGGATATCTTGCAGCGCAATAAAGTATTCTCCTTCATTGACGGATGCTACATTGGGGGTAGAGCTATGATTGAGATAAAGGGTAATGTCCATTACTTTAAACCCCCGGGCCGGTACAAAGTAATCCTTATCATCGTAAAGACAATAGGTTTCTATGAGTTCGCGTGAGTGTGCAGGCAGCGCTGCCACTTCTTCAAAAGACAGGCGAATCCATTCATCCTGACCAGCCGAAAAAAAGCTGCGGCATCCTTTTGGTATATCACGCAGGGCGAACACACCTATGCCATGCACAGGGGAGGGGCGGAGTGCTGCCCAGGTGTCGCGGGACAGCTCCTGCAATAAAGATTCTTTGCTAAAAGGCATCTGACAGGAAGGGGCTTAGCTGCCTCTTTGAGAGCCGGTATTGGACTGTTTGTTTACAAATCCACCCGATTTTGGTTTGGCAATAAACTTGGAGCTGGCATTGCCCGTTGCGCTTTTGCGGTTGTCTTTCTTTTTGCCTTTCTTATTCTGCTGATTCAGGAGCGACATGGTAGTTATTTTATAGTCTCGTAAAGATAACTTTTTCTGGAATAGTTGCAAAAGCCGGTAGTGGTTCCATCCAGATTGGGGAAAAGTTTAAAAGTTTAAAGGTATAAAGGGTTTAAAGAGTTTAAAGTGGGGCGGCTGCTGATTACTTCCTACCTTATACCCTTTATACTCTTTAAACAGCTGTCAACTGACCACTAGCCACTGTCTACTTTAACGCTTATTTTTGCATTATGATCCGGTCAGTATTTTTTTGGGCGCTGTTTGCTTTCATACTGCTTTGCAGTTACTCTTTCTCATACGGGCAGGGTAG
>JAGODE010000163.1 GCA_017998385.1 Chitinophagaceae bacterium | reverse complement strand
CCTTTATACACTTTAAACGCTTTATACCCTTTATACCTTTAAACTTTTATACCTTTTAACCGATCACCTAGAGCTTTATTATATCCGCGGCATAACTCCTCGCTTCACCATCACTTTCGAAATACTCTTCGAGTGTGGGCGTGGCAATGAACGGTACTTTATGCATCACCTTTTCAATCACATCCGTCATATCGAGGAAGTTGACGCGGTTGCGGAGGAAGGCATAGACCGCAATTTCGTTGGCGGCATTCATGACTGCCGGCAGGTTGCCTCCTTTTTCGAGAGCCTCAATGGCCAGGGCCAGGTTCCGGAAAGTGCGCAGATCGGGCTCCTCAAACGTGAGGGTGTTGTATTTGCGGAAATCGAACCGGGGGAAATTATTGGCAATCCGCCGGGGAAAAGCCATGGCATACTGAATGGGTAGTTTCATATCCGGCAGCCCCATTTGCGCCTTGATACTGCCATCCTCAAACTGCACCATGCTGTGGATGATACTTTGCGGATGTACCACTACCTGTATCTGATCGGGTTTGAGGTTAAACAGCCATTTGGCCTCAATCATTTCCAGGCCCTTATTCATAAGGGTGGCACTATCGATCGATATTTTGGCACCCATGCTCCAGTTGGGATGCTGCAGGGCATGCTCGCGTTTTACGTTTACTAGATAGTTGGGTTTACGCCCCAGAAACGGTCCACCCGATGCGGTGAGCACGATCTTTTCGATCTTATTGCGTGTTTCACCTACCAGGCATTGAAAAATGGCACTGTGTTCCGAATCTACAGGTATCACCGGCACCCGGTGATTCAAGGCTTCCTGCATTACGATGTCGCCTGCTACCACCAGCGTTTCTTTATTGGCCAGGGCCACCGGTTTACCGGTTCTGATTGCTTTGAGGGTGGGACGCAGTCCGGCATACCCCACAATGGCTGCCAGCATAAGATCATAGCAGTCCATAGCGGCCACTTCCTCGAGTGCGGCAGAACCGGCAAATACTTTTACATCAGTACCAGACAGCGCATCTCTCACCTTCTGGTATTTTTTGTCGTCGCCGATAACAACGATATTGGGATTAAACTGCTTTGCCTGTTGTATCAGCAGGGCATCATTGCTTTGCGCAGTGAGTACCTCGGCCGTAAAACGGTCGGAGTTGGCAGCAATCACTTCCAGGGCCTGTGTACCAATAGAACCGGTGGAGCCAAAAATGGCTATCCGCCGCAAATGTCCATGTGGGGCACCTGCTGATTGATTGGATGTATGTTTTTCATTCATGGATTCCCGTCTGTTCGCTATGATAAATGAAAAGCAGTCTTAGTTTTCGGTCCAGCGCACCAGCTCGTCCGCAATTTTGCGGTCATTACTGAGGCGGGGCACTTTGTTTTGTCCGCCCAATTTACCGATTGATTTCATGTAATCGATAAAACCATTCTTTTTCACTGCTGTGAGCTTGAGCGGACGCAATATATTACCGGTTATGAGATCATCATAATACACGTTTTTATCACGCAGATTTTCTTCCAGCTTACGCGCAAACCGCTGCATATCCTCGGGCTTGTTTTCAAACTCTACAAACCATTCGTGATAGGATTTTCCTTCTCCTTCGCTCACAAAGGGAGCTACGGTAAATTCGGTGATCTGTACATTTTCTTCGGCTGCAGCCTTGAGCATGCTGTACTCTACTTCTTCACCAATCACATGCTCGCCAAAGGCCGAAATAAAATGTTTGGTACGCCCGGTTACCACGAGCCGGTATGGATTGGTAGAAACAAATTTCACGGTATCACCCAGGTTATATCCCCAGAGGCCGGCATTGCTGTTAATGATCAATGCATAATTCTCTCCCACTTTCACATCTTTGAGCGAAAGGCGGGTAGGATTTTGATCGAAAATTTCTCCGGCGGGCACAAACTCGAAGAAGATGCCGCTGTTGGTATTGAGCAGTAACCCTTCGGCTGACTGCGAATCCTGGAAGGCCATAAAACCTTCGCTGGCAGGAAACAGCTCAATGGTATCAATTTTCTTACCGATGCTCTCGAATAATTTGGACTTATAGGGTTCAAAGTTGACGCCTCCCTGCACCATTACACTGAAATGAGGGAATATTTCGGAAACGGATTTGCCTTTCCGGCGAACCAGCTCATCAAAATACATCTGCATCCATGGTGGAATACCGCTGATGAGGGTCATATCCTTACTGATAGTTTCATCCACGATACGGCTTAGCTTTGTTTCCCAGTCTTCGATACAGTTGGTTTCATAAGAAGGCAACTGATTGGTACGCAGGTAGCGGGGCACATGGTGGTTGACGATGCCACTGAGGCGGCCGGTCGGAATACCTCCCACCCGTTCCAGTACGGGTGACCCCGAGAGGAAGATCATTTTGCCATTGGCAAAAGCGGTATTGCCGGTTTCGGCCATATAGCAAAGCAGCGCGTTACGGGCCGTATCTATATGATTACCAATAGAATCCTTTGTAATAGGGATGTACTTGGTGCCACTGGTTGTACCGGAGGTTTTGGCAAAATAAATAGGCCGCCCCTTCCAGAGCACATTGTGCCGGCCTTCCTTGATAAGGTCGATAAAGGGGCGGAGTTGTTCATAATCCCTGATGGTCACGGCCTGGTTATACTCTTCATAGCTATTTACCTGGTCGAGCCGGAACTCTTTTCCGAACTCCGTATTTCGCCCAACTTTGATGAGCTGCTTCAGGATTGCCTCCTGGTCGGCCACGGCGGTGGCCATGCCTTTGCGAATACCTTTATATATATATGAAGCAAATGGCTTTGCTAAAAACGATTTGATTTTCAAGTTCTAACGTTTTGATCCGTTGCGGAAAATGAAAAAAACTGGCTATTTTAGGGCCCTGCTTTTTCCCCTTTCAAAAGGGGTTGGGCAGGGCTGAATAACAAAGATAAAGCATGCCCGGGCATAAGCGGGTTATTTTAGCTTATATAAAACTTTGATTTCCCGTTTGCGGGTTGAAAAATTCCCCTTACCTTTGCATCCCTAATTTTAGATTATGATAGCTGTAATAAAAGTAGCCGGCCAACAGTTCAAAGTGGAAGAAAACCAGACTTTGTATGTTCCCCACCTCGATGGTAAAGCGGGCGATAAAGTAGAACTGGAAGTACTGCTGGCAGACGCTGGTGGCAAACTGAGCGTAGGCTCTGTTGTTAATACAAAAGTTCAGGCAGAGATCCTGGATCATGTAAAAGGCGACACTGTGATTGCTTACAAGCAAAAACGCAGAAAAGGTTTTCACAAAAAGAAAGGTCACCGTACAGCTTACACACAGATCAAAGTGACCAGCATCGCTTAATCGCAGGTATTAAGTGTTAAGTAATAAGTTTTAAGTATACCATTATAAAAATTTTATATCATGGCACATAAGAAAGGTGAAGGTAGTGTAAAGAACGGTCGCGACTCACAGAGCAAACGTCTTGGCGTTAAGATCTTCGGTGGTCAGCCTGCTGTGGCCGGCAATATTATCGTTCGCCAGCGCGGTACAGAATACCATCCCGGTAAAAATGTAGGCGTAGGTAAAGACTTTACCCTGTTCGCACTGAATGACGGTGTTGTTGAATTCCGTAAAGGAAGAAACAACAAAACTTTCGTTTCAGTTAACATCGCTGAAGCTTAAGAATTGCCCGGTTTGCTTTTTTTTGTGGAAAAAAATTTGGGTAGTATAAAATAATTATTATTTTTACTACCGATAACCCATTTTACTAAACATTAAATTCACAAAAAATGGCAACAAAGAAAAAAGCCGCTAAAAAAGCAGCTCCCAAGAAAGCCGCTAAAAAAGCAGCTCCTAAAAAGAAAGCAGCAGCTAAGAAGAAAGCAGCTAAAAAGAAATAAGTTTCTTCTTCTTACAGAAACTAATAGAGCAAGTCCCGGTTCATCCGGGACTTTTTCTTTATAGCCATTCCTCATTTTCCCTGTAAAAATCCCTTCATAACTTGCAGTCATGGATAATGCACTGATCGCCGATAATTTTTCCCTGTTATCCAAACTCATGGATATACACGGAGAAAATGCTTTCAAAACCCGCAGCTATTCTATTGCGGCCTATCATATCGAAAACCTCGACACTCCCCTTCGCGATACGCCACACGAACTCATTCCCGGCATCAGGGGACTCAGTGGCAGCATCGGACAAAAAGTGATTGAAATGCTGGATACGGGTAAACTCTCCGTTCTGGATGAACTCATCGCCAGCACTCCGCCAGGTATTATCGAAATGCTTCAGATAAAAGGCATCGGTCCAAAAAAGATCCATACCATCTGGAAAGAAATGGAAATTGAAACCGTAGGTGAACTGCTCTATGCCTGCGATGAAAACCGGCTGACCCGCTTTAAAGGATTCGGCGAGAAGACACAGCAAAACATCCGTGAGGGAATAGAATATTACATGCAACACCAGGGACACTTCCTCTTTGCAGAAATGGAAGTGTTCTTTCCGCAGATAGATGGTTATTTACGTAAACTGTTTGGCGAAGACAGCATCGCAGTTACCGGCGCTTATCGCCGGCAGGATCTCACACTCGAGCAACTGGAGTACATTGTACTGGCTCCCGCTGCGGAAGTAAAACCAAAATTTATCTCAGCGCAGCCGCCTGAGCTGCTGGAAGATACTGAACACACGTTGCTTTACAAGCTCAGAAATGGCCTCAAACTGCGTCTGTACACCGGAGAGACCAATATGGCCGAAGCGCAGTTTCGTCATACTGGCTCAGCTGATTTCATTGCAGCATTTGAGCGCCGTTATCCGCAGGCTTTATCCGGCAATAAGACAGAAGCAGATGTATTTGCAAAGGCCGGTCTGCCCCTTATACCACCCTGCCTGCGTGAACTGCCGGGTATCATTGACCAGGTAAAAGACAAGGCGCTTCCTGATTTAATTCAACCGGGCGATATCAAAGGCATCATACACAGCCACAGCACCTGGAGCGATGGCAGCAATACGCTCGAAGAAATGGCGCGTGGCTGCATGAGCAAAGGATTTGAATATCTCGTGATTTCCGATCACTCCAAAGCAGCTGCTTATGCCAAAGGGC
Organism: Chitinophagaceae bacterium; assembly: GCA_017998385.1. Lineage (GTDB taxonomy): Bacteria > Bacteroidota > Bacteroidia > Chitinophagales > Chitinophagaceae > CAYMZZ01. Next base: position 5,322 of record JAGODE010000163.1, on the reverse strand, counting down.
TGAGCGAAGAACGTATACGACAGCAGCACGAAGAGATTGACCGGCTCAATCAGCAACTGGCTCCATTTCGCATTTTTAAGAGCATTGAATGCGATATCCTCAACGATGGCAGCCTTGACTATACCGATGATGTACTGGCTTCATTTGACCTTGTCATCGCCTCTGTGCACAGCAATCTGAAGATGACCGAAGAAAAAGCCATGATGCGCCTCATAAAGGCTGTAAGCCATCCCGCAGTCACTATTCTCGGACACCCTACTGGTCGCCTGCTGTTAAGCCGCCGCGGTTATCCGGTAGATCATCGTATGCTCATCGATGCCTGTGCTGCACATGGCGTGGTACTGGAGATCAACGCACACCCGCGCCGTCTTGACCTCGACTGGCAATGGATCCCCTATGCCCTCGAAAAAAATGTATTACTCTCCATCAATCCCGATGCACACAGCATAGAAGGATTTGAAGATATCCGTTATGGCGTACTGGCTGCACAGAAAGGCGGATTGGAAAAACAATTTAACTTAAGCAGTAAGAGTCTCGGGGAGTTTGAGGCTTTTCTGAAGAAGGTATAAGGTGAAAGGCAGAAGGAGGCACTTTATACTTTTATACCTTTATACTTTTATACTTGTTCCTCCACCGGCACTTCCACAAAAAACGTCGTCCCCACTCCTTTCCGGGTTTCAAACCAGATATTCCCCCTGGCCTGTTCTACTATGCCTTTACACATAGCCAGCCCCAGGCCGGTACCGGATGATTTGGTAGTAAAGTTGGGAATGAAAATGCGGGATTGCATTTCTTCAGCTATGCCATCGCCATTGTCGGTAATGCTGATACGCAGTTTCCCATCCAGCACCACCTCGGCCACTTCAATGCGACACTGGCGGCCTTCGCAGGCTTCTACTGCATTGGCGAAGAGGTTAGTGAAGAGACGGTTCATCTGTGTTTTATCGGCATTCACCATCACCTGGCGGTGTACTGGTTTCCAGACAAATTCAATATTGGGATTGGGGCGATAGAGTTCCTGCAATGAGCGAATCACATCGTGCAGGTCAAAACGCTCCACATTGGTATAACTGATATTGGCAAACTGAGAAAAATCGGCGGCAATTTTGGAGAGGTGATCGATCTGCTCTACCAGCGTACGTGCTACATTGCCCGATAGCTCCTTTACATTGGGCTGATTGCTGTCTATCGCTTTCTGCAGATACTGAATGCTCAGCTTCATGGGAGTGAGCGGATTCTTGATCTCATGCGCCACCTGCCGTGCCATCTCCCGCCAGGCACCTTCACGTTCGGTTTTGGCCAGTGCAGCAGCCGACTCACCCAGCTTGGCCACCATCTTATTGTATTCTTTTACCAGGTCACCAATTTCATCATCACGGCTCCAGTCAATAGCCTCATTGACCTGACCCAGGCTTACTTCTTTCATTTTATCGCTGATAACGGCAAACGAACGGGTGATCCGGTTGGTGATAAACAGGGCGATCAGACCCGCAATAAGCAGGATAAACGCATTGAGGTTGATCACCGTCACGATGAAATTGGAAATCTCCTGGTCCAGTTCAGGCTGAGAAGTAAAATAGGGAATACTGAGGTAGGCATAGGGCTGTCCGTCTTTATCACGCACTGGCGCATATACGCTCAGATAAGGCAGGTCGGCAATACGCTCCTGCTGCACATGTTCTATCTGATGCAGCCGGCTGAGACGGAAATAAGCCACGGGATCCATCTTCTCACTGATAATGCCTTTGGAGTACACATCCCGCTCAGACGATTCGCGCAGGGTGCCATGCAGATCGTATACATTCACATCCACCCCATGAATCTCCGCCACTTCATCAACCAGCGCCTGCAGGTCAAAAGTAGATACGGAATCGTAGATCTTCACTACATCATCAAAGGTGTCATGCATATCGATCCGCTTCTCCATTTCATTGACCATAATACTCATGGTGCGGCTCAGCCGGTCGCTGTTGTTGCGATTGTAGCGGTTTTTGAAAAAGTTGATCGTGGCAAATCCGATAATGATAAAGGAGAAAATACTGATGAATATGATAGTGCTGTGCACCTGGTTGCGGATATTGAAATGGAAAAACCGCTTGAACTCCGCCCAGTTGTTGACCGCCTTGAGCAGCAGCGAAAGAATCTGTACAACAAATACCAGCAGTATAAATGAGCAAAACAGGTAAGAAAACAGGGTGATGGTTTCTATGAGTGTATCACGCTTGCGGGCAATGATCACCACTTTCTGATTGACGGCACGGTACCACAGCTCCTCGTAAGATCCATTTTTGCGGCTTTCAAATTCATTATTGCCTTTCCAGATCCTGCGATCCTCCATTTGTGTGGGGAATGGGTAACGATGCGAAAAGTTGTCGGTCAGTTTGCCCTGGCTGTATACAGCATAAAAATAGATCGGCGAATTTTCGGGTGAGCTTTCCTTGTATTGGCGGAAAAGCTCGGGAAACAGCTCATCGCTGCTGAATTTTTTGGGATTGGAAAGAATGAAAAAATAACCCAGCGTGTCACCGGCTTCTGTTCGTACCAGGCGCCGGGTGATGTAAATGAATTTATCAAAAGAGGTTTCGTAATAATAGAGATCGGGATTCATGGTAGGATGCGACTGCAGGGTCACGATGCGGTTGAGGGCATCGTAGGTAGTGGCATCTTCGTTGAAGAGCGGCTGACCGGCTTTGTCAAACAGGTAGAGTTTGGTATCAAAGCGATCCATGTACACACTGTAGTTCTGTGTGAGTATGCTGTCGCGTACCACACGGCTATCGGCACTGTCCGCCAGCCGGCTGAAATTATTTTCCAGGAAATCCTCGTCGAGATAGTTGAGTGCAATATTCATCAGCCTTTCGCTGGAGGGGTCGGTCTGAACCGCCAGTTTTTCGGCATAGAATTTTCGTTTCTCCCATTCTGCCCGTTTGTTTTCTACGAGCATAATAGCGGCAATAGACACGGAAAACACAAATATCCAGAACAGGATACCGGCAATATTGATGCGGATTCGGCTCAGGATGGCTCCCTCCCGGTGAATAAGCCAGGTATACATGATCAACCAGGCCAGCACAGGAAGATAAAACAATACAGTAGCATCGCCGGAGCGCCAGGTCAGGAATACAAGACCCGAAAAGGCAATAGCGAAATAAACCGGCCAGGTGTTTTTTCCAAATACAGGGAATATGATCCGGAATAATAACTGGGTAAAATAGTAGTATGATAAGGAAAGCGTGGCGAGTACTATAAACCCTACGGCTGTATACCAGCTGAGTCCAAACCAGTTGGTCACATCGAAGGATATCTTGGAATCGGCCACAATACTGCGGATAACGCTGGAGAGAATAAAGGTGGAATAAATCAGCAGACACACGGCTATCACAGCGAGAACCCAGCGTGTAGCCCGTCCCGTACGCGCTACAAGGTCCTTTTCATGTTGTACTTTATACCAGGCAAATACCACCAGCCAGCAAAAGAATACGGAGTTCATGAGCAGGTCTCCCAGCGAGCGCTGTACAATATTGGAACCGTATACGGAGGGGTCAAACAAATTGAACTGGCGCAGATTGAGCAAATCGGGAAACCAGTAAGTGCCCAGCCGGACAGCCAGCAGTACCAGCCCGAGGAAAAGAATACCCCGGCCTACATGCCGCTGTGCCAGTGTTTCAGCAAAAAGGTGCACGGCCAGCAGCAATATGAGCAGTCCGCCAAAACGCAGGGCAATGGTCAGTCCATCATTGACAGGGATAGCCAGTTCTTCTTCCCTGTCCATATAAAAGAGTTCTTTACCAGAAAGCGCATGTACAGCAAACGCTGTTTTTCCCTGGCTGATAAAAACCCGCGGATCAACCCGCTTGCTATACACAAACTTCTGGGGCAGATAGGCTTTTTCCTGGAAGAATACAGAACGGATAGGAATGATGGCATAGGCAATAACAGTTTCATCGCGCAGCTGCACTGTTTTTTTCACTACCAGGTAGTATCCGTTTGGCAGGTGCATGGTCTCCTCCATATCGGGCCGTGGAAATGTCTCTGATGGGGGAAGCACCAGCTGACTGCTCCAGAAATTGAGTGAGAGCGTGCCCGTTTCTTTGACCTGGTACAGGAAAATACCGTAATCTTTTGCCACTACGTTATCAAACTCAGCGGTCGTTTCCCTGTCATGCATCAGGCGGCCAATCAACGCCGTATCCTGCAAAAAGCGGTTAAAGTCTTCCTGATGGGTATGCAGGTAGGTTTCGGCCTTCTTCACTTCTTCGCGCAGGGAGGCCTTATTGGTATAAAATCGGTTGAATATAAAGGAAAGCGCAAACAGTACTACTGCCAGCAAAAGCAATCCAAACTTCCAGATGAGATTATTTCGGGGGAATGCTTTCACTGATCCCGTTGCTTTTTAATGCTGTCCCAGATGGCGTCCATCTCCTGCAGGCTCATTCCTGCCAGGTCGCGGCCCTGGCCGAGTGCGGCCTTTTCCATCTGGGTAAAGCGGTGGATGAATTTTTTATTGGTTCGCTCCAGTGCGTTTTCGGCATCCACCTGCAAAAACCGTGCATAATTGACCAGCGAAAACAGGAGATCGCCAAATTCTTCTTCTATCTGCTCCTGATCGCCCCTGTTCATAGCGACTTTCAGCTCATTTGTCTCCTCTTCCACCTTATCCCATACCTGTTCTTTGTTGTCCCACTCAAATCCCACCTGTTTGGCCTTTTCCTGCAGGCGCATGGCTTTTACCATTGCCGGCAGCGATCGCGGTACCCCGCTCAGAACGGAGGTCTTTCCTTCCTTAAGTTTCAGCTTCTCCCAGTTTTTCTTAACGTCTTCCGCATTTTCCACTTTTACGTCGCCATAAATATGCGGATGACGGGTTATCAGCTTTTCGCTGATCCCCTCTATAACCTGCTGCAGGGTAAACTGTTGCTGCTCCTTTCCGATACGTGCATAGAAAAGAATATGCAGCATAAGATCGCCCAATTCCTCTCTTATGCCCTGCCACTGATTGTCGGTAATAGCATCAGCCAGTTCAAAAGTTTCTTCGATAGTCATCTGCCGCAGGCTGTGAATGGTCTGTTTCCTGTCCCAGGGACATTTTTCACGCAACTCATCCATAATACCTACCAGCCGCATAAAAGCACTACTCAGCGTATCTGACATATTCCTGGTTTAAAGTTGAAAGATGGAAAACAACAGCAGCGCTGTAAACAATATGACGAGCATGATGGCCCCCATGAGATTTAGCAGCAAAAATTTAGCAAAGGTCTTTAGACGCCCCTGTCCGTAAAAGCGGCGCATAGCCTTATACAGGTATATCGGCCAGGCCAGTAC
>JAGODE010000162.1 GCA_017998385.1 Chitinophagaceae bacterium | reverse complement strand
GGCATGCATTCCATTGATATGCGAAACCTGCTGTTGTGAGCCGGTGGAAAAAATGTTCCATTCATCGAGCACCAGCGGCTTTATAGCCGCAGCATTGGAGGAAAACGTACTTTTTACAAAATTGGTCATCTTACCCGTCTCCGCAGCAGGAGTGGCCAAAATCTCCGTTGCACTGGCATTGGTTTGGAATGCGGTGTAATAATTGTGCAGCACATAATAATCGGCGCTATTGCCGATAGCGCTCAGTAGTCCTGTATTCCAGTTGCGATGAGTAGGTGTAGCCCAGGCAGGACTTTCCGACTCTACCATTACAGCACCGATGTAAATCTGCTTGCCGATGGCAGTTGCAGCCTTACGCATTGAGTCTGCAAATATTTTAAAATGCTGACCATACAGCTGTCCGGAGATAAACTCCGGCTGCCCATCTTTGTTGTTGTCAGTCGCAATCCGGTAACCGGCTTCCCAGTCACCAAAATTTTCATTTCCGATCTCCCAGTATGTAGTGCGTCCGTTGTCGTAGCGCACCCAATCTGCCGCCAGGTGGGCTGCGGCTGCTACGGGGTCGGCCCCGGTTCCATAACGGGCATATCCGTAGTTGATCGTGATAAGTCCTTTGCTGTTTGTCTGCTGCAACAACTGGTAATAGTTATTTACAGAAAAAGTCCAGCCATCGCTGTTTTTACCGTACCAAAAACCGGCTGCTTCGGTACTTCCATCTGCTTTCACAAAAGCCGAAGGCGCATCGGCCGGTGGAGAATCTTTATCGCGATTCCAGAAAAAGACATCGCTGATACTGCCACCCGGAAAGCGTATAACCGATGGCGATAGTTTTTTTAAATGATCCATTAGTACCGGCTGGTCGACTATCTGTGTCATCCACAAATTGGCATTGTTGCCAAAAAGAGACGGCGATATTTTTGATATTACATTGCTCCGATCTACGCTGATGGTATAAACAGCAGTGGATGGAGGCGTAGTGGCTACAGTTGCAGGAACAGTAAAGGTTTTTGGCGTCCATGCATCTAGGAAAAAACCTGTAGTAGAAGCTACCGGCGGGTCAACCGCGGGATCAATCACTACCGGCACTTCCGGCTCGGGAGTTACTCCAGACTTTTTTTTGCAGGAATATCCGGTCAGTACCCAGCATACGGTACAGATTAATATATATCTACCCCATTTCACCATAAAAAAATTATATGGAAGAGTTTCCGAACTTTTAAAAAATAGGTTGCAGGAAGAAAAATCTTCCCGCAACCACCTTAGGTCGGTCGATTGCTGCTATATGAAAAGGAACGACTAAGGATTTTGTCTATATAACAACTGCTTGCACGAGAAACCCGTTTAAGAAAAACTATTTGATCTTTTCAATCCGGATATTATCAATAGCGATCCGAAGTGATCCGGGAGCGATGGGGCCGGTTGCCACTTCATTACCTGCTGCATTGAAACCATCTGCAGTGGTAAGACGAAACATCAGCATACCTCCGCTTCCGTTTGCGTTCATGAGTTCATTCATGTTTGCAGGAGGATCACCGCCCTTATCATACCGGTTACTTTTTGCTTTACGAAACTCAGACAAAGGAATACTCACCGTTTCCCATCCGGTAGAGCGGTAAGAGCCTGTCTTTTTCCAGGGCGAATATTCTGCGATAAAAGACCAGTTGGCCCATCCCGGCGCAATCCACAGATTGCCGGCAGTCCAGTTATCTTTTACATAAACCTCAAACTTCAATGCGTAATTGATAATAGCATCATTCATATTGGCGGCCCAGGAAGGCACGGTGTTGGTAATGATGCAGCGGTTGTCCTGCCACCACGAGTCATCGCCCGGCGTTACATTGGCGGCAGGATGTATGGCCACACAGGTGCCGGTTGCATTGGGATAAGTAGCGGAAGGGTCTGGCACCCATTCGCCTACCCATTGCTGCTGGCTCCAGCCATAGTTTGGATTATCTGCATCGGAAGGTGGATTCCACTGACCTGATCCCCCAACTGCATCGAAGTTGGCGATATAACCAACTGTCGGTGACAGCCAGTTGTTGAATCGAAACATGGAAGTTCCGTTGCCATGATTGGTGTATATACGCAGTGAGTCGCCCCGCTGCAGACCACCTGAGGGTACTGTCAATGTAACCTCGGTACCATCAGGATTGCCTGTTATTGCAGATTCCACCACTTTGCTTCCGTTGGGGAATACAATGCTGTCGATAAAATAAAACCCATCTATCATAAACAGGTTACTGCCTGTAAATTTCACGGATACACCGCCGGGGGTATTCTCCAGTGATCCTGATGTGATAACCGGATTATTGGGTTTGATAGGAAACTCGTATGTGAACTCCCCTTTCGAGTTCACGATACGAATAGTATTGAGAGACGACACCAGCTCAGAGAGGGGCATAGCAGCAGGTATAGTCACCACAGCTGTTGTATCGCTGAAAAGCGCAGGATTGAAATACGTATCGAAGCCATTAAAATACAGCTTCCGCAAACTTTCAAAGCCTTCGCCCCGCAATACAATTGTTTGCCCCAGAAATGCCTCCTGCAATGCAAAATTATTGGGAGCCGGTGTAATGGCTCTTATGCCATCGATACGGGGACTTTTTCCGCTGTCTTTTGTATAATCGCTTTCTGATTTTTTACAGGAAGCCAGCAGCCCGGCCAGCAGCAGCAATTGCCACAGCAAACCGGAGATATAAGGAAGTGTTTTACTTTTCATATCAAATTATTTTTGAGTAATACCTGCAGTTTTAAGTTTTAGCATCATGGATATTCAACCGGAGGTTTATTCAGGTTAGGTGCCTTGGTCAGTTCTTCGGCCGGAATAGGCAACCAGAAATTAGCATCGCTGACGGCGGTCACGTAATAATCGGTTCTCGGGTTGATTGTCCACGCTGTGGCATTCGTATTACTATTCGGTACGAGATAATAATCGCCCCGGTTCTGTGCGGAGATGATCGCAAAAGCCTTTGTCTTATTGTAATAATAAAGACGTACGAGGTCATACCAGGCCTGCCCTTCCATGGCCAGCTCCAGCCAGCGTTCTTTAAAGAGGGCATCCCAGGTAATAGACGACACGGTGTTTAATCCGGCTCTTGTCCTGATGCTGTTAAAGCTGCTCACCGCCAGCCCATCGTTGGTACTGGCATTATTACCCAAAACTGCTTCGGCATATGCGAGGTATACATCTGCCAGGCGCAGAATATAGGTATTCATGCCTGTGCCCATAAAAGATATCTGTCCATTGTTGTCCCAGGGACCGCCCACTACATATTTTTTAACCCATGCGCGGTTGTTGCCGCCACTGGCGTCCACATCTCTGTTGGGAACAATCATATTTTGTACATCACCGCCATTGGGTTTCCAGCGAAACCAGTCGTAGTACTCTCCGGGATAAAACCAGGTGGCTTTACGACGCTTATCGCCGTTTTCATACATCTCCAGAACGTATTTGGATGCACCTACATCACCACCCCAGCCATCACCAAATCCTGTGATCGTATTGCTCTCGAAAGCGAGAAAAGCCTGCACATCATTCTGCGTACCGTATTGTGCAGGGTTGTTGAATTGCCATTGCAATGCAAAAAGGGATTCGCTGTTATTATTGTTGCGGGTCAGAAACAGATCTTTATAATCTGACATAAGCGTAGCGCCGCTGTTCTGAATAACATCTTTGGCAAAGTAGGCAGCGCTGTCAAGAAACTGCTGATCGCGGGTACCGCTGTTATTGCTTACTACCCCTGCATACGCGAGATAAGCTTTTGCCAGCATCCCTTCCGCCGACCATTTTGTGATACGACCGGGCTTATAAGGGGTTGCAGGAAGATTTTCTGCCGCGAAACGCAGGTCACGGATAGCAAACCGCCAAACACTGGGAATGGTATTGCGGGAAAGTGAAGTATCGGTAAGCAAGGCAGTATTGCTCTCGATAATGGGCACTGCACCAAAGGTCTGCACCAGGTAATAGTAAGCCATGCCGCGCATAAAGCGACATTCGGCAATAGCATACGTCTTCATGTTTTCGGGGATGGCCTCCGAAGCATAGGTCTCAACACCGTAACGTATCGTATTGCTCTGACCTATAATATTGAAGAAAGAGCGCCAGGCCTGCTCTACAGAGCGGTCAACCGGTGTGGATGTAAAACGAATGTCTTCTGGTATAAAACTTCCCCCGGTGGTCATCATACCGGCGCGGCCATCACCTATACCATACGAAGGCATATCGTTGTATTCAAACCAAACCAGGTTATACAATACAGCTGTAGCCGCCATCATACGTTCAGTACTGGTATAATAGTTTCCATCTGTAATCGCGTCTTCCGGCGGCCTGTTTAAAAAGTCTTTTTTACAGGATACGAGCAATACCAGCAATGCCAGTACCAGCATACCTGTTTTATATGGCATTATTTTTTTCATTGTCCTTATTTTTTATAAATAATGGATGAAAGTTTAGAAGTCAACATTTACACTGAACGTGTAGGTACGTGTAAGCGGATAACGTCCTGCATCCACGCCCTGGAAAATCCGGTCTGCGCCACCTACGTTTTTGCCCACATATGTACCGATCTCGGGATCAAATCCTTTATACTTCGTGAATGTGGCGAGGTTTTGCACACCGGCCTGCAAGCGTACAGTGCGGATAAAGCCGGTGGCACGCATCCAGCGCGCGGGCAGCATATAACCCAGCGTTACATTTTTGATACGAACAAAAGAACCGTCCTCCACAAAGAAGCTGTTGATACGTTTGGCATTACCGTTTACATCTGCAGCTGTGATGCGGGGCACTGTGGTGCCGGGGTTTACAAGGCCTGTGCGGGAAGAATTGATCCTTGCAAAATCAAACGCTTCGTCAAACAGATTCCGGCCAATGTTTACACCATTGGGGTTGGCCATATTGTAGTGCATATAATTATATACGTCATTACCCACTGTACCTATCACCAGTACATTCAGATCAAAATTTTTGTAGCTGAAGCTATTGGTAAAACCGAAAGTATATTTAGGCCAGGGGTTACCGATTACAGTTTGGTCTTTTTCGTTGATGATACCATCACCATTGATATCCTTGTATTTGATATCGCCCACCCATACGCCGGTTGTTTCGTTGGCTGGCAGGCGGGTCACACCGTCTGACTGTACCGGTACAGCCGATTTATTGATCTCATCTACACTTTCAAATAATTTTTCTGCTACATAGCCATAAAATACCCAGGGAGCCTGCCCCACTGCAGATTGTCCCATGAAATCATTCATCCACCACGCTGTAGAATACAGTGGTTTACCGGCAAATGTGGATTGAATAGTGGATTTGAAATGTGAGATATTAAAGTTGGAGCGCCAGATAAAGTCAGCAGCGCGGTTATCAATATTCACCGTATTTACAGTAATAGCGAATCCCCTTGTCTTGAGCGAGCCGAAGTTGACGATAGGCGCACCAATACCACCCGATCCTGTTGTACCGAGGTAAGCAGGCAACCCATCATTGCGGTAAAGCAGATTGTCGGTTGTTCTGTCAAACACATCGGCTTCTATCTGCACCCTGTTTTTGAACATATTGAGGTTGATACCGAAATTGGCGGTCTTGGTCAGCTCCCAGGTAAGATCCGGGTTGCCGAAGTTGCCCACGCGGTAAGCGGTGTCGAATGCCGTCCAGGTAGGACGATAGGCTGTATAAATACCCGACTGGTAAGGGTTGCCGGTAGCGCCATACTCGGCACGTAGTTTCAGCTCATTGAGCCAGGTAACATCCTGCAGAAACTTCTCTTTGGATACCCTCCATGCAACTGAAGCAGAGGGGAAATAGCCCCAGCGGTTTTCTTCTGTGAAATTGGCGGAACCGTCTGCGCGAATAGCTGCCTGCAGGATATATTTATCATCAAATGAATAGTTGATACGACCCAGATAGGATTCCAGTGCACCCGATCCTTTGTAGGGTATACCGGAGCGGTTTTTGGTCACCAAATTATACATGGAAGGTGTGCCTTTGTATCCCCACTCCTGTGCCTCATGGCTTACCATGGCGCCTATCCAGTGCCGGCCTGTTTTTCCAAGATTACGCTCGTAACGTGCCAGCTGGTTAAAATTCCAGTAGTAGTTACGGCCAGGCTCGGTAAATAAAGTAGCCTGTGGATTATTGTTGTTTAAGCCAAAGAAGAACTCGGGTGTATACGTATAACCAAGTTTAGAATCTTTATTACCATCAAAGCTTACACGTAATGTGAGATATTTCATTGGTTTGAGTTCAGCATAAGCACCGCCGAGTATACCATCTCTGTCGAGATAGTTTTTGATAATGCTGGCCATCGCTATCGGGTTGCGTGGAGCATACTGGGAATTGGAACCAAACTCTACTGTAGTGGCGCCAGCCCAGGAACCATCGGGGTTCTTAACAGGCAGGTTGGGAGCTGTAGTGAGCGCGTCACGGATCACGTCTTCGTTGGTGGTTGACACTTTTTCTTTTGTACTCCATGCGTTGAAAGAAGCGCCCAGTTTCAGCCAGCTCGTGGTCTGGTTGTCTACATTCAGGCGGAAAGAGTAGCGTTTAAAATCAGAGCCTACTGCCACACCATCCTGCTGGAAATACTCGCCCGATGCATAAAAAGTTGTCCGCTCTGTACCGCCTGTTGCACTCAACTGGTGTTTAAACATGGGCGCTGTTTTAAACATAGCCGTTTGCCAGTTTGTGCCTTTGCCCAATACAGTTGGATCAGATAAGGAGACATTGGGGGTAAAACCGAGAATAGAATCGCTAACATTTTTCAAAGTAGCCCATTGCTGCAGATCGAGGGTGGAAAGTTGTTTGGGCTTATCCTGCAGTGTGCCGAGGAAACCATAAGAAAGTCTTACTTTCTGGTTCTTGCGGCCTTTTTTAGTAGTGATGAGCACCACACCATTGGTGGCGCGGGTACCGTAGATAGCTGTTGCAGATGGTCCCTGCAATATTTCTATCGATTCAATATCGGCAGGGTTAATGCCTGCCAGCGCATTGGATGAACCGAAGCGGCCATCATTGCTGCTACCAGCCAGATCAGGTTGTATCTGTACACCATCTATTACATAGAGTGGTTGTGTAGTACCTGTGAGAGTGCTCACGCCTCTGATGTTGACAGAAATACCTCCGCCCGGCTGACCGGAGTTTTGTGTTACATACACACCCGCTGCCCGACCCTGTATGGCCTGATCGAGCGTGGAGTTGACTGTTTTATTAATGTCCTGTTCGGAAATGGATACCTGTGCACTGCTCAGGTCTGTTTTTTTCATTCTACCATAACCAATTACTACTACTTCGCTGAGTTTGACATCAGTTACCTGTAGTGTGGCTGTCACCGCTGTTTGGTTTACAACAGACACTTCCTGCGGAGCAGCACCTACAAAGGAAATCACCAATGTGGTAGTGGCAGGTGGAACAGAAATAGTAAAGTTTCCGTTGAGATCCGTTTTAGTGCGGGCAGCTTTTTCGCCCTTTACGGAAATGGAAGCCCCGGCCAGCGGTGCACCTTCCTGGTTATATACTGTACCAGAAATCGTTTTACCGCCTTTCTGCTGAGCCATCAGTTGATGAGGTATCAGCATCCATGCAATCGCCAGGCTCCAGCAGAAAAAAAGACAGAGGCGACCGGAAAGCAGCGCACCATCTGTTAAGCAGTTAGTTTTTTTCATTGTCTTGGCAAATTTGTTATCGTTAAGATTGGTGCCGGTCCATATACCCAAAGAACCGCTGCTGCTACCAGCTGCTGCCCGGTTATGAAGTAATGAATGCCATAAATATGAAGGAGTATCTCACAGGCAGAACAGAATGTTCCGGCCGCAGAAGACCAGTTTCAATATAGACAGCAATCATTTTTTCCTGCCAGGCGGCAGGCTGATTTCGCAAGGCCTATGACCCGGCAAAATTCCAAACTCAAAATACTATGCGATTTCGCGGAGGACGGTATGCAACCGTTTACATATAGGTATCAAAATGTTAACCTGTGGAAAAGAGAAAACCGGAGAGAGTTCAAATAGTTAATAATCAAATATTTAAAAATGGCTGGTTAACAAAAAAGTACCTTACTTTATTGTTTTTGCAGGCGATAGGCCGACGGAAGTACCTGAAATATGGCCTTAAAGCTCTTACTGAAGTTCTTGGGGTTATTGAAACCCACCTCATAAGCCACCTCCGCAATGGTCAAATCTGTCTTTTCCAACAGCATGGCGGCCTTTTGCATCCGCATATCGCGGATAAACTCCAGCGGTGATTTGCCCGTAACCGACAGCATGCGTTTGTACAAAGCCACGCGGCTCATGCATAAAGTGCGGCTCAGGTCTTCGACCGAAAAATCGGGCTCGGCCATATTCTTTTCCACCTCGGCAATCACCTGCTGCAGAAAAAGATCAGCCGCCGGCACCACCGTTATTTCGCCTTGTTTCACCTCTACCTGCTTCTGGTACGTTTTCTTCAAAACCAGGTTTTGCTGCAACTGGTTGCGGATGCGGGTTTGCAAAATTTCAAAATTGAACGGCTTGGTCATATAATCGTTGGCGCCGGTTTCAAGACCGCGCAACTGCTGCTCCTCCCCCGTAAGCGCCGTCAGCAGAATGACAGGAATATGGGAAGTACGCTTATCGGCCTTAATTTTCTTACAAAGGTCAATGCCATTCATTTCAGGCATACTCACATCACTTACCACCAGGTCAGGATGAGCCGCCAGCGCTTTCTGCCAACCGGCCTTTCCATTTCCGGCTTCAATGATATGATAATGCTCCTTCAGGTTGTCTTTGAGATAAAAACGGAAGTCTTCATTATCTTCCACGAGCAATACAATAGGCAATTTCGTCAGCTTCTTTTCCTCCTTTACCACGGGCTGTATTGTCATCTGCTCTTCGTCCACACTCTCCGGTTGGAGCAGCGATTGCTCCGGCACGGGCGCATCTTCCTTCACTACAGGCAAAGTCACAATAAAGCTGCTACCCTTATCCGGCTCACTTTCTACCAGTATATCACCACCATGCAGGCGCACAAATTCACGGGTAATAGCCAATCCGATACCACTGCCCTGGTTGACCATGTTGTCTGGCACCTCAGTCTGAAAAAAGCGCTCAAAGATTTTGTCCTGCTTGTCTTTGGCAATACCAATGCCTGTATCTGTAATACGCAGTACCAGCTCGTGCCCCTCTCCCCACTCTTCCAGCTTCACATCGACCGTTACATGTCCGTTGGGTAAAGTAAACTTAAATGCATTCGAAAGCAGGTTAAATAAAATGCGTTCCGCCTTTTCGTGATCAAACCGGGTATAAAAAGAATCTACATTACTCCGGAACGAAAAGGTGATATGCTTAATATCTGCGATATCGGTGAATGAGCGGCTAACATCATGAATAAAAGAAACAATGTCTCCACTGGTGGCATTCAGTCGAAGTTCTTTTTCTTCCAGTTTTCTGAAATCGAGCAACTGGTTTACGAGATTAAGTAAGCGTTTGGCATTGCGTTGCAGCATTTCAATCTGCGTACGCGTATCTGCTCCCGGGTTTTGCTGCAGCAGCTTATCGATAGGAGCCAGTATCAACGACAGCGGTGTACGAAACTCATGACTTACGTTGGTAAAGAACCTTATCTTCATCAGATCAAGCTCATGTTTGCGGCGCGCTTCCTTCTTTTCCTCTTCAATTTCATACTGCCGCTTTGCCCGTTGCAATTCCATTCTTCTGGCAAAATACAGTACTGAAGCTGCTACCAGTATATATAATGCATAGGCCAGGGGCGTTTTCCAGAATGGCGGCCGCACCTTTATTATTAATGGCGCAGACTCTTCGCTCCACACGCCTTCACTGTTCATTGCCTTTACCCGGAATTTATAAGTGCCGGCATCGAGGTTGGTATAGGTAGCCATCCGTTGACCGGCATCGGTATACAACCAGTCTTTATTAAAACCATCAAGTTTATAGGCATACCGTATTTTTTCCGTACTGGCAAAGTCGAGTGCCGCAAACTCTACGGAAAATACATTTTGATTATGCTTTAAAACAATCTTATCGGTATAAGCCAGGGATGCAGGCAATATTACCTGCTTGTCTATTTTTTCTCCCACATCTACCGGCCTGTTAAATACCTGGAAAGAGGTAAGTACCAGTTGCGTCTCAAATCTGCGGTGCTTTGCCGCAGGTGGCATAAACAGATTAAACCCACCGGCGCCACCAAACAGCAATTCGCCTTTGCTGGTGCGTAACGCAGCATTCTCATTAAACTCTCTTCCCTGCAGGCCATCTCTTTCGTCGTAATTAATGAAACGGAAATTTTTCAGTTCGCCCTTTTCATCCGGCAGTATACTGGCCAACCCATTAGGTGTGCCTGCCCATATCCAGCCATTCTTATCTTCAACGAGGGTAAGAATGGTATTGTGCGGCAACCCGTCACGGGTATGC
>JAGODE010000161.1 GCA_017998385.1 Chitinophagaceae bacterium | reverse complement strand
GTAATATGTTGAGTGATTATTTAGCTAAAGCTAAAGGAGATCAATTGTTTTACCGTGTAATTAGAGATGGTAAAGTGATTGAATTGAGCATTGAAGGCCGCGAAGTAGTCATACGTGACTATGGCCGCGGTATTCCCTTGGGCAAGGTGGTTGATGTAGTGAGCAAGATCAACACGGGGGCCAAATATGACAGCAAGGCTTTTCAGAAATCAGTAGGTCTGAACGGTGTGGGTACCAAAGCCGTAAATGCGCTGAGTAACTTTTTTAAAGTAACTTCTGTACGGGAAGGAAAGGAAAAAACGGCCGAGTTTGAAAGAGGTGTTCTCGTAAAAGAATATAAGGAAGTTAAAAGCGATGAATCAAATGGTACACGCGTAACATTTATTCCGGATGATACTGTTTTCAGAAACTTTAAATTTCACCCGGAATTTCTCGAAAACCAGATCTGGAACTATTGCTTTCTCAACGCAGGGCTGAAGATCATTTTTAATGGCAAGACCTATGTGAGTAAAAATGGTCTGCTGGATCTGCTGCAGCGCAAATCGAATGCAGATGAGATCCGGTATCCGATCATCCATCTTTCCGGCAACGATGTGGAAGTAGCCATCACACACAATAACGATTATGGTGAGGATATCTACAGCTTTGTAAACGGCCAGCATACTACACAGGGTGGTACACACCAGCAGGCCTTCCGCGAAGCCTTTGTGAAAACAATACGTGAGTTTTTCAAAAAAGATTACGATGCTTCCGATATCCGTACCGGTATTGTAGCGGCTGTTTCGGTACGTGTGGTGGAGCCGGTATTTGAATCACAGACCAAGACCAAACTGGGCTCGCTGAACGTAGATGTAAACGGTCCCAGCATGCGGCAGTTTATGGCCGACTTTCTGGGTAAGGAGCTGGACAATTACCTGCATAAAAATCCCGCGGTGGCCGATGCGCTTAAAAAGCGTATTGAGCAAAGCGAACGTGAGCGTAAGGAAATGGCCGGTATTAAAAAGCTGGCCAATGAGCGCGCCAAAAAAGCCAACCTGCACAACCGTAAACTGCGTGATTGCCGGTATCACTTAAATGATGAACCACCGGCCAAAGGCAAAGAAGAGTTTCTGTCAAAGCTGCATGAAACCACCATTTTCATCACGGAAGGAGATAGTGCCAGTGGCTCCATTACCAAGGCCCGCAGTGTGGATACGCAGGCCGTATTCAGTCTGCGGGGTAAACCGCTGAACTGTTATGGTCTGACCAAGAAAGTGGTATATGAAAATGAAGAATTCAACCTGCTGCAACACGCCCTTAATATTGAAGAAGGTATGGATGGGCTGCGTTTCAATAATATCGTAATCGCTACCGATGCCGATGTGGATGGTATGCACATCCGTCTGCTGCTGATGACATTTTTCCTCCAGTTCTTCCCCGACCTCGTAAAACATGGGAAGGTGTACGTACTGGAGACGCCCTTATTCCGCGTACGAAATAAACAGGAAACAATCTATTGTTTTGATGAGCAGGAAAAACAGGCAGCTATGAAAAAGCTGGGACCCAAACCGGAGATCACCCGCTTCAAAGGCCTGGGTGAAATCAGTCCCGATGAGTTTGCCCAGTTTATTGGTGCCGATATGCGCAAGCAACTGATGCGTGTGGAAGAAGGCGATCATATTCAGCAATTGCTTGAATACTACATGGGCAAAAATACCATGGACCGCCAGGAGTTTATTATTGATAACCTGCGTGTGGAATTGGACAAAGTGGAAACAGAAGAAGCCGTTGCTTCCTGACCAGCACTCAACTCTAACTACAACTACAATTCTGAATAACGTATGATCCATATCGTATTTAACGAAAGTGAAATTGAACTGATGCAGAAGGTGGGAGAGCTTGAGCCCACCCTGGCCGGTGATGTATGGCAGATCCGCGACGATTTTGCTGTAGGTCCGCTGGCTGCACTGGATACCGAAGAAGGCTGGGCAGCCCGCAATACCTGGTGGAAGGGATTACTGGAAAACTCACCTTACGATCCTGCTATTACCAGTGAGATCGATGACCGCAAAACAGTACAACAACTGATCGACCGCCTTACTGAAAATCCGGATGAACAGATCTGGATATGGATGGGGCAGAACCAGCATGACGTATGCGGTTATTACTGGCTTATGCCGCAATTGCGTGCCTTCCAGGGCCGGGTAATGATCCTGTACATGAACAACCTGCCTTTTATCAATGAAAAAGGGCAATTGTTTTATCCTTCCTGGCTGCATGAGATACAACCCAAAGAACTGATCAAGGCACGTATACTCTGCCGTCCCATTACATTGAGCGAATTTGAAGTGGATCCCGATGAATGGAAGAAACTCGTGGAAGAAAATGCCACCGTGCGTATGCTGGAAGGAGGGAAAAAGATTGCCGGCAAAGGAGAGGATTTTTATGATGCCGAACTTTTGAAAAATGTAACGGCCGACTGGCAAAAAGCCACCCGTGTACTAACCAATACTCTCAACCGGATGAAAATAAAAACCGGCGATGTATTCCTGATGTGGCGCATGAAAGAGCTGATTAAAAACGGTCGCCTCGAAGTAACAGGAGATACCGGTAAAACCTGGAAGGATTTTGATATCCGCCTGGCAGGCAGCAATAAAACAGAATCGGCTGCCACCGAAGAAGCAACAGCCTGATCAACGAACTATTTTGAAAAACGTGGATTTTAGTTTGACTAATATATGAGTGCCGCTAAGAATAAACTTTTTGAGATCACGAATAATGACTCCGGATTGCATGGCCAGTATAAAACCTGGTTTCTCGATTATGCATCCTATGTAATCCTGGAACGTGCCGTACCTGCTGTAGAAGATGGATTGAAACCCGTGCAACGCCGTATCCTGCATGCCATGAAGGAAATGGATGATGGCCGCTATAACAAGGTGGCCAATATCATCGGACAGGCCATGCAGTATCACCCGCATGGTGATGCCAGCATCGGCGATGCCCTGGTGAACATGGGACAAAAAGACCTGCTGATCGATACACAGGGTAACTGGGGTGATGTACGTACCGGCGATGATGCCGCTGCGGCCCGTTATATCGAGGCACGCCTCAGCAAGTTTGCCCTCGACGTGGCTTTTAATGCCAAGACAACCCAGTGGCAACTGAGCTACGATGGTCGTAAAAACGAGCCGGTAACACTGCCTATGAAATTTCCCCTGCTGCTGGCCCAGGGCGCAGACGGGATTGCGGTAGGCCTTTCTACCAAAATATTGCCGCATAACTTCTGCGAGCTGATCGATGCATCTATCAAATGCCTGCGCGGCCGCAAGTTTGAGCTGTTTCCTGATTTTCAGACTGGCGGTATGATCGACGTGGCTGATTATAATCAGGGTAAACGCGGCGGTAAAGTAAAAGTGCGGGCGCATATCGAAGAAGTAGATAAGAAAACACTGGCCATCCGCACCGTACCCTATGGTGTTACCACCACACAGCTCATGGAGAGCATTGTGAAAGCCAATGACCAGGGTAAGATCAAAATCAAAAAGGTGACCGATACTACGGCAGCCAATGTAGAGATACTGATCGATCTGGCACCCGGCATTTCACCCGATATTACCATCGATGCACTCTATAAATTTACAGACTGCGAAATCAGCATTTCTCCCAATGCCTGCGTGATTGTGGACATGAAACCACAATTTATCAGCGTGCAGGATCTGCTCCGCATTTCGGCCGACAATACAAAGAACCTGCTGGAACAGGAGTTGAGGATCAAGCTGGCTGAACTGCAGGAGAAATGGCATTACACCTCGCTCGAGAAAATATTCTTTGAAGAAAAGATTTATAAGGAACTGGAGAAAAAGCACGATAGCTGGGAAAAAGTAATCGAGGCTATTGATAAGGCCTTTGTGCCCTTCAAAAAACAACTCAAACGCGATATTACCCGCGAAGATATTCTGAAACTCACCGAAAAGCCTGTACGCCGGATCTACCGGCTGGATATCGATGAGCTGAATGCGCAGATCAAAGGACTGGAAGGAGAGATCAAGCAGGTAAAACATGATCTGGCCAACCTCATTGATTATGCAGTGGCTTATTATGAAAACCTGCTGAAGAAGTATGGTAAGGGCCGTGAGCGTAAAACAGAGATCAAACAGTTTGAGATTATCGAAGCCAAAAATGTGGTGATCGCCAATACCAAACTTTACATCAACCGCGAAGAAGGTTTTATCGGCACAGGTTTGAAGAAAGATGAATTTCTGTTTGAGTGTTCTGATCTGGATGATATCATTGCCATTACCAAACGCGGTATCATGAAAGTGGTGAAGGTGCAGGATAAGGTGTTTATCGGTAAAGACATTTTACACGCCGCTGTATTTCAGAAAAATGATGAGCGCACTACCTATAACATGATCTATACCGATGGAAAGTCGGGCATTAGCTTCGCCAAACGGTTTAATGTAACCGGTGTGACGCGCGACAAGGAATATGACCTTACCAAGGGCGACGATAAGAGCAAGGTAAACTACCTGACAGTAAATGCCAACGGTGAAGCGGAAGTTGTAAAAATTACGCTTAGTCCTTCGGCAGCTGCCCGTATCAAGGAATTTGATTTTTACTTTGAAGAGCTGGGTATCAAAGGCCGCAGCAGCATGGGCAACCAGGTCACCAAGTATTCGATCCGTTCGGTGAAGTTCAAGGAGGCCGGACGGGCCACGCTCAGCGGACGTCAGCTTTGGTTTGATGATAAGTTTGGCCGCCTTAACGCCGATGGCAAAGGTATATTGCTGGGTAGTTTTGAAGCAGAGGATCGGATTCTGATCATGTATTCCGATGGATATTATGAAATCACTGACCAGGAACTTACACAGCGGCTCGATGCAGAAAAAATACTGCTTATCGAGAAGTTTAATCCCGAGAAAGTGATCTCTGCCGTATATCTCGATAAGAAAAATCTGCAATTCAATGTGAAGCGGTTCAAGATAGAAACCACTACTTTAAAGAACCGGTTCCTGTTTATCAAAGAAGGTGATGGCAACTATCTCGAAGCAGTGTCTACTGCTAATGAGCCTATACTGGCTGTACAAACAGGCCGTGGTGACCAGGTGCGCAAAGCCAAGTTTAAGATAGCCCGCCTCACCGAGGTGATGGGCTGGAAAGCGGTCGGTACCAAACTGGCCGATTTCAGCAAGAGCCTGCAGATGGAATGGGTAAAACCAAAAGAGGAAGAAGATACCCAGCCGGGACTATTTGAATAAATGAAGTAAAAAATATGCTACAAACTGGCGGTATCCTCCGCCAGTTTTTTATTTTAAAAAACGATTGATAGCATGGATGAGTGCAGTATCGCTCGGTCGTGGCGCATCGGCCATCAAAACTTTACCTTCTTTATCAAACAGCATATACCGGGGTATGGAACTTATGCCGTATTGCCGGGCAAAAGGGGCATTGTCGCGATGCAAAAGCAGATAGCTGTTATTTTTATCCAGTTTTTCCTGTGCTGCTGCCTTTAACCAGTTTTCGGTGTCTTCGTCAATAGATATATAGAGAAATGAAACTGGTTTTTCCCGGTATTTTTCTTTCAGCACTGCGGCATAGGGCATTTCTGCCCTGCAGGGAATACACCAGCTGGCCCAGAAATCGATCAGTATTAACCGTCCTTTGTGCCGGGCCATTACATCATACAGGTCTTCGATGGTTTTGCCATCACCGGCTCTCAGGTTGTTGCCATTTTCCTTACTCACCGATATGGCATCGGCTTCGGTGAGCCGGGCACTCACAAGGTTCCGGTATGCCTCATTTTCACAATCTGCATAATAATCCTGAAGCGTGTTAGCCGAAATGGGAATGGCTTTGTTATAACTGTCCATCAGGAGACGGGTCAGGAGAAAATCTTTTCCGGGGCCTGTCATATGCGTTTGTATGGCCCGGTACATTTTCAGCACACTGCTACTGTCGTTTATCAGGTAATGCGGGCTTCCGGTCAGTAATGCACCGGAATAGGCTCCCAGCAGTTTTGTATTGAATATAAATGGCTGAAACCGGAGGTTATTGATACTGTTTAGCTGACCGGTTATCTTTTGCTGCAATTCCTTATTGCCGAGCAGCGATCGGTTGTTCCAGTATAAAACCAGGCTGTCATATAAAGCAGCACTGCGAATGACATTGGTTGCAAGTTGAGAAAAGCGGGTGCTCAAATTATTTTTTTCCTGCTGCAGCATACTCATTCGTTGCAGAAAAATGGAGCTGATCTTTTTCTCAGCACGCATCAGACTGTCTTTTGTTGATACAGCAGATAAATGGGGCATTGCTTTGAAGGCGTATGACAGATTATTGGTCTGGCTGATCAGTTTTGGAAAAAAGTTTAATTCAGCTGACCGTTCTGCATTTCCTTTTATATACATACGAATCACGCCGGTTTTTGAATAGCGGATATGAATCTGCTCACCGGGGTAGACAAGGAAAGGCGTCTGCCAGTCATCGGCCCGGATAAAAAAGCTGGGGGCATTTAAAAAAATAGCGGTCTGCCGGTTAAAAATGGTAAAAGGATGTCCATAGCCCAGGGTGTCGTGGTAATACAGGTTGATGTCATAACTATCGTTGGGCGGAGTGGCGCTGCTGTCGTCAATAATAAAAACGACGGAGTCGCTGACGGATGAAGCGATGATGGTATCGTTGCTGTGCTGGTCTGCCTGCGAACAGGCTATTGAGATGATAACTGTCAGCAGGGGGGTGAGAAAGCTCCGGCGCATGCAGAAAGGCTTTAGTGGTAAATTGCTGAGATGCAGACAAGCTCTTTTTCCATAGCTTTTTTCTTTCTGCCCGGTTTGGGGAGGTGGTTTTCTGCTGCCTGCTTTTCTTAGTTCTTCTTTCGCCTGATGCGAACGCTGGCATTTTTTTGCAGGTTACTGCTAAGCCTGATCTGGTATTGTTTGTTGCCGTCTGTTACAATCATAAGAGCTGTATTGGGCGGAATAGAGCCCAGGTTATCGGCAAACATGGTTAGCTCATTGTAGGCCCGTGCGCTGTCGAGGACCAGGTTGAAATGAATAGAGCGGGTACTGAGTTTTTGAGAAAATGCCAGCAACTGGTTGTTGAAAAATACAGAGATCGAGTCGCCGTCTACTTCGCCATTATCATAAAAATCTACCTGCAGGGAGTCGCTGTTGACTTCGATTTCCTGGGCCAGTACGGTTTCTCTTTCTTTAAACTGATTCTCTACTACATAATTCACCACTTTGCGTTGAATGACAGTCACAGCAGTCTGGGTATCTGCTATGCTGGGTTGCCATACCTGGTAAGTCTCTTTATATTCCCGGATAGCTTTCAGTACAGAGTCTTGTTTGCTGTCTTTATCGAGTGTGAGATTGAAATTGATGTCAACGCAGGTGTACTTGTAATCGGGGAGGCTTACAAAACGGCCTACCAGGTTGGAGCCGGCGCGGGCTACCCGCAGGCTGGCCTGCAGATTCATGATGCAGTCGATCTCCATATTGGTGATAGAGGCGTGGTAGGTTACCGGGATGTCGTAGAGGCTGAGCTGGCGGGTAGTGGCATCGTAGTTGCCTTTTACCTGCAGGCTGCGAAAGGTGTTTTTGAAATAGTAGTTAAGTACGCCCTTTACATGATTCTTTTCGGGCTGCAGGATCATTTCGACCAGGTAGTTGTTGGCAGCATTATTACTTTTTACATTGGCAAAACCATACCAGTAGCCAAACACCGTTTGGGCGGATGAGTTGAGGGCCAGGATCAGGAAGACGGCCACCAGTAAGTTTTTTATCATGCGCTTAGCTGTCAAAAACCATGCTTGTTTTGGCGGGCAATGCCCTTATTTGAGATAGCGTTTCATTTCCCGTTCGGCATCTTTCTGACGGAGTGTATCGCGTTTGTCGTGCAGTTTTTTACCCTTGGCCAGACCGATTTCCATTTTAACGAGGTTTTTATCGGTAAAAAAGATACGCAAAGGAATCAATGTATAACCCTTTTCTTTCAGTTTGGCTTCAATGCGGCTGATCTCTCTTTTTTGCAGCAGGAGTTTGCGGTCGCGTACCGGATCGTGATTGTTGATATTACCATGCGAGTATTCGGCAATATGCAGGGATTTGACCCAGACCTCACCTTTATGGATCAGGCAGTAACTATCGTTGAAACTTACCTTGCCGCCGCGAATCGATTTTACTTCTGTACCCAGCAATACCATGCCTGCTTCATATTTTGCGTCTATGAAGTATTCATGATAAGCTGCTCTGTTTCTGATATCCGACATGAAATTGGCTGAAAGTTCCTTTGTAAAAAACCAGGAAAATAGATTGCAAGGTACGATTTAATGGCGTATAGATGCACAGCTGTGGGCTATGTATCTATACGCCATTGGTATAGCGATTCAGTTAATTGGCAAAAAGACGGAGAACCTGCGACAGTTTTTCCCGGAGTTCGGTACGGGGTACAATAAAGTCGAGGAAGCCATGCTCAAGCAGAAATTCGCTGCGCTGAAATCCTTCAGGCAGATCCTTTTTAATTGTTTCCTTGATCACACGTGGGCCGGCAAAGCCGATGAGTGCACCGGGCTCGGCGATGTTGAGGTCACCCAGCATGCCGAAGGAGGCCGAAATACCGCCAAAGGTCGGATCGGTGAGGAAGGAAATGTAGGGGAGGCGGGCATCGCTGAGTTGCGAAAGTTTACCACTGGTTTTGGCCAGCTGCATGAGCGAGAAGGCGCTTTCCATCATACGGGCGCCACCACTTTTGCTGATGACCATATAGGGCATCTTGTGTTCAATACAGTAATCCACAGCGCGGGCAAATTTTTCACCCATTACACTACCCAGTGAGCCACCGATAAATTCAAAGTCCATACAGGCAATTACGATCGGCTGACCATTCACATTACCCGTTGCCACCCGCATAGAATCTTTGAGGTTGGTTTTGCTCCAGATGTCTTCCAGCCGTTTTTTATAAGGCTTCAGATCGGTAAATTCAAGGAAATCCTTGCTGCGGATATTATCAAAAAGCTCAGTATACTGCCCTTCGTCGAAAATGATGGAATAGTATTCTTCGCTGTTGATACGGTGGTGATAGCTGCATTTGGGGCATACAAAAAGATGCTCGCGCAGCTCATTCATGGTACAGATATAATTGCATTCAGGGCATTTGGTCCAGAGCCCTTCGGGGGTTTCTTTTTTTTCGGAAGTCTTCGTGTTAATGCCAGTCTTGATCCGCTTAAACCAGCTGGTTTTCGTCTCCTCGGTTTTCCCTTCTTCGCCAGCCAGGTTTGCGTCAAAATCCTCGACTTGTTTTGCCATACATGATTTGTTAGGGTACAAATATAGGGATTGTTGACAGTTTACAATATGCATCGGGGCATTCATCTGAAATGCTGATTGTTAGCCGTTTAGCCCTTCCCGTCCGGCCCCCGCAACGGGGCAGGGGCATGAAAAAAGCCTGCCGGGGCCGGATGGCTGCCAGGCAGGCTTTTATTGTATGAAAGAACGGTATTAGAATCCTTTCTTTTCGGAGGCATTGCCGGCCATTTCGATCATAGCCGAAAGCTCCTGTACCAGCTTGTCATCACTGCCATCAAAACCAACGGTTTTGAAACGAATCTTTCCGGCAGGGTCCAGTACAAATTTGGTGGGTATACCATCTACTTTAAATGACGATACTACCTTGTCTTCATCATCCAGCCATACGTCGAAATCGTATTTCTTTTGAGCTACAAAGTCAGCAGCATTCTTCTTCTTGTCATCTACGCGCTCCCAGGTGTCAACAAAGATGAATTTCACATTGGGATTGTCTTTGTATTTGGCAACTGCTTTTTGCATGCCAGGGAAGGAGGCAATGCAGGGGCCGCACCAGGTAGCCCAGAAGTCTACTACGACCACTTTGCCTTTGAGGTCGGAAATATCTGTCTTTTTGCCTTCCAGGTTATAGAGAGCAAAAGAAGGAGCTACTTCATCAAGCATTGATTTGCGCAGTTCAGCCAGCATTTTTTCATAACCTTCTTTCTGAAGAGTTACATAGTAATCTTCAAAACCGGCTTCTGATTTTTTGCTTTTGGCATAGGCGCGTTGCAGGATTTCTTTTACTTCAGAAGTGGATTTCCCGTTTTTAACAAACTGCTCCAGTTCTTTTACATATTGTTTTTGGGGCAATGCCTTTTCGGCCAGCAGGGCATAGGTGTTGTTCTGGTCGGCATCTTCGCCTTTATTAATACCCAGCGCTGCTTCTTTAGCTACAGCTAAGCCTTTTTTGTATTTGCCGTTGCGATACATAACCATGCCATAGGTGTCTGCATACATGGCATACATCATCTCGTTATTTTTGGCCCATTGCTTACCGGTCATGTAATCTGGTTTGGGACCCTGTGGGTTTTTCCAGTTTTCTTTCGCATAACTGGTAGCCAGTTCTGTAAACTCTTCGGCCAGGGGCAGGCTTTCGCCATTTTTCTGCATTTCCCATGCAGCGCTGTTATACATAGAAGCCAGGTCCATTT
>JAGODE010000423.1 GCA_017998385.1 Chitinophagaceae bacterium | reverse complement strand
GGTATATTGTATACGGGTAAAGGCATCAAATGGGAAAACAATACACAGAAGCTTCAGCTCAATCCGCGCTACATTGAAGTACCCGTAAACCTGGTATTCAAAACTCCCACTGGCGCGGCCAAATTCTTTGTGGGTGCAGGACCTTATGTGGCCATGGGTGTAGGTGGTAAGTTTAAAGCAGATGGCCTGCTGAATTTTGAAGAAAACATTCAGTTTTCGGACGATGATCCGCTGACTTCTGAAGAAGAAGGAGCAGGTGCATTTATCATGCGTCGTTTTGACTATGGCCTTAATGGTACAGTCGGTATTGAAGCCAGTAACCTCGTGATCAGTGCCAACTATGGACTGGGACTGGCTAAACTACAATCGGGATCTAATTCCAGCAACGATCAGAATAACAAACACCGGGTATTGAGTCTTACCCTCGGGTTTAAATTCTGATGGCAGGAAGGATAGAAACGTGATATTGTCAGAAACCGGCAGTGAATGGCTTGACCAGGCTGCCGGTTTTCTTTTGCCGTACCCGCCCTTGCGCACTCCTTTCTTCTTCCTATCTTGCGCCCAGATGAAAACACTACCGTGGGCAAAATGGATGAAATGGCTGGGCACACTGGCGGGCCTCGGCCTTCTTGTAACAGGTTTTCAACCCTGGGTACATGTGGTCAGCAAAGACCTGTGGCTTAGTGGAGTGGATACAACAGGTGCCAGCTTTGGCAGACCGGCTTATTTTCAGTTTGTGTTGTTGCCCTTCTTCCTGTTGTTTACCTGGGTACCCCGCATATGGGCCAAGC
Organism: Chitinophagaceae bacterium; assembly: GCA_017998385.1. Taxonomy (GTDB): domain Bacteria; phylum Bacteroidota; class Bacteroidia; order Chitinophagales; family Chitinophagaceae; genus CAYMZZ01. The sequence continues at coordinate 2,078 of JAGODE010000423.1, read as the reverse complement.
GGGCAAACCTGATGCTTTGTGCTATTAACCTGGCCTGGGCAGTGCGTAATTATTTTATGTATAGTACCTGCAGGGCAGGTGAATGTCCTGAAAAGCAATGGGCGCTCTACACTATGTTGTTGCTGTCTGTAATAATGATGCTGTCTGCGCTAATGCCCGACATGAAGCCTGTGCAAAAAGATAATAGCTGACCAGGATTGACTTTTCTGATAATTTTAGCAACTTTCTAAAAAAATATTGAATGGAATGTAGTTTCAATATCTTTTTGGTTGTATATTCGACATGTCTCTGATTGATCCTCCAATCAATACCCTCTGTAAACAAATCTCTGTGTGTTGGCTAAGTGATTTTCCCTGCTGAAAATTTTCCCATCCGTCATTTATTGTAAAAAAGTTAACTGCATGCATCTGTGCATACCGGATATGTTATGCATGCGTACAAGATAGTGTTCTTAGGAAAACCGTTCAGTAATCCGCTCTGCAGCCACCGGCACACAGGGCGGATTTTTTTGTGTTTATTCAAATAAACGGGCTACTCCAAAAGCTGCAGATGCCGCCAATGCTCCGATCAGTGTTACACGCAATGCACCCGCCCAGGGATTAACTCCGGTAATGCGGCTCTTGAAGAATCCGAATATGAAAAGGAAAATCAATGTTAGCGCGGCCGATATCTTTAATCCATCAATGGGGTGGGAGGTAAAAAAGTATGGGCTTAGTGGTACCAGCCCGCCTGTGGCATAGGAGAGGCCAATGTTGAGTGCTGATTTGGTAGCGCGCCGTGGATCGGGTTTTTCCAGTCCCAGTTCATGTTTCATCATAAATGCGACCCACTGATCGCGATCGCGCGCAATTTCTTCCACTGCCTTTTCCTGCATTTCTTCACTAAGACCAATATTGGCAAAAAAGGCTTTTACTTCTTCTTTTTCCTTTTCGGGTGTCTTATCCACTTCCTCGTACTCGCGTTTCAACTCCGTCTGGTAATGGTCCTGTTCGGTTTTTCCGGCCAGGTAGCCGCCCAGTCCCATGGCTATGGAGCCGGCTGCAATCTCCGCAATGCCAGCTATGACAATGATCGACGTAGAGGCCGCAGCTCCGCTTAAGCCCGCCGCCAACGCAAAAGGAACGGTAAGACCGTCACTCATGCCAATTACAATATCGGTTAGAAAGTCGCTGTTGCGCAGATGTTTTTCCTGATGCATAGAGGTCAGTTGTCAGTGGTCAGTGGACGGTTGACAGTTGACAGTGGTATATTGTACAATTCTGCCAATCTTCAAATCATCAAAGCTTCCCATCATTAGCACATTATCCCATTAGCACATTAGCACATTATTTTAGTCCAGACAATGCAAAGATCGGCCAATAATCGCAACACATTCTTCTATTTGCCCGGCTGTAATGACAAGTGGTGGTGCAAAACGAATTTTGTCGCCATGCGTAGGTTTGGCCAGCAGGCCGTTTTCTTTAAGTTCGAGGCAAAGCTGCCAGGCTGCATCCGGGTTGCTGTGTTTGATCACAATAGCATTCAGTAATCCTTTTCCCCTGATAAGGCCGATATGCGGTGAATGCAGTTGCTGCAATCCATGGCGAAGCAATTCACCCATGGCGGTCGCCTGTTCGGCCATTTGCTCGTCTTTCAGGACCTGCAGGGCTGCAATGGCGGTGCGGCAGGCCAGCGGATTGCCACCATAAGTTGAACCATGTTCTCCCGGGCCGATCGTCAACATGACTTCATCATCGGCCAGCACAGCACTTACAGGCAGCATGCCGCCACTTAGAGCTTTGCCCAGCAAAAGAATATCAGGGCGAACAGCTTCATGATCGCAGGCAAGCATAAGGCCGGTACGGGCCAGCCCGGTTTGGATCTCATCGGCAATCAGGAGCACATTGGCATCGGTACAAAGCTGGCGCGCAGCAGCCAGGTAGCCCTCATCGGGGACAACAACACCTGCCTCGCCCTGTATCGGCTCTACCAGGAACCCTGCCACATTTTTATCCTTTAATGCCTCGGCCAGTGCAGCGGTATCATTGTAGGGGATGGAGACAAATCCCGGTGTGAACGGGCCAAAATGTGCAGTAGAG
>JAGODE010000160.1 GCA_017998385.1 Chitinophagaceae bacterium | reverse complement strand
AGGTTACTCCGCTTAAAACCGTTGGCGTAAGCTTTGCACCGCAGAAAGCTCGTTATGTGAAAGTGCTGATCAAAAACCATGGGCTTATCGCCGACGGACAGTCCGGTGCCGGTCATAAGGCCTGGTTGTTTGTAGATGAGCTGGAAGTAAATTAGGCTGGTGTCTGTTAAAACAGGTGTTCAAAAATCCAATCCCTGCGGATGCGGATTTTGTGTTACAGTTTTACACCATTTTCGATACCGACCCGCCCAGGTGAGCCTTTGACATTTTAAGGCATCCTTTTTATTTCTGGTGATGCAAGTGATCAAGATACACTTACCACTTAATACTTATCACTTATAACTTAATACTTATCCCACCATACACGGGTAAGAAATGTATTGGGCCCCTGGCGACTGATTGCTGCCAGGTAATTGGCCTCATTGACAGCCGCTTCGGAAGAAGGATAGAGCATCCGCCGCGGTATTTGTCCGCCTGTGGCATTACCCACATAGTTTACCGGTACCAGTTGCGGATAATCAGTTCTGCGCCAGTTGGCCCAGGCTTCATACCAGTCGAGGAAGCAGCAAAGCCAGTATTGCTGGTTGATTTGCTCCATCCCATTTGCGCCGGTAAAAGGATTTTCCGATAAATATTCGGCTATGGTAGCATCGCCGATAACGGCGGATGGTTCATACAGCGAAAGCTGACGCATGGCTGCTGTTACACCATTATTATAATGTGTGGCAGCACTCTCACCCACCTGCCAGCCGCGAAGCGCTGCCTCGGCCAGCAGCAACTCACACTGTGCATAACTGACAAGCAGTGTAGGCGCATCCAGTTTTAACCAGACATCTCCCCGGATAGTAGAGTAGCCATCCAGCGAACCAGGATAGTCAGGCCGCTTGCTGATATCAGTGAGTCCGCCATTCTGATCATATCCATTGGGGAGCCCCTGCTGACGATCGGGATCCGTATTTCCGTCCCCTCTTAACTGCGCCATCCAGGGCAATCGCGGATCGTGTTTTGTCTGTAAGAAATCAATAAGGGTTTTACTCAGAAACACTTCGCGTTTGGCATTGCCCGAGCGATCCCATCCGGTGGCATTCCACTCACCGCCCAGTATATTACTGTTGCGGTTGACTGTAGTACGACCGCCGCTGGCACTGTGCTTGATATAGGCATTGTCGCCAACAGCATTCATCACACCACCTGCATAGGCTTTTTCCACCCAGTGTTTTGCCAGCGGTTCATTTACTTTTACCAGGCGCATGCCAAGACGCAACATGAGCGAATAGGCCAGTTTTTTCCATTTCGGCAATGCATCCGGTGCTGCGCGGTAGATCAGATCTCCATTACCGGGTGCAGGTTTGGCCGGGTCAAGCAACTGCGCAGCCTCATCCAGTTCCTGCAGCATGTTGAGGTAGATACTTTGCTGATCGTCGTATCGTGGGGTGAAGATGCGCCCATAATAGCCCAGTCCCGCCTCGGTGTAGGGGATGTCTCCATATAAATCGGTGAGCCGGTGCACTACCAGCACCCGCATGATGCGTCCTGCCTGGTACAGGTTAGAAAGTTCTTCATGTGGCTGGCTTGCCTTCAGCAGGTCTACCACATACTTTACCTGGTCTTTAAATGCCACATCAAAATAGGCAGACGACCATCCGTCGTGCTGAATATACTTATCCCCTGCATACCAGCTTGTATTGGCCAGCTGCTGCATCATCATACCGCAGTAGATAATATTCACCCGCCATGTTTCATAACTGTAATCGCTGTTGCCGGTATATTCAAGCTGTGCACGGGTAAGACTGTACTCTGCGGTATACTGATCGGCCGTAAGTTTGCCTGTATCGGTATTGATTTCATCAAACCTGCGTGTACAGCTGGTTTGCAACAGCACAACCAGTGCCACGATCAGTGGCACTGGCCTGCAAAAAAAATTATATTTTTCTCCCCCCTTCATCAAAAACGCAATTGAAGATTTATGCCCCATGACCGTACGCTGGGCATAGCCGCATATTCAAGCCCCTGTGCATTCCCGTTTGAATAATTCGATTCGGGGTCAATATGCGGCGTTGCTTTATAAATATAAAACAGATTACGTGCTACAAGCGATACCTGCAGGCTGGCTTCTTTCTTCCGGGTCAACCTGAGCGTATGACGCCAGCCAATACTGGCCGATCTGAATTTGACAAATCCTGCATCATATACGTGCAGTGCCGATATGCGGTACAAGGACTCATAATACTGTTGCGCGGGAATCGTTTTTTCGACATCATGTCCCTGTGCATCCACCCCTTTTACCACTACCCCCGTTTCACGACCTTCCAGTGTGAGCGGATGCAGTCCCCGTTGTATGGCCGTTGCATTGGTGCCTGAGTACAATGAAGCGCCGAATTTATAATCGATCAGGAAGTTGAATTGAAATTTGCGCCAGCGCAACTCATTGTTCCAGCCCCCGGTAACCGGATGTACACCCGTGCCCATTGGTACCAGCGCATCGCTGGGTTGCAGACCGTTTGCGCCGAGCACGGGTTGCCCTTTTGCATCTGTCTTGATACCGTACACCATAATCTGCGAAAAAGGCAGTCCCACTATATGCTGAATAAAACCGCGCTCTGTGCGTGACTCCCCATTCATCACCTGCATCGATGATTGTTTGTGTGCCAGCCGGATAATACGGTTCTGGTTGTGGGCAAAATTGACAGCGGTTTTCCAGCTAAAAGCACCCCGCTGCAGAGGCGTGCCTGCCAGCAATAACTCAACACCACGATTACGGATGCGTCCTACATTGAGCAGAGCCGATGAATAACCTGCGGTACTGGATACCGTAGCCGCTACTATATCATTCAGCGTATGCTTGTTATACCAGGCAATATCGAGCCGTAAACGGTTATTGAAAAAATTAAGTTCTGCACCCAGTTCAGCCTCTTTCACCTTCAATGGCTCTAATGCCTGATTGGGTATTTCGCTGCCGATATTGCCAATAGGAGCACCATTTATTTCACCAATAATGCTGTAATACTGCCTGGTAGAAAAGATGGGTGCATCACCCCCAACCATCGAATAAGCAGCCCGCAACCGGCCTGAAGTAAACCAGTTATCTCCTGCAGTTTCACCTTTGCGTAATCCGTTAAACAGCCATGAGAGGCTGGCCGAAGGATAATTATAGGAATTCTTACCTGCGGGCAATGTACTTGACCAGTCATTGCGATCGGTAAGACTTAAAAAAAGCCGTACGCGATAGGAAAGTTCTACTGCCCCATAAACGGAATGTACTTCCTTGCGCGGTGTAACAAGATTGGGCGATGGCGTATTGGCAGAACCGGGATTATAGATAAACGGGAATGACAGCCCGTCTGAAGACACATCCAGCACCCGCGCCCGCATCCGGAGCAGGTTGGTTCCGGCCACTACGTTTATCTGCATTTTTTTGCCTAATGACCGTTTAGCTCCCAGCAGCAGATCTGCATTGGTTTCGTTATAGGTATAGGTGCGTTCGAGATTAACAGTGCCGGTTGGTTTATAGGCGGTGCCCACAGGTGTGAGTGACGATGCATTGAACGAAAAGAAATCGTGCGTCAGCCGGCCCTGTACGTATAACCAGCTGAAGGGCTGATAACGCAGGCTGGTTACTCCCATCACCCTGTCGCGATAGGTATCGTTGCTGAAACGTGCCGAAGCAAAGTACGGGTTGGTGTTAAAAGCATTATCGTTAAACTGGGTTTCATGTCCGCTGGCATCGTAGCCTGGTGCCAGGTAGCCGGCTTTTACATTAGGTGGTAAAAAAAGGATGGCAAAATTTCCATTGCCGGGTGCATCGCTCAGGTTAGATCGGTTTTTACCCACCTCTCTTATATAAGAGATATTGGTAAGTCCGCTCCACTCATCCGAAATACGATATTGAAGATCGGTTTGTATATTTTGCCGGTTAAACCCGGCGTTGGGGTAAACAGACTGGCTACGCAAATCGCCCAGCGAGATCCGGAAACGTGCTGCATCATTTCCTCCTGAGAGCCCGATTGTATTGGCAGCAGTAATACCGGTTTTGTAAAACGAACGCAGATTGCCCCTGCTCACCGGCGAATAGGGATGCAGGGAGCCGTCGAAAACGGGCACGGGTGATCCATCCAGTTTAGCACCCCAGGCATATAAACCACTCATGAGCGCCGATGTTTTGTCGACCGGCTTATTGCCCTGAAAGCCCTGTCCATACTGCTGCTGCCAGTTGGTAAAGTCGTTGATATGGTCAGTTACAAAATTGCTGTTCCATTCCACACCCAGTTCGCGCGATGGTTTGCCTTTTTTGGTATTGATGAGAATGATTCCGTTTCTTCCTCTTTGTCCGTAGAGAGCTGCGGCGGCTCCGCCTTTTAACACGGTAATCTCATCGACATCATCTGCATTTATACTTACAATGCCATCGCCGAAATCGGCCCCACCGTATTTGGCAGCGCTGCCCAGGTTATCGTTGTTAATAGGAATACCATTGACCACATACAATGGCTGATTATCGAAGGAAAGAGAGGAATTGCCCCGTATGGTAACCCGCGAAGAGCCTCCGGGTCCGGTAAGAGGAGCACTGCTGTTGACACCCGCTACCAATCCAGTCAGGGCATTGCCCAGGTTTATTTCACGCGCCTGTGTAAATACATCGCCAGTGAGTCTCGTGGCAGAGAAACCAATACTTCGCTGCTCCCGGGTAATACCGAGTGCAGTCACCACCACCTCACTCATTTCAGCTTCGACCTGCTGCAACACTGCATTCACATACTTATCGCGCTGTACGGGCAGTTCCAGATTGCGGTATCCGACAGAACTGATCTGTAATACCTGTCCCGGCAACAACGTCAGCGAAAACTCACCCCGCGAGTTGGCGGTAGCTCCTTTGGCAGTTCCTTTAATCAAGATGGTAGCGCCAGGAAGCGGGAGTCCATCTGTGTTGGTCACTTTTCCGGAAACAGTCATACCCGGATTCTCGTTGATGTCGCCGGCAATATCAGCGCGATAGTACACCTCGCCGCGTGAGCCTTTATCGTCATTATTGAGAATAACAACCGTATTGGGTGAAATGCGTTTATGCTTAAGCCCTGTATTGTGCAATACATCGGTAAGCAGCTGATCGAGGTCGCCGTCGGGGCGGGATGGGGCATTGACGAGACGCTGGCTCATATTCTCTTCAGCATATAAAAAGAATACTCCCTTCGATTGATTGAGGGCTTTCAACACTGCGAGTAAGGGCTGGCGGCCTGCCGTATCAGCAACTGGGCGACGGAGAGAAGCAGCGGGATTTTTTTTTGCACCAGACTGCTGTGCCATGGCAAATTGCATGGACAGTACCAGCACCATTAGTAAAGTGCTGCGCTTCAGCATAGCACAGACAAGATTCATACGCAGTTGTTTCCGGAGACAGCTGCTTATGGATTACCCGCTTGCATCAGGATGGTATCCTGCGTGCGGGTTATCTTCAGGTTTAATGCCTCTTTGATGGCTTCGAGCAGATTATCCAGTTTATCATTGGGTAATATACCTGTAAGTGAAACATGCTTCAATTCTTCATCCCCCACTATCACCTTTGTTCCATAATAATCATTGATCACCTGCGCCACTTCTGCCAAAGAAGTATTGTTGAACGAAAGCCGGTTATCCCTCCAGGCCAGTATATCTTCCTGATTGGATGGCTGGCTTACAGTCTCACCTTTTTCCAGATCCAGATAATCCCCGGGTTTTAAAGATATTACTTTACCCGCGCTTGTGTGCACTTTTACACCTCCTTCAGCGAGGTAAACCGATAATTTATTATGACGGTTTTTTACTTTGAACCGGGTACCGGTAACCTCAATCCTTGCTGTACCGGCATGTACGATAAAGCGGCTTTTCTCCGGTGTTTTTCTTATACTAAAAAAAGCTTCGCCATCCAGCCAGAGTTCGCGATCCTTTCCGTTATTCCACGATTTTCCCAGTCTAACCTGGCTGTTGGCATTCAATAAAAGATTTGAGCCATCGGGCAATGCTTCACTGATTGTTTGTCCGTAGGCCGTGCGAAGAGATGTTTCAGCAGGGGTTAGCCATTTCCATAAACCGAAGACTCCTGCCAGTAATAATACAGCTGCAGCAGCCTGCCAGAAAATGCGGTTGGTTCTCTTTTGTACGGGAATTGCCGGCACTTCAGTCGTTTCGCTGATCCGTTTTGTAAGCTGCAGTAATTGTTTTTCGGTATCGGCTTCGGCACTCAGGACCCGCTCGCGCGGCATTGCCTGCATAAATGCAACGGCTTCTCCGACCAGCATGGTATACTGTGGATTAGCCGCCAACCATTGCTCCCATTGCCTGACGGCTTCGGGTGATTGCCTGAAATACCAGGCTCTGAACTCCTCGTCTGCCAGCACATCCTCTGCCTGGTGAAACACTTTATTCATATTATCCACAATTTAATGTCTATAAGTGCCTGTATGCTTTTTTTGTAATGTTATGCGAAAGATTTTTTATTTGTAGTTTACACGCTGCAAAAAACCGCAATCGGGGCTTAAACAACTGCATTTGAACGACTACCGCGATGATATAGACTGGTGGAACGCCTTCAAAAACGGTGACAGGGAAGCTTTTGACAACCTTTTCCGCCGCTACTATCCCGTTCTCACCCAGTTTGGTTCAAAAATATGCACAGATCGCGAAATGCTGGAAGACGCTATCCAGGATCTCTTTATTGAATTCTGGCAGAGCCGTTCCACCACGCCGGTTCAATCGGTAAAAGCCTATTTTTTCAAAGCACTTAAATACAAACTGTTTCGGCAGATCAGGCTGCAAAACAAACAGACGCAACGCCTCAGCTCACCCGACCAGGTTCCTTTTACCCTTCCGCATGAGCATTTTATTGTACGGGGTGAAGAAGACGCCCAGCGTACCAGGCAGATCCGGGAGGCTATTGACAGCCTGCCGGCCCGCCAGAAAGAAATCATTTATCTGCGCATTTACCAGGGACTTGGTTATGAAGAGATCAGCGAAGTCATGAATATCAACTACCAGGTAGCCCGTAACCTTTTTTACCAATCGGTTAAATCCCTCCGGCTGCAATTTTCAGTAAAATAAGCCACGTTACAAATCCGGCAGTTACGTCACTGTAAAATTGTGCAAACGATTTACTGTTCAGGGGGCGACACATTTTAATATCTTTGAACTCATTCAAATCAGACATTAACCAATAGCATGGCAAAAAAGGCACCTTCCATTGATCTGTCAGACAGTTTTGAAAAAATTCCCGTTAAAATTTTCCCCGATATCAAGCAGGGCTCCGTCGCCCTGGCACGGGAAATAGCTGCACTGATCAAAGAAAAACAACGTAAGAAAGAACCCTGCGTACTCGGACTCGCAACCGGCTCATCGCCCAAAACAGTGTATGCAGAGCTGGTTCGTATGCATCGCGAAGAGAAACTGAGTTTTAAAAATGTAATTGCTTTCAATCTCGATGAATACTATCCCATCGACAATGATGCATTGCAGAGCTATCGCCGGTTTATGAATACCCACCTTTTTGATCATGTGGACATTAAACCCGCCAATATTCATATTCCAAACGGGCAGATCAGCAAAGACAAGATCAAATCACATTGCCAGGAATACGAACAGATGATTGAAAAAGCTGGTGGCATTGATTTGCAGATACTGGGTATTGGTAACAATGGGCATATCGGTTTTAACGAACCGGGCTCCGGCATCAACTCACGTACCCGGCTCATCACACTCGACAACTCTACCCGTATTGCCAATGCGTATGAGTTTGCCAATATATCTGAAGTGCCCCGTCTGGCCATTACGATGGGTATCAGTACCATTCTTAAAGCCAAGCGTATTGCGCTGATGGCGTGGGGACCCAATAAAGCTCCTGTAATCAAGGAAGCGGTTGAAGAAGATTCTACCGAACATGTGCCCGCTTCACTGTTGCAGAATCATGACCAGGTTACTTTTTATATCGATGAATCTGCTGCAGCCGAGCTCACCCGTTTCAAATCACCCTGGCTTACGGGCGATTGCGAATGGACACCACTCATGATCAAAAAAGCGGTAGTCCACATGGCGCTTAAGCTCAAAAAGCCGGTTCTCAGTCTTACCAATAAAGACTATAATGAATATGGTCTCGGCGATCTGCTGGTTGAAAAAGGCGATGCCTATGAAATAAACCTGCAGGTCTATTATATGCTGCGCGACAGCATTACAGGATGGCCCGGTGGTAAACCCAATGCGGTTATCCCCAACCACCCCGAGCGCAGTGAGCCTTATCCTAAAAGAGTTATCATCTTCTCCCCTCACCCCGATGACGATATCATCAGCATGGGCGGCACATTCCAGCGTCTGCACGATCAGGGGCATGATGTACATGTAGCTTACCAGACATCGGGCAATATTGCCGTTACAGATGAATTTGTAACACGCTTTCTTGACTTTGCTGTAGGCTTTGAAGAGATTGCCGGCATTGACACCAGCAAATCGGGTAAAATTCTTGACAATGCGCGTAAGTTTCTGACCTCAAAAAAATCTAACCAGATTGACACGCCTACCATTCGTGCCATAAAGGGCCTTATTCGCCGTGGCGAAGCAAAAGCAACCTGTCGTTATGTAGGGCTGAAAGATGAAAATATTCATTTCATGAATCTTCCCTTCTACGAAACAGGTACTATCGAGAAAAAGCCAATGGGCGAAAAAGACGTTAAGCTCACCATTGAACTGTTGCGTGAAATCAAACCTCAGCAGGTATACTGCGCCGGCGACTTTGCTGACCCGCATGGTACACATATCGTTTGCTTCAATGTAGTACTCGAAGCGCTTAAACGCATTAAGGCTGCCGGAGATCCCTGGATTCAGGACTGCTGGCTCTGGCTGTACAAAGGGGCCTGGCAGGAATGGAGTATTGAAGAGATCGAAATGGCTATTCCTATGAGTCCCGACCAGGTGCTGAAAAAACGTTTTGGCATCTTTATTCATCAGTCGCAGAAAGATATGGTACCCTTTCAGGGCAGCGATTCGAGAGAATTCTGGCAAAGAGCCGAAGAGCGCAATGCCGCCACTGCGGCACTCTATGCCGACCTGGGCCTTACCCATTATGCAGCGATGGAAGCTTTTGTACGCTGGTATTATTAACAACAACAATGTCAAACAGCTGAAAAAGCAGGCTTAAAATAGCTATACTCTATTAATAGTCAATTTTTTAGACATAATTAACAAAGGGCGGCCAAATAGATGGCCGCCCTTCTTTTCAGAACCGGTTTCATTAGTTATTTTTGAAAAAAACAAACCACTATGGCTTTATTCAAATCAGGTAACCCTGCTCTGCAGGAAAAATCTTTTGAAGGTACCATCTTCCAGGGTCTTGCCGAAGATCAGGTAATGACGATCAGAGGTACACTCAACAAGTTTGGTGTCATTTTCGTACTTATGCTGGGCAGCACTTTCTTTGCCTGGACTCAGTTTTATAAAGGCAGCAATCCCATGCCCCTTATGCTGGTTGGTGTGTTTGGTGGCCTGGCTGTATCGCTGATCATGGCATTTAAGAAACAATGGTCGCCTGTACTGGCTCCCGTATTTGGCATCCTCGAAGGCCTGTTTGTAGGATCCGTTTCGGCTTATTATGACTATGCTTTTCAGACAAAATATCCCGGCCTGGTTATGCAGGCGGTTGGTCTTACACTGATCGTTACCCTGGTAATGTTTCTGCTGTATCGCTTCCGCATTATCCGTGTAACACAGCGTTTTCGTGCCATCATTACCATTGCAACTATCAGCATTGGTGTTTTTTACCTGGCACAATGGATATTTTACCTGATTGCCGGCTATAATTTTGCTGCATTTACCAACGCTGCCACTCCTCTGGGCATTGGCTTCTCTGTAGTGGTAGTCTGCCTGGCTGCGCTTAACCTGCTTCTTAATTTCGATACCATCGAAACCGGTGCAGAAATGAAAGCCTCCAAATACATGGAATGGTATTGCGCATTTGGCTTACTGGTTACCATTGTATGGTTGTATCTCGAAATCCTGCGCCTGCTGTCTAAGCTCAACAGAAACTAAGCACCTGATTGGTCATAAAAAAACCGGCCTGAAAGCGATTAAGCATTTCAGGCCGGTTTTTTTATTCTATTGATCACCCGAATCATCCGGCTGCGGCTGCAGTTCGCCGGGAGGTGTATCGATAAACTCATTCATATATACATTGAACAGAAGAATGATATAGTTGATAACAAGCGGACCAAAAATTAACCCGATAAAACCAAATAAGCCCAGTCCCACGATCACACCCAGGATCGTAATTACCGGATGCACATCGCCCATTTTCTTTAACAGGGTAATACGGGCAATATAATCCACATTGCCGGTTACGATCACACTGTACAGCAACAGGCCGGTAGCCAGCGGCACCGTACTGGATGCATACATATAAATAACCAGTGGTACCCAGATGGCCATGGTGCCAATGACAGGGAAAAAGGCAAATACACCCGTCAGGAAACCCCATAACCCCCATTCGGGTACCTGAAACAGGAAATAGCCCAAAGCTGCCGTCACACCCTGTATCAATGAAATAAGCGGAATACCCAGAGCATTGGCT
>JAGODE010000159.1 GCA_017998385.1 Chitinophagaceae bacterium | reverse complement strand
GTATACTGCCTGTAATAAAGAGTACAGGATACTTGGCTGATTGGAATCAGGACCGCTGGCAGCTATCTGTACCAGTGTATTATTCGCCTCCAGGCTGGGAGGCATAAACAGCATTTCATCTGCTGCCAGTGCCTCTCCCGAGCAAAAGCGCCAGTCACATAAAAAAAGATATTGCAGATAATATACGCCGGGGCCATCAATACGCAAATGGGTATCACGCCAGTAAAGCGGACTGTCCGGGGTATTGATATATTTATCGCTTACATTGATTCCCCCGGTAAAAGCAGTATGCCCATCTACAATCACCACCTTGCGGTGATTGCGGTAGTTAAGCCGGTTGGCCAGCAACAGGATCAGTACCTTATGAAAAGGGAAGGCCTGTACACCGGCAGCTTTCAGCTTCGGCACAAGCTTTTTGCGGATGCGGCGGCTGCCAAAATCATCGTAGATAAACCGAACTGCCACTCCTTCCCTGGCCTTCTGCATCAGCAGCTCTGCCAGTTGCTGACCGATTGTATCATTCTCATAAATGTAATATTCAATATGAATATGGTGACGGGCTTCGCTGATGGCTTTCAGCATTTCGGGAAACTTCTCCTCGCCATTCAGCAATACTTTCACGTGATTGTGCCCGGTGAGCTGGCTGTGCAGATCGCGGGTAAGAAATGATGCCAGCTCCCGGTTATGCTGCAATACGCCGGCACTCTGGCGCAGACTTTCATCAGCATAAGACGAAATATGTTCCCGCAGCCCACTCAGCAATTGCTCATCGGCCAGCAATTTGCTGTTATACAGTTTTCTTTTGCGGTAATTTATTCCAAAGGAAAAGTAGAAGACCATACCTATTACCGGAAAAAAGATTACAAACAGCAGGTAGGCCATGGTTTTGGTAACGCTGCGTGTATCATAAATGATTCGCAGGCATACCAGCACCAGAATGGTGATATAAACGATCTCGATCAGTAATATCCAGTTCATATCCGCCTCAAGTTAAGGTGAATATGCTAAAAGTAATTCGTCCGCTGCCAACATCCGCTATTACCCGTTTTAACACCTGTCAGACCCGGCTAAAAAAGATTTGGCATCCCGGTTGTTAGTATATCGGGTATGAAAGAAACACATTTTTATATAGTACTGCAATTAAAGACACCGGAAGGCTTTGAGCCCTTCGGAAAATTTTTTGTAAGCAGCAGCCGGGCACAGGCCGAAGAGTTGTTTGGCAAACTATTGTGCCGCCCGAGAGGCTCAGACGACGATGTACTGCAACTCGACCTGGTAGAGACAGGCAACGGACTGCCGCATAACCTGCAGGTGCTTAGCTGTAACCTGGATGATATGGCCGAAAACTGCCGCATCATCATCCGGGAATGTTTCAAATTCAGGAATCTGGAATAGCTGATCAGGCCGGTTGCTGTAAAGGGAAACTGGCCTGCAGCTCGCATCCGCGTCCGGGTGAGCTTTGAATATGAAGGTCCCCTTGAAATAACTCAAGGCGGCTCCTGATATTTTTCATACCTGTGCCTTCTGGCTGGATGTGTACATCAAAACCACGACCGTTGTCGCTAATGCGTACCAGTGCATTTTCTTCGCTGGCTTCAATCCGGATGGAAATAGCGGAGGCCGCTGCATGTTTGATAATGTTATTGACCTGCTCCTGCACTATCCGGTATACCATCAGCTTTTGCTCTTCGTCGAGCCACTGATCGGCCTCTTCTGCCACCTGTACCGAAAACTCCACTGATTTCACCCGTATAATATAACGGATAAGCGAGGCAATAGCATCTTTGAGCAGTTGTTCTTCAAAACGGGGTGGCTTCAGATTGGCCGATAGCTGCCTGATTTCCTGTACCGACATGTCGAGCATTTCCTTAATGCGGGCAGCCAGCGCATCCGTGTCTTTCCCTCCCTGCTGCAAGGAGCCGGCATACAGAGTGGCCACACCCAGCATCTGGGCAATGTTGTCGTGCAGCTCTTCTGCCCAGCGGTTGCGTTCTTTTTCTTCTGCATTGATCACAGAGCGGGTGAGTTCCATTTTTTGCAGCAATTGCTGACGATGATATTCCCGCTCCAGCAGGCGAAATTCAGTCATATCCTGAATAGCGCCGATAACACCATAAGCGGTACCCCAGTCATCTTTCAGAATATACACGCTATGCAATACATGCCGGACCTGCCCGGTAATGGTCAGCGCACGGTATTCTTCGCGCCAGTAATTGATCCCCGCTTTCATGGCTCCGTCGAATTGTTGCAATACCCGCTGCAAATCGTCGGGATGAATATGTGTTTCCCAGAAACGGCGGGCATCATAAATCGTTTTGTTATTGGTGATACCCAGTATCTGCCGCATGGTGGCATTGAAGAGCACTTTGTCTTCGCGGATATTATACTCATAGATGCCCTCTTTGGTTGCCGTGACGAGGGCATCATTTTTTTTCTCCATTATCTTGTATTCTTCCAGCGTGCGTATAAGCCGTTTATACATCGAGCGGCTGAGGATGAGAAGAAAAAGAGTGGATAACAGCACAAAGAAAATACCCTTGTACTGTTCTATTTCCTGCATACGTTCGGTATTGCCCGCTGCAATACGGGCGGCCAGCTGGCCGCTGAATACGATCCATAAAATTCCAAAAATGAGATAGGCAAGACTAAGTCTTACAGGAACCGGAATTCTGGCAAACATGTGCTGGTATTTGGCGGTAAAATGAGGAAAGGCCTGACCGAATTTAATCATTCAGTTTTTATTTTACAATACCAGATGCCAATATACCCTGATCAGGCTATAAAAAAACGGCCTGTCACCCAAACTGAACAGAAGTCATGTTAAGCGAACCGGCTACCAGCTGATCATTAAAAAATTCCGGCGTTTCATGTTGCTGCTGCAGACCCAGTGCATACATGAGCGGATAATAATGGTCGGGCGTGGGTACTGCCAGCAGGGCCGACTTGCTCAGTTTTTCATATTCAATCAGGGCACGGTGATCGCCCGCACTGATCTTTTGCTTGAACAGTTCGTGCATTTCTATAGCCCAGTCAAAACCAAAACCAGGCTGCTCCAGTTTATCCCATGCTATGAGGCGAAGGTTGTGTACCATATTTCCGCTGCCGATAATAAGCACCCCTTTCCTGCGTAATGCGGCCAGTTCTTTGGCCAGCTCATAATGCCAGGCCGCAGGTCTGCCATAGTCAATACTCAACTGCAGTACGGGGATTTTCGCGTCGGGAAACATATGACGAACCACCGTCCAGGCGCCATGATCGAGGCCCCAGTCGTGGTCAAGACCTACCTGGGTGCTGCTGATCAGGTTACGGGTTTCTTCGGCTAGGGCAGGCATACCCGGAGCCGGGTACTGCACGTCAAACAACTCCTGCGGAAACCCGCCAAAGTCATGAATCGTTCGCGGGTGCTCCATGGCTGTGATATGTGTGCCCCTGGTAAGCCAGTGGGCTGAGATCACCAGTACTGCCGCTGGCACGGGTATCTGCGTGGCCCGGCGGGCCCACTCCTCGCTAAATGCATTATGCTCAATGCCGTTCATGGGAGACCCATGACCTATAAAAAGGACGGACATTGGCTTTTCCTGCTCTTTCAGCCCATCCGTAAACTTCTTAAAACCTGCAAGCGTTCCCATAGTTACGATCCCTCCGGTTAATGTTTGTATGAATTTACGTCGCATCATGCCCCGCAAAGATACGGCATTCCACCTATTTCAATGTTTAAACATTGTTATAAGATTCCCGGCAGCGGGATCGTGAAAAACCGCATCTTCCCCTTTCGTAAACTTACCATGCAAATTGAGTAGTTATGATATTGTGTTCCGTTGATTTTTGGTGTTGTTTTGTATCAGCAAATGAACGTCTATGCAACTCATGATGTACATCGGTAATGATCTCATAGAATCAGTTACCGTAAACCAGGAAAGTCTTCGCGTGCCGGGTTACCTGGGTAGTTTCAAGCGCAACCTGAAGGTAAAGTATCGCGAGTTGATTCAGCAATATCCTGATCCGCCTGAGTTTCTGGTGGTGGAGGCAAAGCCCATGCCTGTGGAACACCGCAAAGCAAGTTAACGTATAAGGAGTCATGCCATGCCCATAAAATAACCCCGGTAATTGCCGGGGTTATTTATTTATAGAAATGTGCCGGTGGCTTATATCTTTCCCACACTGCGCTCTACAAACGCTGTCAGCGCCGGCCCTTTCAGCAATCCCTGATTGAGCAGGGCCAGGTCATAAGCATGCTGAATCATATCTGCCTGCTGCTCCTGCGGAGCCCCCAGAATACGGCTGATAAGCGGGTGATTGGCATTTACCGTCACTTTGTAGTTATCGGGCATAGATCCGTAAAATTGCATGCTGCCGCCGCCCAGTCTGGCCATATCCTTCATACGCCGCATCCACTCTTCCATGGTAATGGTTACAGGCAGTGCTTCGGCCGGCAGACTTTCGATCTGCACCTGCATGCTGGCATTATTGATCGTTTTATCAAAAAGCTCTTTAACCTGGTTGCGTTCTTCTTCGCTGAGCTGATGAACCGGCTCCGCACCTTTCTCGATTAATTTATCCAGCACATCTGCATCCACACGTTTGAGACTCGTTTTTTCCAGCTTTTGCTCGAGGTGGGAGAGGAAATGTGTGTCAATAGGAGAGTTCATGAGCAGTACATCGTATCCCTTCCTGGCAGCTGCCTGAATATAACTGTCCTGCGATTGCGGATCATGGCTGTAGAGGTATACCAGTGTATCGTTTTTGTCTGTCTGAAAATCTTTCACTTTGGCCTGGTATTCTGCCAGCGTAAAATGCTGGTTGCCTGTGTTGGTAAGCAGTAAAAAGTCTTTGGCCTTTTCATAAAATTTCTCGTCAGATATAGCGCCATACTTCACAAACAGACCGATATCGTTCCATTTCTCTTCATACCCTTTCCTGTCTTTTACAAACAACTCGTTGAGCTTATCAGCGACTTTGCGGGAGATATAGCTGTTGATCTTTTTCACGTTGCTGTCGGCCTGCAAAAACGAACGGCTTACATTGAGGGGAATATCCGGCGAATCGATTACGCCATGCAGCAGCAGCAGGAATTCCGGCACGATGTCTTTCACTTCATCTGTAATGAATACCTGGCGGCTAAAGAGTTTGATCTTGTTTTTCTGTATTTCAAAATCATTTTTCACTTTGGGGAAATACAGTACACCTGTAAGATTGAATGGATAATCCACATTGAGGTGTATCCAGAATAACGGATCATCGGCAAACGGATAGAGTTCGCGGTAAAAGTTGAGATAATCGTCATCCTTCAGTTCAGCCGGCGCCTTTACCCAAATAGGTGTGGTATTGTTGATGATATTGTCAAGCTCTACTGTTTTATATTTTGGTTTTCCCGTTTCATCTTCTCCATCGGGCTCTGTCTGGCTGCGTGTACCAAACTGTACCGGCACAGGCAGAAATTTGGCATACTTATCCAGTATGGCCTGTATACGATTGTTGTCGAGGAATTCTTCTGACTCGCTATTGATATAAAGGATCACATCGGTGCCACGGGTAGTGCGTGTGCCAGAGGTGATTTCAAAGCTGGTGCTTCCATCGCAGGTCCATTGAGCTGGCTCTGCGCCATCCTGATAGCTCAGGGTTTGTATTTCCACTTTGTCGGCCACCATAAATGCAGAATAAAAACCCAGGCCAAACCTTCCAATGATCTCATTGGCATCTTTGGCTTCCCTGAATTTTTCCATGAACTCTGTGGCTCCTGAAAAAGCGACCTGGTTGATATATTTTTTGATCTCTTCGGCAGTCATACCAATTCCATTATCGGAAATGGTAATAGTCTTGGCAGATGTATCCACTGCTACCTTTACACGGATATCGCCCAGCTCCTGTGCATAATGACCCAGTGAGGCGAGGCGGCGTATTTTCTGGCTGGCGTCTACGGCATTGCTGACCAGCTCCCGCAAAAAGATTTCGTTGTCTGAATAGAGGAATTTTTTAATGATCGGAAATATGTTTTCCGTATTGATGGAAATGGTGCCTTTTTCCTGTACCATAGAATAAACTGTTTAAACTGATTAAAAGAATCAACCAGGTTTATCAATAGCTGTTCCAAACCGGCAAAATTGCCAGATTGACAGGAAAAGGGAATCGGGGCGGGCGTCAGGAAAGGGAGTGGGTCCAGGTAAGACGGTTCTGGTCATCCTGCAGGCGGGTACAGGTAAAGAAGAAACTGCTGATAAAAGGCATTTTAATGGCGCCATCGCCGATGCTTAAATGAAAGCTGCCTTTCATATAGGCTTCAATGGCCGACAGCTCGAGGGCTTCCCCGTCGGGCAGGTCAACATCTTCTGTTTCGGAATACGGGCGGTAAGCCAGCTTCTCTACCAGCTCGCGGGTAAAGTTAAAATGGTCGAGGCTCACACTTACATCCAGCAGGTTTTTCCAGGGTTGGTCTTGATACTTTTTCATAGTGAGTAGTGTACAAATGGTTTTATAAATTGGTTCAGGATTGGCAGATTTTCATGGATACGGATTAAAGCAGGGTACGTCTTTTGCCAAACAATAAGCTAAGCTACCATCACAGACCGGCGAAAAAAATAGTCGCAGGCCTCATTCATTTGTCCTTTGTTTTTCAGCCGTGCTGTAGTCGTTTTACTACCCGCGTTTTCCGTTTTACCGAAGAGAAATGGTCGTTACACCCGGGGAAAAGGGTTCGTTTTCTCCCCGAAACCGGCATTTTACCGAAGAGAACAGGATCAGTTCCCCACCGGTTTTCCACTTTTTTGTAAGGGATGTATAGGTGTTTTTCCCTGACAAAAAAGGCATATTGCACTGGCGGCAGTAAGAATCCTTCATTGACAAAAGCAAAAAGACCAGCTCACAATCATCCGCCGAAACAAGCCACCACACTGCATTTCAGCGATTTTATCATTAAATAAAAACAGAAAGACAGGCAGGGAGAAAATCAGTTTTCCTTCGGAAAAAGGGGTTGCGGGAGGCAGATAAGGGATGGGGATATTCCCATTTTCCGAAGGAAAACAGTGGAAAAAGAAAAATGCCGGAGATTTCTTTGGGAAAAGAAATAATCTATATTTGGTATGGGTATTCCCAATAACCCATTAACATTCTAAACTAAAAACAAGATGGCAACAAAAACTGCAAAGAAAAAAGCTGCTGCTAAAAAGCCCGCAGCTAAAAAAGCTGTTAAAAAAGCAGCTCCCAAGAAAAAAGCAGCCGCTCCCAAAAAAGCAGCTAAGAAAAAATCTGCCCGCAAACCTTCTGCCGCTTTCATGAAAGCGCTTACTCCCAGTGCAGCACTGGGTGCAGTAATTGGTACAAAAGCCCTGCCCCGTACAGAGGTAGTGAAAAAAATCTGGGTTTATATCAAAGCCAACAAACTGCAGGACAAAACCAACAAACGTATGATCAATGCTGATGCCAAGCTGAAACCCGTATTCGGCGGCAAAGCACAGGTATCTATGTTTGACATGGCGAAACATCTTGCCAAACACCTGAGCTAAATCAGGCGCATATTATAACGTTAAAAGCCCCCAATAGGGGGCTTTTAACGTTATAGGTAAATGGTGAAAGGCAGAAGGAACATACCAGCAACACTTCTTTTACCATCCGCCTTTTACCTTATAACCTTTACCCCATATCTAAATAACAAAAGCACCCAATGGGTGCTTTTGTTATTATTTGCAAAGAGTATCCCTTTCATTCATCACCTTACGCCTTTTACCCTTTACCTCTTATCCTTTCTTCGCAAACTGCGCCCTGATCACATTCAGCGCACCGCCTGCTTTAAACCATTCAATCTGCTGCTCATTGTAGGTATGATTCACTTTAATTTCATCTTTAGTGCCATCGGCATGATTGAGCACCACGGTGAGTTGCTGACCGGGAGCAAAGTTTTGCAGTCCGAGGATATCTATGCTGTCATCTTCCTGCACTTTTTCGTAATCTTCTTTATTGGCAAAAGTGAGGGCCAGCATACCCTGTTTTTTGAGGTTGGTTTCGTGAATACGGGCAAAGCTGCGTACGAGGATCGCACGTACACCGAGGTGACGGGGCTCCATAGCCGCATGCTCACGGGATGAACCTTCGCCATAGTTTTCATCACCCACTACCACGCTACCTATGCCAGCGGCCTTATAAGCGCGCTGAGTGGCAGGTACGGGACCGTATTCGCCGGTAAGCTGATTTTTTACACTGTCTGTTTTTTCGTTGTAGAAGTTCACCGCACCAATCAGCATGTTATTACTGATATTATCGAGGTGGCCGCGGAATTTGAGCCAGGGACCCGCCATAGAGATATGGTCGGTCGTACATTTTCCTTTGGCTTTGATGAGCAGCTTCAGTCCTTTCAGGTCAGTGCCTTCCCAGGCAGCAAATGGCGACAACAGTTGCAGACGATTGCTGTCGGGGGCCACTACAACCTGTACGCTGCTGCCATCAGCAGCAGGTGCCTGATAGCCGGCATCTTCTACAGCAAAGCCTTTGGGAGGCAGTTCATAGCCTGTAGGCTCCTGCAGCTTCACCTTTTCTCCTTTCTCATTGGTAAGTGTGTCTACCAGCGGGTTGAAGCTGATGCTGCCGGCAATGGCCATCGCTGTTACAATCTCGGGCGAAGCCACAAAAGCATGTGTGCTGGCCAGACCGTCGTTGCGTTTGGCGAAGTTGCGGTTGAACGAAGTGATGATGGTATTCTTGCGATTGGGGTCATCAATATGACGTGCCCACTGACCGATACAGGGACCGCAGGCATTGGCCAGTACCACACCACCTACTTTTTCAAATGTATTAATAAACCCATCGCGCTCTATCGTGAAGCGTACCTGCTCACTACCGGGCGTAATGGTAAATTCAGATTGTGCTTTCAGCCCTTTGGCCACAGCATCTTCTACAATAGAAGCACTGCGGCTAATATCCTCATAGCTGGAGTTGGTACAGCTGCCGATCAGGGCCACTTCCAGTTTTTCGGGCCAGCCATTTTCTTTTACAGCGGCTGCCATCTGGGAAATAGGAGTTGCCAGATCGGGCGTAAACGGTCCGTTTACATAAGGCTCCAGTGTACTCAGGTCCAGTTCCAGCACCTGGTCATAATATTTGGCGGGGTCGGCATATACTTCCGCATCGGGACGCAGATGCTCCCTGATACCGTCTGCCAGTGCAGCCACTTCTTCGCGGCCGGTAGCTTTCAGGTAAGCGCTCATTTTTTCATCGTAGGCAAAAAGCGAACAGGTAGCGCCGATCTCGGCACCCATATTACAAACAGTGCCTTTTCCGGTAGCGCTCATGCTATCGGCACCGGGACCAAAGTATTCAACAATGGCGCCGGTACCGCCTTTTACAGTCAGTTGTCCGGCTACCCACAGGATCACATCCTTACAGCTTGTCCAGCCGCTCATTTTACCCGTCAGTTTCACACCGATCAGTTTGGGCATTTTAAGCTCCCAGGGCAACCCGGCCATCACATCCACCGCATCTGCACCACCTACACCAATTGCCACCATACCCAGACCACCGGCATTAGGCGTATGGCTGTCTGTACCAATCATCATACCTCCGGGAAACGCATAGTTTTCGAGCACCACCTGGTGAATGATGCCGGCTCCGGGCTTCCAGAAACCGATACCATATTTGTTGCTGATAGAGGAAAGGAAGTCATATACTTCTTTGTTCGTCTCTTTGGCTACCTGCAGATCCGTAACGGCGCCTACTTTGGCCTGGATCAGGTGATCACAGTGAACGGTAGAAGGAACAGCTACCTGATCGCGACCACAGGTGCTGAACTGAAGTAAGGCCATCTGGGCGGTTGCATCCTGCATCGCTACACGATCGGGTGCAAAATCTACATAATCCTTACCCCGGGTATGCGGGGTGGACGGGAGCGAGCCAAACAGGTGCGCATAAAGAATTTTTTCGGTCAGCGTCAATGGCTTACCCAGAAGTTGACGGGCGGCTGCTACCTTACCCGGCATCTCAGCGTATACTTTCTTAATGAGGTCGAGATCAAATACCATGGAGATGAATTTTAATAATGTGGATCAGAAAATGCAGGGGGATCGTCGGCCAGCAGGCGGAGCAAAACAAGAGGATGTAACTCAGGAGCTTAATCGTCTGCGGGCTATTAACCAACCGCACAATCCGTAAAGTGCTGCGAATTTACGACAAAGCATCCGCTTTTGGAAACAGAAAGCGGCTCTCTTAACGCTTCTTAATCCTCTTGCAGGATCTCGGGGTTTTACCTAAATTAGCTGCATGAACCGATTCAAGGATTTTGTGGAGTGGAATGCCTTTGGCGTATGTGCCGCCATTGGCAATCGAATGGGTATTGCCACGAGTCGCATCAGGCAATACTTTATATACGCCTCTATCCTCACCATGGGCTCCCCTATCATCGTCTACATGATCCTTGCCTTCTGGCGCAATATGCGCAAATACATGTACGCGGCAAAACGTAATCCCTGGTATTATCTTTAGTAGACAGTGGCCGGTGATCAGTTGTCAGTGGCCGGCATCAAGAGTGAACTGTTGAGAGTGGATAGTACTTTCAAACCCTTAAATTTTTATACCCTTTACACCTCTTAAACTCTTTATACCCTTTATACTTTTATACC
>JAGODE010000422.1 GCA_017998385.1 Chitinophagaceae bacterium | reverse complement strand
GCACAATATCGTTCACAGAACCATTACGCATACGTATGCGGAAAGCCGTGATGATAGCTCCGTAATTTGTTATGCATACTTCTGTGCCATTTGCATTGCATAACGTAAACAAATAAATATCTTCACCGGCCGAAGAAATAAGAACCCGTTTTTGTGTTAATAAATCCATGAATTAAAAATAGGATAATCCCGATGAATGAAGTTTCCCTGCGAAAAGAATTCCGCAACCGTTTCCATAAAGATCCCGAAACTGTTTATTTCTGTCCTGGCCGTGTAAACCTGATTGGTGAACATATCGATTACAATGGTGGTAAGGTGATGCCGGCTGCCATTACGCGCGGTACCTGGCTGGCTATTGGCAGCAACAACAATAATGAATTGCATATACAGGGCATGGATTTCCCTGAAGCTGCAATTATTCCCGTTCAGCCAACTTACTCCAAACAGGGAACAGCCTGGTTCAATTATCCACTCGGAATGATCGACAGTGCGGCGCGTGCCGGCATACATATGGGTGGTGCCGATATGCTTTTTGCCGGTGACCTGCCCATCGGTTCAGGTCTTTCTTCCTCAGCTTCCATCGAAGTGCTGATGGGTTATGCCATACGTCATAGTAAGGCACTGCCCGTTGACCGGCCGGGACTGGCCGTGGAAGCCAAACATGTCGAAAATCATTTCATGGGTATGAACTGCGGCATTATGGATCAGTTTGCCGTAGCCAATGGAAGAGCTGGTAATGCCATGCTGCTCGATTGCGATAGCCTGGCCTGCAGTTATATCCCGGTCGACCTGGGCGACTACCGCCTGGTAATTATCAATTCGCGTAAAGACCGCAAGCTGATCGAATCAAAATACAACGAGCGGTTTGCCCAGTGCCAGCAGGTATTATCGCTGTTGCAGCAGCATACAGACATTTCCAATCTCTGCGAATTGACGCCGGCACAGTTCGATGCCCTGCAACACCTGATCACCGATGAGGTACTGCTGCGCAGAACCCGGCATGTGGTCACTGAAAATGACCGGGTCTATAAAGCTGCTGATGCATTAAAGGCTGGAGAAATAAAGGCTTTCGGACAATTGCTGTGGGCATCGCATGACTCCCTGCAGAAAGATTATGAAGTATCGGGCAGTGAGCTGGATTGTATTGTTGAGTTTGCTGCTGGTTTTACGGCCTGCATCGGAGCCCGTATGACAGGAGCAGGGTTTGGCGGCTGCGCTATTGCCCTGGTGCAAAAGGATGCAGTCGATGAGTTTGCCGGTCAGCTGGTTCCTTTTTATGAACAAAGAATCGGTTATGCCTGCGCTATTGTACCCGCCGGTATTGGCGATGGTGTGCACGCGGTAACGGGTTGAGAAGAGGATCAATGCATCCTGTCGCCGCGAACGTCCAGTTTTTCGATAACAGCCGCTTCGTACTGTAACCATTCTTCCCAGCGCTGGCGCACCTTATTTTTATCAAGATAGGTCTCTGCCAGCTCCAGGAAAAGAGTGTAATGGCCGGCCTCACTTTCCATAAAACGCCGGTAAAACTGGCGCAGGTAAGCATCATCGAGCCCTTCGCTCAGGCGTTTGAAACGTTCGCAGCTCCGGGCCTCAATCAGGGCCATTGTCAGCAGCTGATCGAGCAAACGATCCTCCACGTTACCACCTTTTTGCTGAAAATCAAGCAGTTGATTTACGTATTGATCTTTGCGCTGGCGCCCCAGTTTGAGGCCTCGTTTATGCAGTTCGGCCAGCACCAGCCTGAAATGTCCCCATTCCTCCGTTACAATCGGTGCCAGTTCGCTGACCAGTTTCTCCCGGTCGCTATACCGCTGTATGAGGCTGATGCAGGATGTAGCCGCTTTCTGCTCGCAATAAGCGTGGTCTGTGAGTATGTCTTCCAGCGACTTACCGGCCAGATCGACCCAGCGCGGATCGGTCGGAAGCCGGAGTCCCAGAATATTACGTGTGTCTTGGGAAAGTTCCATTCCACAAAATTAACCGTCAGGGAGATAGAAGAAAGGGGTGGGGGCCTAATTTTGCCAGGTATTCTTTGCGATTCGGGCGGGTTGCCTTACCTTTGCCGCCACAAAATATTATAGGAAAAAAATCGGATGACTTCTTAAACAAAACAAAGATGCCTCTTACAAAAGAAAAAACAAGCAAGATCTTCGCTGAATTTGGTGGTAAAGCCACTAATACTGGTTCTATTGAAGGCCAGATTGCTCAACTGACTGAAAGAATCAGCCAGATCAGCGCCCATCTGCAGGTTAACAAAAAAGATTTCTCCACTCACCGCGGATTGATGCAACTGGTTGGTAAGCGCAAACGCCTGCTCAACTACATGCAAAAGCATAACCTGACCGGTTATCGCCAATTGATCGAGAAACTCGGAATCAGAAAATAAACCTCCGGCCACTGCATCCTTGCAGTAGTGGGATGGTCTATTATGCTGCAGTTTCGCAAAAAAGATCAATTCTTGCGGATCCATATAATTGATTATTCCCAACCTCTGCAAAGACGTTGGGAATAACTGTTTTTGGACTTCACCGGTTTTCAAAAAAGACCGGCTCCCAAATGAAGCTTTTCCATCGGTGCAGCAGCAGGATTCTCTGACTTTTGTTACCTTTTACTAATCACTAATTCCATCAACTATGTTACAACAACCAATACGCAAGACCTTTGATATGGGCGGCGGACGCATGGTGACTATCGAAACAGGTCGCCTCGCCCGCCAGGCTGATGGTGCCGTTACTGTCTCTATAGGTAATTGCATGATTCTTGCCACAGTGGTAGCTACCAAAGAGCCCAAGGAAGGGCAGAGTTTCTTTCCCCTCACGGTAGATTACCGGGAAAAATTTGCGGCTGCCGGCCGTATTCCGGGTTCATTTTTCAAACGTGAAGCCCGGCTCAACGA
>JAGODE010000158.1 GCA_017998385.1 Chitinophagaceae bacterium | reverse complement strand
GCGCATACCCATACCGTTACCGCTGCCGGCACCATCGGCAATACCGGCAATGGCACTGCGGTTGGCGTGGTAAACCCTGCGCTGGTGCTGAATTATATCATTAAACTTTAAACACCGCTTTTTACAAATCACCATTTGCCAGCATCCACAACCGGGCGGCCTCAGCGGCCGCCCATTTTTTCAGCAAAAAATTGATTGTGAAGTGTATGCCAATAAATTAAAATACCCTATTTTTGCCTCCCCAAAACGATAAGGCACCCGCCCCACCCGTTTTGGCACTTTGAAAATCAGCCTTTTGACAATCTTCAAATTTTCAAATCCGCTCATTTTCAAATTATACATATTCCTCCTTAGCTCAGTTGGTTAGAGCATCTGACTGTTAATCAGAGGGTCGCTGGTTCAAGTCCAGCAGGGGGAGCGAGTGAAGGGTCATACTAAGTATGGCCCTTTTTCTTTTCCTCTTAGTAGTTTTGCCGTAGCATTTAAAAAACTTAAGTTGTCTTCTAAATTGTAGAAATGAATGAACAACACCAAGGCAATGCTTTTGATGCGACAGATATCGCTATTTACCATCTAATTTTTATTGGTAATCTTATAGAACACACCATTAATTCATTTACAAAAATTATTGGAAGAATCGATGACTTAGCTGAAAATTCGCTTTGGGTGTCGACTAACTCAATTATTATCATTCATACGATTTCTTTTTTAGATGAGTACAATAATTTTATTAAATCTGAAGATCGGGATTTAGATGCCACAATTAAAGCAATTAAGAAAACTGTAAAACCCGCTATCAAGCAAATTAATGAATGGAAGGATTTGAGAGATTTTAGAAATAACGTCCTGGCACATAATTTAAGAAATGAGAAGATGGCGGTTTCAATCTTTAATCGCGGTTTGGGTTCTTATGATATACCCCAAACAGGTGCTGATTTCGCAGTTTTAGTTAATTGTGTATCTATGATTAAAAAGACTTTTCAATCTGCGTTTAGCGTAAAACTAGAACAAGTACAAAAGAAAATAGATCGGCAAGAATATCCTTTAAAAGAAAAAAGATTTAAAAATGGAAATGAGGCGGAAGCAGCTGTTTTAAGAATAACACAGGAAATAAATGACAATATTTTAGAGCTAAAAACAGCTAATGGAGCTTAATATTTTCACTCAAATGAATCAATATGCACCTCCCTCCGTATAAAGGAACAACAATCAAAGCAACATTTAATATCCCTTTCTACTGACATAAGTTGGGTAAGCTGAATATTTGTTTGCTATTCGGTAATAAATTTGCTATTGTTTTTCAGCTTAGTTCCTTAGTGGAAATGGCTTATATATCGCAATGCAATATACTCATCGTTTAAGCTTTTAATTAAAAGAGAGTGCGGGTTTCAGTCACTCTCTTTTGTTTACTTATCCTGTCACTTTTAAGTACCGAATTTGTCCATCAACAATATCAAAATGAAATTTTAATGTAGCCGGGCTTCCGGGAAATGTACCCGAACACTCTGCAGATAAGACACTTGAAGTGCCATTTTCGGTATACGCAAGAGGCTTCATTACCGACCGGTACTTTTTGTTTGTTTCTTCTATTAAATTCCGGATATCTGTTCTGCCTGTGTAGGCCTTACCTTCATCAACCATTACTCCTGTTTCAGAAAAACAATTTGCATAAGCATCACTGTCAAAATTGTTTTGCGCCTCTATTAACGCTGTTACTACTTTAGCTAAATTCATTTTTTACCTTTTTTGTTGATAATTAAATTGTTGGTACGGTGCCGCCATCAATTATAAATTCAGTGCCCGTTAGATAATTAGCCCTTGGTGATACAAGAAAACCAACTAATTCTGCCACTTCTGCTGGTTCGGCCGGTCTGCCATAAGGTATTCCACCCAATGCATCCATAACACTTTGCCGTGCTTCTTCTACAGTACTATTTGCGTTTCTTGCAATCTCCCCCAACCAGGCTTTGGATGCTGATGTATTTATCCAGCCCGGCGAAACAGTCAGCACACGAACACCTTTAGGTGAAACTTCATTTGATAAACTTTTACTATAGTTCCTCAACCCTGCTTTTGCAGCTGCATAAGGCAAAGTAGAATCATACAAAGGCAAAATGCCCTGGATAGAAGCGATGTGAATAATAACACCGCTTTTCCGTTCAATCATCTGTGGTAGAAATCCCCGGTCTAAACGAATAGGGGCAAGCAAATTAGCTTGTAGGGTTGATTCCCAATCTTCGTCAGTTAATACAGCAAAACCACCGGCCGGCGTTACGGAAGAACCAAGGTTGTTCACAAGAATGTCCAATCTTCCGTAGGTTGAAAGCACTTCGCTAATTACCTTTTTTGCATCTTCCGCCTTGCTCAAATCGGAAGGAATAAAATGCAAGTCGCTGTTTTCCTTTTCGGGTGCATTCCTCGCCGTAATAATAACGGTCGCACCTGATTTTGAAAGTCGCTCTGCAATGGCTCGTCCTGCTCCCTTTGTACCTCCTGTCACCAGGGCAATCCTGCCGGACAACTCATTGTTGAAATTAAATTGCTCCATTGTAAATTTTTTATAGGGCAAAAATGGAGTATAACAGAAGTTCAGACAAGTACGGAATTGCGATTCATATAGGGATAAATTTTCCCCTATTATTCAAACTGAGAGTATATGTAATTTTGCAAGATGTATCAGAGGAAAATAATACCAAACTTGAATTGTGGCCTTGATCTGATCGGTGAGGTTCTTTACGGCAAATGGAAAATACGTTTGTTGTGGTTTATCAACGCCGGTCATAAACGCCCAAGCGAATTACAACGCAAAATTCCCGACGCTTCACGCAGGGTTTTGAATATCCAGTTAAAAGAGCTGGAAGAACACGAATTGGTTACGAGAAAAATCTATCCCGTTGTACCACCAAAGGTAGAATACAGTCTTACAGAATTTGGTAAGTCTGTAATCCCGGTGATTGCTGCATTGGGACAATGGGGTGATGACAACGAAGAGCGCTTACGAACCGTAATTTTGAGACAAGCTACAAGTTCTGATTTGAACGATCATTAAACTGCGCCCTGGTCACATCAAAGCATTTCTGATTTTGACTATTGGAGGATACAGAAAATTAATTCATACCACGAGGGATAGATAATGAAAATCAGTGCGGTAAATTCACTAAAGAATCGAAATCATTTATTAATTGGCTAGGATAATTGTCGAATCAGGTGAGCAGGCTTTAAAGGTCGTTCGAAAGACTGGCTTTTTATATTTTTTACAATTCTAAACATTTAATTCTTCGATTATGGGGCCCAGGTTTGAAATCATTAAAGTGGTCAGCCATCACAATCGCGGACTCTTTATATTCGCTCGACAGTTGGATTTCAAAGAACAGCTTAAGATTAAAAATGGCTCTCTGCTAAAAGGTATTCCCGTTTATCACTGCCTGGAAATGTACCCTCTGCACAAAGAAGACCCTGAGCCCCGGTTTGATATATATGTATTCAGGCCGATGGATTTTACTTTATTCAAAAATGAAAGTTTTGATGTAGGAGAAGAAGTGGAACTTCAGCTATATTGAAGATCTGTGAGAGTGGGTCAACATGGTCAGAATTTACACGATTAAATTAAAGCCAAAAATTCCATTTCATTCAGCTATCAGAATTCGGTTTGGGAATAATTGGCTTCGTTCAAAGTCTGCTTTTTCTTTGATGGCGACTACCTCATCAAGATAAGTGACGGGCTTAAGTGACTCTTTCCAATGCTTCTGCAATTCGCCTCAAAGACGCTTCTCTATCCTCAATCGGCAGATAAGTAAGATCAATATCAACGGACAGGCGCGGCATGTTACGAACAAAGAGATTGATCGCCGTTCCTCCGTGAAGCGCAAAGCATTTTTCTTTCGCCACCTCCGGCAATACCGATAATAATAATTGTACCTGTTGCCTATATATTCTTTCCATACGCTTCCAGTTCTTTCGGAACGGTGATGCCGTATTTATCCACGAAAACACCGTTCTTAACGATGCTGCGCTTGCCTTTCCCTAAATCTATTTTCGCTATGTCCAGATAATTAAACCAACTATGATTTGCTTTCTCTGCCAGGTAGAGAAACAGGCGCTTTACCTTTACCGACTGGCAATCTTCCAGCAATGTTTGAACCTGTTTTGGCAGCAGGTTATTCAAGCCCTCCATCAGTTCAAAACATTCCATAAGCTCCTGTTTTCGGGGAGCCAAGTACAAACATTCCATCAGAGCGCGGGCCGTTCCTGAAATTTTTATTGAAAAATTTTTAACCTCCAGTTCTGTAAGTCCCAAGCCTGGCGTAAGAAAGGAGGTTTCATAGTAATCGACTTTCACTCCCCAATCATGCTTTTTAAACCAGGCCGGGAGTTTTTCGCCGCTTCCGCCGAAAAGGATGGCTTTGCTTGCGGCCAGTTCGAGATAATGGGCTTTGCCCAATAATGCTAGGGCCGTCCGGCCTCCGGGATGGATGCTAAGGCCGCCCTGCATTTGCAGGGCATAGATCGCTCCTTCGTAGCCAACCTTATCATTGCTGCGTATAACGGCTCCCGTTCCTACGGGCTGTAGCCAGTTACTTTTCCTGTAGCGTCGCTGCAAATCATGACTATACCCTTGCTTCACCAGCCAGGAGGAAAGTAGTACGATCCCCGGCGGTTGCGAACTCAAAAGCCTGTTTATTTTACTACTCACTTCAGTACTCATAGTACGAATATAGCACGTAAAACAAACCAATTCAAGAAAAAGGTTTATTTTTATTGAATTTAATGGACTTATAGTACTTAAATTAAAATACTTTTAAACTAAGTGCGCCGAGCCTTCCGCGATAGTCTGTAAGGAGTTTTAGCCGACTGAGTTAAGCGGCATGACAGTCGGGCAGGTTTGAAATAGCAATCATATCTTTTACGATTTGGATAGATAATCGTTCAGCAGGGGCAAGAAGCCTGTAAACAACATAGTTTACGGGCTTTTTTTGTGCCCGGGAGACTTTTACAGGGTTAATCTTTCAGCCTGAAAAGCCTGCGATATCAGCTGACAACTTTTTAAGACATAAATAATAATCGCTTAACACGCGGAAGCAGGCCAGCTGTTCCGGGTATAGGGTGCAATTCAGGCCTGCTTTACAATACCCTGATATTTACTTACTTTGGCATCCAGAACCAACCGATCCAACCAAACACATGGCTATTAAGAAATCTGAGCTTTACTCCTCACTCTGGGCGGGCTTTCATGTAAACTTCCCAATTTGATTCCCTAACGGTCGTGTATTGCCAATTGTGCGAAAATAGGAGTCCCTCCGCCCATAACCGCCGCCTGGTTTTTCATTATGTTAGTTGTTAAGAATTGAAACTTCGAGTTACAGGTCAATCGCCTTAACATCGTATAGCAGATGCACCGATGCCGACTGTTTCAATGACCATCCTCACTATCATCAATACCAATGTTGCTCGCAGTTCTATTTTAGGTCAACAAGTTTGCCATTGCGCAACACAATCTTAGTAGTTTTCTTAATTGAAGGACAACAACGTGGGTCGTCTTCACCATATTCCAGTCCTTCGAGAAAAATAACACCACTACTTATCTTCTTTAACTCATTTCTTGAACCGAAATTTCCCCCGAATTCTTCCGAATGGTCGGCGATCGTCAAAGCTTGCCCAGTATTAACAAGCGCTACTAAACCTGGTATCTCTGCAATTGCGTTGCCGCCGCCGCCGTTGTCGTCATAGGTAGGCTCAAGCCCATAGTCAACAACTGCATCGACTAAGTTGTCACCGTTCAAATCCCCCAATCTAATAATGCTGGTAGAAAGTTTTCGCCCGCCTGAAATGTTGGGCAGATACTTCAAAAATGTTGCCTTAACCAGCGCTTGATCAACCGTAAATTTCATTCCTTCGGCTTTAGTTTCGTCCTTCGAAGCATCTACCTTACTCAACTCTCTCTTCAATAGTTCATTTTCCTTCTGAAGAAGTTCCTTCTCCTTTTCAGCACGCTTTCTTTCTTTGTCGGAACTTTGGCATGCATAGAATGCAATTGTTAACAAGGAAAAGAAAGCGGCCTTCTTGATGGTTGTCATGTTGGTTTTATTTTGGGTGGGTCAGGAAAGTCGGTTTGCAACACATAAATATACACAACAATAGATACGGAAGTAATAGAGTTCTTGCTCAAAAGAAAGTCAAGTGGATAGTTTTATAGTTCGACAATTGTCTGCAACGATACTGGTTCTGTGGCTGGAAAACCAAAAACGGCGGCGACATCTTTAGTATTACGGAAATCCGTAGAGTCGGGGCATCTTATTGATCTGCACAGCAATTACTTGTCCACCGAAGTTAACCTAAGCATTTTTACGGCATTTGGTCCTTTACCCCTCTTCAAAATAATCGTTATCCAGCCGCTTAATTTCATACGTCCGCAACTGCGAAGCACCCAGGTTATAGTCGATCATCAACTGCGCCAGTTGTACACCATCGATCAGCACGATTTTGGTTTCATTTTTGGGAGAATAACCTAAGGCCTCTTTGGAAAAAGAGGAGGTGGTAATAAAGATGCCCTTTTTGGCAGCCTGTCCCGCCAGGGCGCCCACAAATTTTTGGAGCTCGGGCCGGCCAACGGTATTGCCCGTTTGCCAGCGCTTCGCCTGAATATAAATAATATCAAGCCCCAGCTTGTCTTCTTTGATCGTTCCGTCTATGCCTTCATCGCCCGTTTTTCCCATCGCTTTCCCCGCGTCTTTGATGGATCCGCCGTAGCCCATTTTTACCAATAGCTCTACCACCAGCTTTTCGAAAAAAGCAGGGCTCATGCTTTGCACGGTATCCAGTAGCTCCTGCGCCAGCGATTGCCGGATGCTTAAATAAGCCTCATCAATGATTTCTTCCGGCGTTCGTGTTTCCTTCAGCGTACTGTCCATCTCCACCTTAGTGGCATCGCTGTCGCTACGCGACTGCAGAAATTCGAGAAATTCAGGAAACTGTTTCAGCAGATTATTATCAATTCGGTCGGGGTTATGCTTTAATACATCCAGCCCCCGCTCCGTAATAACCACCACACCCCGCTGGGGATAATAAACCAGGCCCGCCTTCTTCATGTAAGTACGCGCCCAGCCTACGCGGTTTCTGAAACGAGTATCCTGTCCGCTCGACAGCATTTCATTCATTTCCTGTTCTGTCAATGAAAATTGCCGGCCTAAAATCTCGACAAGATCTCTCAATACGTGTTGCCTTCCATCAGCCAATTGCTGAAGTAAGGGGAGCATGATGGTTTGGTAGTCGGGGATGGGCATTGTTCGATATTTATATTGAAAGTCTTTGGATTAAAGTTTGTTGGCGTAACCTCGAAAATAGTTCGTTTTATTCCCGATGCGATGATCGTCAAAATTGAATGAGAAAATACATTCCGAAAATCCATAGAATATGACGCGGACGTCCTTATTTCGGAAACTTATGTAAAAACACAGAGTATATAAAAAAGAATTGATAGACCCAATGCAGTGAATTGCAACCCTACCATCGTCCATGATAATCTACTCAACAAAAGATTACGAATTCTCAGCTCTAGAAATTTCTGATCTCTGATGTTGGGAGAGCTAAGGTCGTTATCAGTAATAAAATATTCCCTTTTTCTTAATGTGCTCCAAAAATTATTAAGCTGATTTAACAGCGTGTACCTTTTAA
The DNA here is from genome assembly GCA_017998385.1 of Chitinophagaceae bacterium. GTDB lineage: Bacteria > Bacteroidota > Bacteroidia > Chitinophagales > Chitinophagaceae > CAYMZZ01. The sequence goes on along the minus strand of JAGODE010000158.1, from coordinate 2,978 downwards.
TATCTATATAGCTATCCTCAAATTCGTGACCATGTTGAGCAAAACTTCTCAACCGAACCCAAATTGTATGCCTGGTCAATCTCAGGTCATGTAACCTGCTTAATACAACAAGCCCACTAGCAGTTAAAGAAATAAAGGAAGCAAGTATGGTGAAAGCCAAAAATAGTTTCGACAAGTTAAGCTCCAATCCAAAGTCGATCAGAAAAGTTGACTTTATATCATGCCTATCAAACAAAAATGCAAATAAACCTAGGCTAATAAAAAAGAAAAAATTCGATGTCGCGCCAAACTGATTTAGCGCCTGTTCTGTCCAAAAACGATTGCTATCGTCATACTTGTTATTGAATGACATAATACTTATGTATATTTAAAGAGCTTCGACCGAATCAGAATTTGCTTCTTTAGTCGCCTTCCTTCGTTCTTTTATTTGATCATCTTCCTTTTTCTTTTTATCGGCTTTTCTCCAGAATATTAGGTCGAGCAGTTTGAGATCACTAATTCTTTGATGATCGAACTTTCTGGAAGTGTCAAGTTCGGAGAAGCGGTTCCGAATATGGCTTACCAACTCTCTGTTCTCTGCAGACCATTTTGCGTATACCTCGCTGATGATGATGAATGATACAAAAAATCCCTCTTTGGAAAGTCCGAGAAATTTTTTTACCGGGTTGTCAAGTGCGCAGTACTGTTCTGGTTTAAATGTATGTACAAACTTCGTGAAAAAAGAAGATAAAGTTTTTTCTTTGGTCCCCTCTTTATCTTTAACTTTCACCTCGTAGAAAATCTCAAAGTACAACCCAATAAGGTCATTCTTTTTGATGAAGTCGATAATTTGTTTTTTCTTTTCTTCTAAGTTGTCCAAAAACCTACTGTCAACCCCTTGTAACGAGTATTTTGACTTAAATTCTCGAAAAAAGTTACTACTCCTAAAATAATGATCCTCGTTTGAAAGTGTCCGAAAATAATAGTCTTGAAAACTCAGAGATTTATTGTCATCTAAGTGAAAGCGCAAGTCGTTGACAACGATTTCAATTGTGCTTGTAGTAATCTCCGACGAAATTTTGGTAAAAACCTTGCATTTTAACGCATCAATGTATAACGTGGAGTGTGTCATTTTATTTGTGATAATGCGAGTTAAATATATGCTATTCGAAAAAATATTGCAACGCGACAACATCTCGATGTAAGATTGTCGCCCCAACCCTTCCTTATTGCCGTAAAACAATACAAATAAAAGTAAACGTACAAGCAGTAATAGCTTTACGGCTTCCCGTAAAACATCTAAAAAGCGTTACTCTTTGCCTTCAGAACTTCTGACCGGCCCCAGCTTCGTCCATATCAGGAAATGTATCTCCAGCCGTCACCCTTTACAATACCCTGATATTTACTTACTTTGGCATCCAGAACCAACCGATCCAACCAAACACATGGCTATTAAGAAATCTGAGCTTTACTCCTCGCTCTGGGCGGGCTGTGATGCGCTAAGGGGTGGCATGGATGCCTCCCAATACAAAGACTATGTTCTTGTACTCCTCTTTATCAAATACGTTTCCGACAAATACGCCAACGACCCCAACGCCCTGATAGATGTGCCTGCCGGTGGCAGTTTTGCTGACATCCGCAAACTGAAAGGGCAGAAGAATATTGGCGAGGGCATTGATATAGCCATTGGCAAGCTGGCAAAGGCCAACAATCTGGAAAACGTCATTGATGTTGTGAGCTTCAATGATGAGGAGAAATTGGGAAAAGGCAAAGAAATGGTTGACCGGCTGACGGACCTGGTTTCCATCTTTGAACAGGACGGACTGAACTTTGCCAAAAACAGAGCCCAGGGTGATGATATCCTGGGTGATGCCTACGAATACCTGATGATGCATTTTGCCACGGAATCCGGCAAAAGCAAAGGCCAGTTCTATACCCCTGCGGAAGTAAGCCGAGTGATGGCAAAAGTGCTGGGCATCAAAAACGTGAGCAATAAAACATCTTTCTACGACCCCACCTGTGGTTCCGGTTCACTGCTGTTGAAAGTGTATGATGAAGCGGGTGACAAAGGTTCGCTATACGGACAGGAAAAGGAAGTAGCTACCGCCGGTCTGGCCAAGATGAACATGATCCTGCACAATTCCCCCACGGCAGAAATACAAAGGGGCCAAAGCACTTTGTCCAATCCTCTTTTTCATGATGATAAAGGCTTCATGCAGTCGTTCGACTATGTAGTTGCCAATCCTCCATTCTCTCTCGCTAACTGGACCCAGGGCTTTGACCCTTTCAACGACGAATATGACCGCTTCGCCGGATTCGGAGTACCGCCGGAGAAAAATGGCGACTACGCCTTTCTACTGCATATCGTTAAATCGTTAAAGAGCAACGGCAAGGGTGCTGTTATTCTACCGCACGGTGTATTGTTCCGGGGCGGCGCAGAAGCCACCATTCGCAAAGCACTCATTGAAAAAGGATATATCAAAGGCATTATCGGTTTACCTGCCAACTTGTTTTATGGTACGGGTATCCCTGCTTGCATTATTGTGATTGATAAAGAAAATGCAGAAGCCAGGAAAGACCTGCCCGATGAACAGAAAGGCATCTTTATGATTGATGCCGGTAAAGGCTTTATGAAAGACGGCAATAAAAACCGCCTTCGAGAGCAGGACATCCATAAAATTACGGATGTATTCAATAAACAGCTTGATGTACCGAAATACAGCCGTTTTGTTTCCCTGGCCGAAATCAAAGACCCGAAGAACGATTACAACCTTAATATTCCCCGGTATATTGATAGTCAGGAGCAGGAGGACTTGCAGGATATAGAAGCCCACCTGTTAGGTGGCATTCCCGATGCAGATATTGAAGCGTTGAAAAATTACTGGCAGGTGTACCCCAGCTTGAAAGCACAACTGTTTGCCCCGGCTGGCAGACCTAACTACAGTAACCTGTTGGTAGATAAGGAAGCCATCAAACAAACCATCTTTGGCCATCCGGAG
>JAGODE010000157.1 GCA_017998385.1 Chitinophagaceae bacterium | reverse complement strand
ATATAGTTGTTTTAGCGTAATCTTTTTTATGGCGTTTATATGTTTAACTGCGCGTAGCCACTTTCAGCGGGTTTGTTTTATGTTCCTGAATAAATGCGCGCAGGGCAGATTCTATTTTATCGTATTCCAGCAAAAAGCCATCGTGGCCAAAATCGCTGGCAATACTAAGCAGGCGTGAGCCGGCAATATGCCGGTGCAGGTATTCCTGTTCGGCAAAGGGGTATAATACATCAGATGTGATGCCTATCACGAGACTGTGTGCTGTTATCTTTTTAAGTGCCGCTTCGACACTGCCGCGGCCGCGGCCTACATCGTGGCTGTCCATAGCCTGGGTAAGCCGATAATAGCTTACTACATTAAACCGGTTTACCAGTTTGAGCCCCTGGTAGCGCTGATAATTATCTGCGGCAAAAATGCTTTCTGGCTGAATCGCTACAAAAGCCTTATCACGCGGTTGTGTAATGCTGTATCCGTTGTAGTGGCGGTAAGAAAGCAGGGCGATGGATCTGGCTGCGGCCAGACCTTTTTGACCGGCATCGGGCCGGCGCTGACGCCAGGTGCTGTCTGCCTCGATAGCCATCCGTTGTGAGGCGTTGAAGGCAATGCCCCAGGGCGAAAGGGCTGCATTGGTTACAATGGGTACGATATGTTCAAACAGTTCCGGTTCCTCAATAGCCCATTCCAGCAGTTGCATGCCACCGGTACTGCCGCCAAGGCCTATCCAGACTTTACGAATGCCCAGATGCTCTTTGAGCTGCTGGTACATACGCACCATATCGCGGATGGTGAATACAGGAAAATCGTCGTAGTAAGGCTGCCCGGTAGCCGGGTTATTGCTCAGGGGAGAAATGCTGCCATAGGGGCTGCCGGGTTTGTTGACACAAATGATGAAATGTGTAGCGGGGTCAAAAAACTTTCCGTCTCCAACGAGCCCGGGCCACCATTCGGCCGGATTACTGTTGGCTGTAAGTGCATGAAAAATCCAGATCACATTGTCGCCAGCAGCATTGAGCCGGCCATGTGTTGTATAGGCCAGGTGGTAACCCGGAAGGGTTACCCCTGACTCTAATACAAATGGTTTGTTTGATTGAAATAACGATGTCATTTTATCCTACCAGTTCTTTGGAGAATACTTTTTCGAATGCCTGTTCAAAATCTGCTTTGATATCTTCTATATGTTCAATTCCTACACTGATACGTACCTGGTTGGGTTGTACACCAGCTGCAATCTGCTCTTCAGCGCTCAGTTGCTCGTGCGTAGTGGATGCAGGGTGAATAGCCAGTGTTTTGGCATCTCCCACATTGGCCAGATGGCTTACCAGTTTGAGTGCATCAATAAATTTGCGGGCGTTTTCCTTACCACCTTTCACGCCAAAATTGAGTATACCGCCAAATCCGTTTTGCAGGTATTCTTTGGCCAGGGCGTGATAAGGGCTGCTTTGCAGACCAGGATATTGTACAAACTCAACCGAAGGGTGCTGCTCCAGCCATTGGGCCAGGGCCAGTGTGTTTTCGACATGGCGTTGTACCCTCAGACTAAGTGTTTCAATGCCCTGCAGCAGCAGGAAGGAGTTGAAGGGGCTGAGTGCTGCACCAAAATCGCGCAGGCCCTCTACCCGTGCGCGGATAGCAAAGGCAATATTGGGCAGGCCAAGTGGGTTGTTGTCGCCAAAAACATCCCAGAATTTTAATCCGTGATACCCTTCGCTGGGTTCAGTAAATTGAGGGAATTTGCCGTTGCCCCAGTTGTAATTGCCGGCGTCTACAATCACACCACCAATACTGGTACCGTGACCGCCGATCCATTTTGTGGCAGATGATACTACCACATTGGCACCATGCTCGATCGGACGAAACAGATAACCACCTGCACCGAAGGTATTATCAACGATCAGCGGCAGGTCATATTCTTTGGCCAGGTCGGCAAATTTTTTAAAGTCAGGAATATTCAGGCGGGGGTTACCAATAGTTTCGAGGTAAATAGCTTTCGTGTTTTTATCAATATACTTAACGAAACTTTCCACATTGTCGCCTTCGGCAAAGCGGGCTTCAATACCCAGACGTTTAAACGCTACTTTAAACTGGTTGTAGGTGCCACCATAGAGATAAGTGGTTGTTACAAAGTTGTCGCCCGCCTGCAGGATATTATTCAGTGCCAGAAACTGCGCAGCCTGTCCGGAAGCCGTTGCCAGTGCTGCCACACCCCCTTCCAGCGCAGCAATGCGCTGCTCAAACACATCGGTAGTGGGGTTCATAATACGGGTATAGATATTGCCGAACTGTTTTAAACCAAACAGGTTGGCAGCGTGTTCACTGCTGTCAAATCCATAAGAGGTAGTCTGATAGATAGGAACTGCGCGTGATTTTGTTGTGGGATCAATTTGCTGGCCTGCATGCAGCTGCAGGGTCTCGAAGCGATGCGTCTTGCTCATACTCAATTTTTTTAACGGTTAAATGAAGTTTACAATGCTGAAAACAGAACCTGGGGTACTATGGAGTGGCTGTTGCGGTGAATAGTATCAACAACAGCTTCCCGCAAAACAGGGACAACAACAGAAGATGTAGTGAGAGTGTCCTTCCATAATGATTGTAAGTACCCTATAAAGGTAGTAGACTTTTGTTTATTTTCAGGTAAACCCATTTGTTAATTTATTTTAAGCCCTAGCGGGCGTTTGTTTGTTATAAAGTTACCAGTGTGGCAGCGGCCTTTTTATTTTTGTGCTGAATGATTACCAGGTCCAGTGCCTGCTCCAGGTCGGCAATTAAATCCTCCGCTTCTTCCAGCCCTACCGACAGGCGAATAAGGCTGTCTGCTATTCCTGATGCCTGGCGGGTGGCAGCAGGAATGGATTTATGTGTCATGCTGGCCGGATGGCACAACAGGCTTTTAACACCACCCAGGCTTTCGGCCAGTTTGAAAAGTTCAGTATGTGTAATCACTTCATTGGCTGCTTCTGCACGGTCATCGCGCAGCGTGAAGGATACGATGCCACCGAAACCGGACGATTGCTGGCGGGCGGTTTCATGGTTGGGGTGCTGCTTCAGACCGGGATAATAGACTTGAGCCACGGCAGGATGCTGTTGCAGAAATGCGGCAATAGCAGCTGCATTGGCACTATGCTGGCGTACCCGCAGGTGCAGCGTTTCGATGCCGCGTATTACCAGCCAGCTGTCGAATGGTCCCAGTATGGCACCGGAGGCATTCTGGATGTATTTGATGCGCTGACCCAGCTCTTCGGTACGTGTGACTACTACTCCGGCAATCAGGTCGCTATGTCCGCCCAGGTATTTCGTAGCGGAGTGCACTACAATATCAGCTCCCAGCGAAATAGGTTGCTGTAAGGCGGGTGTAGCAAAAGTGTTATCCACGCAAAGCCAGCATCGGTTGTCGCGGGCTATAGCAGCGATAGCACGGATATCGGAAATGCGGAGTGTGGGATTGCTGGGAGTTTCGATCCAGATCAGTTTTGTTTGCGGGGTAAGGGCGCTCACTACTTCATTGATATCGGTAGTGTCTACGTAACGTACCGTGATTCCGAATTTTTCATATATCGTGGAAAAAAGCCGGAAAGCGCCGCCATATATATCCCGGCAGGCAAGTATCTCATCGCCCTGTTGCAGCAGTTTTACTACAGCGTCAATGGCAGCAAGACCACTGCCAAAGGCGATGCCGGTATGACCCGCTTCCAGTTGGGCAATCAATTGCTCAAGCGTAGCCCGGGTAGGATTGGCGGTGCGGGCATAGTCATATCCTTTGTTGATGCCGGGAGCTTCCTGCACAAAGGTGCTGGTTTGATAAATAGGTACGGCGATAGCGCCGGTCAGCGGGTCCACAGGAATGCTGTGAAGCAGCTGTGTTGCATTTGGACTCATTGTTTAGACAGTTTGGTGCTATTGCTGGCAATAGCGGTTAAAAATTGAATAGACAGTAGGAGTGCCGATCAAGAAGGGAGGAGAGCAGGATTACCGGAGAGTGTATTGTTTTCCTGAATGATATAAAACAAAACAGCTCATCCGATAAATCAGATGAGCTGTTGAATATGTTTGATGTACAATATACAGAGCGTGAATCTGACTTATCTGCCCCATTGTTCAGTATACTGATACAAATGGGATGGAATTGGCACCTTTCCTGTGGCTGCGCCAGCAGGGAGGTTGTCAAGGCTTCAACGGGCCATAACCCTCAGCCTTTCTTGATAAGTTATCCAAAGAACTGCTGCAAAGGTAAAGGGAAACGAATGAAGTTCGCAAAAAAATATTTTCTGGTAAACGGATGTTAGTTCAGTTACAGAAAAAATGGTGGATCTCTTAAAAGGTTTAAAAAAACGTTGTAACTTATCAGAGTTATGAATGGTCGTGTGAATGAGGACAGTGAAGAAAGGGTCGATCCTTTTGTCGCCGCTAAAAGGGAATTGCGACGAATTAATAACCATTTTAATCTACGTCTTCGTGATATACAATCCGGAGAAAATTCCAATTACAGCCCTCTGTCTTTAGGCAGACCTGGCAGAGTTTTACTCGATTGCGGTATGCCTGATCTTCCCATTGAGATGGCCGTTACAAGATTAGTTGACAAAAAGCTACAAAAGACACATCCCTTTTCGCTGGCAGCTCTTGTCAATATGCCCGAAGAATTGCATGATCCGATAATGATTTTTCAGAGTAAAACACGTATGGATTCGAAGGTTATTTTAACCTCTCTCGAACATAACGCCATCAATATTTTAATAGCAATCGAGTTAAACAGGGAGAAACCGGATAAACAATTTAATAGCATTCGGAGTGTTTACCCGAAAGATAATTTCAGGGATATACTACGATGGATCGTTGAAGATGGGTTACTGGAATATGCACACAAAGAAAAAGCCCTCAAGTGGCTGGGTAAACAGCAGTCCTATTCCGCTGACGTTACCCGACTTCTTGAAGGCAGTGTAAAGGTAATACAAAATGATAATTAAGAAGCTAAGATTATACGAATTCACCTAATCCTCTAAATGTCAGTAAGATTTATCGGGTTAGTAATACAAAAAAAGAGGCTGCAATTGCAGCCTCTCCAATGATCATTGGTGATACACTATGTTGAGATTACTGTTGTACAGGTACTGCTGCAGTGGTCTCAATCACTTTGCTGCCAGTGTAGCGAACGGCTTTGATTTTTTCCACTTTGGCAACGGCTGTTTTTTTGACCGTTTTTGTTTTAGCTGTTTTAGCAGGTTTTGCTGCTTCTTCAGCGGCTTTTTCTTCTGCTGCTACTGCATCAGGAGTAAAAGCTACAGCGGGATCTTCTGCATTATAAGTACAGCCAATGCAAACACTAAGCGTATTGGCTTCGCGGTCATAGATCAGCACACCTTCAGCCAGTTTTTTGGCATTTTCTTCTTCGCCCAGTTTCTGTGCAGGAATTTTATAGACAGCGGGAGACTGGCGCAGAATGGCTTTGAAACGACCTTCCGGCAAACCGTCAACCCATATTACACCTTTGCTGGTTTCGTCAAGTGTAACAGACACAGTGCTGGCTGCACCGTCTTTACCTGTTACCTCATACTTACCAATAGCAGGGAATATCTTCTCCTGGGTCAGCGCCTCAGGCATGGCCTGCATTTTATAAGTTTCGGGAGTCCAGTTATTGTATTTGTCTTTTGTTTGGCTGGCATCTGTTTTAGGAGCCGGCGCGGGTGTAGGTTCTGTTTGTGCGTTAGCGGAGGCAGCTATCAGCAAAAACGCTGCGCTGGCTATCAATGTGGTCTTTTTCATAAAGTTTGAGTTTAATAAGTTGATACCTGGTGTTTTGCTCCTACCCGTTTAAATATTGTGCCAAAAATGGGTTTTGGTGGAAAAAAGGCTAAAAAAAACCGGTTTCCGGGCTTTCGGCTGCCGGTATCCGGATTTTGGGAGCCGATTCTGGCCGGCATCTAACTTTTTGCTAACCTGCTTGTTTTATCTTCGTTGCCCCGCATTTTTTATTCTAAAAGCAGAACCGGACAAATGGCTGATCAGCAAAAAGAAGCAATTGATGTATTTGGAGCCCGCGTACACAATCTGAAGGATATTGATATTTCCATACCTAAAAATCAACTGGTGGTAATCACCGGCATAAGCGGTAGTGGTAAATCGAGCCTGGCCTTTGATACCATTTATGCCGAAGGACAGCGCCGTTATATGGAAACATTTGGCGCCTACGCCCGGCAGTTTATCGGCGATATGGAACGCCCGGATGTAGATAAGATAACCGGACTTTCTCCCGTCATATCTATCGAACAGAAGACGACCAATAAGAATCCCCGCTCTACGGTGGGTACGATTACCGAAGTATATGATTTCTTCCGTCTCTTATATGCGCGCATCGGCGAAGCTTATTCTTACAATACAGGTAAGAAGATGGTAAAGTGGAGTGAAGAGGAAATAGTAGCCAATATATACCAGCGTTTCGAAGGGCAACGCATTAGCCTCCTGGCTCCCCTTATACGTGGCCGCAAAGGTCATTACCGGGAGTTGTTTGAGGATGTACGCAAAAAAGGATTTCTCAAAGTAAGGGTAGATGGAGAGGTGCTGGATATTACAGCCAAAATGCAGGTTGACCGCTACAAGATTCATGATATTGAGTTGGTAGTAGACCGCCTGCAGGTGACAGATGAAATGCGTGCCCGCCTCAGCCAGAGTGTACAGCAGACGCTTCGGCTGGGAAAAGACCTGATGTTTGTGCTGGTGGAACCAGGCACAGCAGGTGCTGAAAAAAAGGCCACTAAATCTGCTGCTGGTAAAAAAACGGCCGGACAGAGTGATCTGTTTCGCTCCGGCAAACCACTGCTGGTACAGTATTCCAAATTGCTGATGTGTGAAGATACCGGCATCAGTTACGAAGAGCCTTCGCCCAACGCATTCTCCTTCAACTCCCCTTATGGGGCTTGTCCGGTATGCCGCGGTCTGGGTACTACCTTTCATGTAAATATGGAAGCCGTATTGCCCGATGCCGAACTCAGCATCAGCGAAGGCGGTATTGCCCCGCTGGGAGAAGAGCGGGAAGCGTATGTATTCCGGCAGGCACAGGAGCTGGCGCGCAAGCATAAGATTTCGCTTACCAAACCAATTAAGGATATTCCGGAAAAATCGCTCAATATCCTTTTATATGGTAATGAAGAAGGTATAGAGACAGAGATCGATTTTGAAAATATGAAGTTTGATCCGCAGGCCCCTTACGAAGGGATTGTGAACATGCTGAAGCGTTGGTTCAACAACGGCTACAGCGAAGGTCTGCGCGACTGGGCAGAGGGTTATATGCAACTCAAACCCTGTGAAAGCTGCGAAGGCATGCGGCTTAAAAAGGAGAGTCTCTGGTTTAAAATAGATGACCGCAATATTGCTGAGCTCAGCAATATGAATCTCGATAACCTGGCTGCCTGGCTCGATGGGCTGGAACTGCGGATTGATAATAAACGCAAAACCATCTCCCGCGATATTCTTAAAGAGATCAGAGAGCGGCTACAGTTTTTGCTGGATGTGGGACTGACCTATCTCACACTAAACCGTTCTTCAAAAAGCCTGAGTGGCGGAGAGTCGCAGCGTATCAGGCTGGCTACACAGATTGGTTCGCAGTTGCAGGGTATTACCTACATTCTCGATGAGCCTTCTATTGGCCTGCATCAGCGGGATAACCACCGGCTGATTGAAGCATTGAAGCACCTGCGCGATATCGGCAACAGTGTGCTGGTGGTAGAGCACGACAAAGACATTATGATGGCGGCCGATCACCTGATCGATATCGGCCCAAAGGCAGGTTATCATGGTGGCCGGGTAGTAGCACAGGGTGCTCCCAGGGATCTGCTGCGCCTCGATACGCTTACCTCCGGTTATCTCAACGGGCATCATCGTATCGAAGTGCCGGCCGAACGCCGGAAGGGTAATGGAAAATTTCTCGAGCTGAAAGGAGCCAAAGGGAATAACCTGCGTAATGTAGATGTGAAATTTCCACTCGGAAAATTTATTGTGGTGTCGGGCGTAAGCGGTAGTGGTAAGTCTACACTGATCAATGAAACATTATACCCGATTTTATCTACGCATGCATATGGCTCACGGGTGAGCCCGCTGGAGTATAAAAACATTAAAGGCCTCGAGAATATAGATAAGGTGATAGAGATAGATCAGTCACCCATTGGCCGCACTCCGCGCAGCAACCCTGCTACCTACTGCGGTTTTTTCACCGAGATAAGAACGTTGTTTGCTTCCATACCCGAAGCCAAGATAAGAGGGTATAATGCCGGCCGGTTTTCGTTCAACGTAAAAAGCGGTCGTTGCGAAGTATGTGAGGGAGGCGGTATGCGGGTGATTGAAATGAACTTCCTGCCCGATGTGTATGTGCATTGCGAAAAATGTAATGGCAAACGCTATAACCGCGAAACACTGGAAATTCGTTATAAAGGCAAGTCTATTGCCGATGTACTGGCTATGACAGTAGAAGAAGCAGTTGAGTTTTTCCAGACCGTGCCTTATATCTATCGTAAGATTAAAGTGCTGGAAGAAGTGGGACTCGGCTATATCACTCTGGGGCAATCTGCTGTAACGTTGAGCGGGGGAGAAGCCCAGCGCGTAAAGCTTTCTACCGAATTAGGTAAAAGAGATACGGGTAAAACATTCTATATACTGGATGAGCCCACTACCGGCTTACATTTTGAAGATATCCGTCACCTGCTCGATGTATTGAATAAACTCGTTGACAGGGGCAATACCGTACTGGTTATTGAACATAATATGGATGTGATCAAAGTTGCCGATCATGTGATTGACCTGGGGCCTGAGGGGGGCGATGGTGGCGGCCGCATACTTTTTGAAGGTACGCCCGAAGAGTTAGTAAAGAATAAAGAAAGTCATACAGCGCAGTTTCTGAAAGCTGAATTGTAAGAGGTTTAAAAGTATAAAGGTTTAAACGTATAAAAGTTGTGATAGCCACCTTTACACTTTTAAACCTTTAAACCCTTTATACCTGTAAAAAACAAGCCCAGCCATTTCTGGCCAGGCTTTCTTACATGAGCAAAAACCAACATCAGAAATGTAAGGAGGTTGAGGTAAAAGGTAAATGGTTTAAGATTTTATCCTTCTGCCCTCTGCCTTTTCCCTTTCTCCTATACAATCGAATTGGCTGACGGATTACCTGAAGTAGCTGCAGGGGCAGACGGAGGAGGTGGCGTATTCAGTTTATTCAGCAATCCCGATACCCAGGCCAGGCCAATGGCGCCGGCTGCCAGTGTAGACCATAGGCCGATGCCAGCTGATGCAGAGTAGCTGATACCATATTGCTGCTGATAAAGCATGGCAGCATCTTTGCCTACTGAGCTCAGGCGGAAGTAATAAATCAGCGCGCCGGCTGCAATAGCCAGGAATGCAGCCAGTACAATATTTTTACTGTTACGGTCATAGTCTTTCGTTTTATCTCCGGTCATCAATGTGGCGAGTACAACCACAATAACGCCTACCAGCGATAACCATCCCCAGCTGTTGAATCCGTTTTGCGTTGAGGCGGGCATGGCATTCATCATTTGCATTTGTCCCATTTGGCCCATCTGTCCCATTTGACCCATTTGACCCATTCCACCGCCGCCCATCTGGTTCATAGCCTGGCCGCCTACTTTTTCGATGGTCCAGGTAAGAAAGAGGCCAATGAGGGCAATGCCTGCCTCGGCCAGGGCGAATAATTTTACTTTGTGAAGGTTAAAGTTTTGCATCTGTTGGTTTATTAAGTGTGGTGCCTACTCGTAAGGCTTTTCGGCAAAGGGCCCCGGCATGGCCGGATATGCGGGTAAGGGTTAGTTGGATGATTGGTTGCCGGATGTGGGTGGTGATTGGAGTTTGATGACGCCGGTGACCCATAGCAGACCGAGAATGCCGGCAATAATGCAGAACCATACGCCTATGCCCGACTTTATCCCCATGCCCATGCGGCCCCCTCCGGAGAGCTGCATGAAAGAAATGAGTGCACCCAGTGCTATGGCGCCAAAGGCGCCGATGGCCAGGTAGCGCATATTCTGGTCATAATCTTTTGTTTTGTCACCGGCCAGTGAGGATACCAGTACGGCGATGAGGCCAAAAAGACTGAGGATACCCCAGCCCTGAAAGCCATTGCCCAGGGTGTTTGATCCGAAGCCGCCGAGACTTTGTGTAGCCCAGGGCAGGATCATGCCTACCAGGGCCAATGCGCCAAGGATCAGCGAATACAATTTTTGTTTGTGCAGGTTAATGCCTGCGGAAGATGTTGGTTGTTGTTCCATGATCAGGAGTTTGATGAATGAAAGAACAGGTTTGCTCAGATGTTGAAGGCACAATATTATTCTCCTGATCAGGCTTGCTCAATACATAATTTGATGTATCCCCGGTCTGACTCCGTCAGACCGGGGATATGAAAAGCAGGGTTATTTGCGGTCTGACAGAGTCAGACCGGGGATATGAAAAGCAGGTTTATTTGCGGTCTGACAGAGTCAGACGGGGGATATGAAAAGCAGGTTTATTTGCGGTCTGACAGAGTCAGACGGGGGATATGAAAAGCAGGTTTATTTGCGGTCTGACAGAGTCAGACCGGGGATACAAAAAAGGCCGGAGATACTCTCCGGCCCAATGTGTATTTAAGTAAATGTTTACTGGTATTATCCGAGATTCAACGGGTCTACGACCCCATAC
>JAGODE010000421.1 GCA_017998385.1 Chitinophagaceae bacterium | reverse complement strand
GTTATAGACAGTGCAGATGTAGCTACGGTTGAGTCAACAGTGGCTGCACTTTATCAGGTTATATCTGGCCCGGCAGGTCCACGTAACTGGTCTCGTTTCAGACAACTGTTTCACCCATCGGCAATGATGGCTAGTTTTACACCCGCTAAGGAATTACGCCGTTTTACTCCTGAAGAATATATTCAGCGCAACGGACCCATGTTTATGCAATATTCGTTTGACGAAAAGGAATTAGGACGCCGTGTACAGCAGTTTGGCAATATCGCGCAGGTATTTACCAGTTATGCGTTTACTGCCGGCATGCCTCAGCCACTCAAAATGCGTGGCATCAACAGCATTGAACTGATCAGAGAAAAGGGGCGCTGGTGGATCATGAGTATTACCTGGGATCAGGAAACGCCCGACCAGCTGATCCCTGAAAAGTATATCGGTTTCTAAAAAAGCTGCATTTTGTTTAACCATATTAGAAGAATTAGCAGCAACTCTTAAATATATTTGGAGGCGGACGGTAAGTTTTCTTATTTGCGGCTGACAAATCTTATGCGTTCACCCGCTATACCTTTTCCGGAACTTCTTACCAACCGCCTCCTGTTGCGCAAACTGGAGCCTGCCGATGCAGTTCGTATCTACGAGCTTCGCACAGATCCACGGGTCAACGAGTATATTGACCGTCCGCCTACCGAGTCGATAGAAGACGGGCTCCGTTTCATTCACCGGATAAATATCAGTGTCAGCGAAGGCGATTGTCTTTACTGGGCTATTGTACCCAAACAGGAGCAGGATCTTATTGGCACCATTTGCCTCTGGAACTGGAATAAAACAGCCCAGCTGGCGGAAGTAGGATTTGAATTGCTTCCGGCATGGCAGCACAGAGGTTTAATGCACGAAGCATTACACCGCATAATCGGTTATGCCTTTGAACAATTACCCCTTGCGCAGATTGAAGCATGGGTGCATCCTCAAAACAGTTCCTGCATCCGGCTGCTGGAGGCAAATAATTTTCAATTAATGGCAACACCTGTACATACAGCAGCCGGTATAAAACCTGTTGATCTCCTGATGTACCAGACTATCAAAGGCCGCTAAAAACCGCTCATACATACAATCAGTTGCAACGAACGGCTTATCGTTTCAAAGGATTAACAAAAACTTTTACCCGCTCATGGATAGAAACATCCGTTTCAACCGGCATTCGCGCAATTAAATAATAGAAAACAGCAATCCGCCGCCATAGACCATTTTGCTCTCCTTTTTCAGTTAACTTCACGTCTATCAAACCAACATGTTCCCGCTGTTTCAACTATCAGGCATTTCGCTGCTGGCCATATTGCTGCTGCCGCTCTCTGCGCATGAGCCGGCCGTGTCTGTATGGTCTGCGAAAACTATAGTTGAAAGCCCCGTATCTCCCGAGTACCGTTTATTCCGGAGCGATTTTATCGATCCGGTTATTAAAGCCGATTCATCTGACCTCATCATTCCTTTTAACCGGGCAGGTAATCTCATACTTATCAAAGCTCGCATAGATTCGGTTGAAGGCAACTTTGTACTGGATACAGGAGCCCCCAGGCTGGTTCTCAATATGACCTATTTTCGGAATATGCCGCCGTTAAATGACGTCCCCGACGAACATGCAGGCGGTATCACCGGCGGAGCAGGTGGTTCCAATCCCACCGCAGTTAAAGAACTTAAGGTTGGGGGTATCAGCTTTTCTAAATTAAATGCCGACCGGATTAATCTGGGGCATATTGAAAACAGCAGGGGAGTGCGCATCCTGGGATTACTGGGCATGGAGCTTTTCCGGCGTTTTGAGATGATCATTGATTACGAAAACAGCCTCATTTACCTCCATCTTATCAGCCGCAAAGAGGCTTCTTCTTACCAGAGTGCACAACTGGCAGATACTTCCAAATACAACGAATTCCGCATTAATCTTACGGAGAATAAGCTCCTAACCTTTGCAACCATTGGGGGTAAAAAACTGACTTTTGTAATAGATACCGGAGCAGAATCAAACGTGCTGGATAGCCGCCTGCCTGATCGTATTTTTGAAAATGTAACAATTAGCCGGCGTGTTGTACTGACCGGCTCCGGCAGTTCACGCGTAGAGGCCCTGTATGGAGATATGAAAAATATGAAACTGGGGCATCTGGATATAGGATCGCTGCCTGTACTGGTTACCAACCTGGAAAAATTGTGTTTTTCCTACGACCGTTGTATCGACGGCATGCTGGGATTTGATTTTCTGTCGATGCACAAAATTGGCTTTAACTTCGTACGTAACAAGATGTATATATGGAAATGAGGCGGGCTACAACATATCGGCACATGCGAAAAACCGGGGGCTCCTCCTGCTCCTGTTGCTGTGCTGTGGCCTGAGCTGGGGACAGCCGCCTTCAAAAAATTATACGATCAGAAACGGGCGGATGTGGATAGAGCTTAGCAAACATCTGAGTGAGAGTAGCCTTGACAGTTTTATTGTTCAGTTTGACCTGGGAGAGCTGGGTATTAAAACATTTATTCGCACAGGTATCCGCGACTCGTTGCAGAAACTGGGATGGCAGCTTGATAAAAACACGTCTGACTATTTCATCATCAGCAAAGTACTCGAAGGCTTTGATAAGATCGGCAACCCTGCCGAAAAAATTCTTTTTACAGAAAAGAAAGATGAAAAAGGATTACTGGCGCCATTTAGTACCACACAGGTGCCGTTTGGCGTTAATCAGTTCCGGAATAAATCAGCATTTACCACACGCGATTCGCTGGTTACCTTTTTCCTGCGGGGTTATCCTGATGCATCAAAAGTAGTATTGAGTGGCAGCTTTATAAACTGGTCGCCCACGGCACTCGAAATGACGCATACCGACAGCGGGTGGGTGCGACAGGTAAAACTGGGACCTGGTAAACACTGGTAT
>JAGODE010000156.1 GCA_017998385.1 Chitinophagaceae bacterium | reverse complement strand
CATAACCGCGATGCCCTGTGGACTGCCCTGCTCGATGACCGGCTCGATGTAATTGCCACCGACCATGCCCCACATACCTGGGAAGAAAAAATGGAGCCTTACGAAAAAGCGCATGCCGGCCTGCCATTGGTTCAGCATTCGCTGCCCCTGATGTTATACTACGTAAAACAGGGAAAGATCACCCTCGAAAAAGTAGTGGAGAAAATGAGTCATGCCGTAGCCGATTGTTACCAGATTCAGAACCGCGGGTATATCCGCGAAGGTTACCAGGCAGATCTGGTGATCGCAGACCTTAATACCGGCCGCACCATTGAAAAAGAAAATATCCTGTATAAGTGCGGCTGGAGTCCACTGGAAGGATTTCATATGCCTTCCACCATCACACATACTTTTGTAAACGGACAACTGGTTTATGGAAATGGGGTATGGGATGAATCTCAGAAGGGTCAACGCCTGTCATTCAACCGCTGATACCGGCATTATTCAGTCAACGCAGCCACATCACCATGCAGATAGATCATATTTCTTTCAACGATATTGCGATCTTTCATCCGGAAGAAGAGTTTTCTGTTTTCCATAAACTCAATTTCACCCGCACAGTTGGTGGCAAAGAATGGCTGCGCCGTTTTTTTACAGAACCTCATCACGACCTCGAAAAGATACGCGGTACCCAACGGATCATTCGCACCCTTATGGAGCGGGTACAGGACTGGCCGACCGACATCAGCAATGGCACCATCCTGGTAATGGATAAATTTCTCGACTACGCCCTGGACCCCATCAGCCAGCATCAAAATGCTGTAAACAGCACCATTTACCGTTGGCTGCACAGCGAAGACTACTCCATGGTCAAATACAGTGTGGGCCATTTTGCCGATTTCTTCCGTGGCCTTTCCCGTATTGCCGACCTGCTCGAAGGACTCAACCTGCCGCCGCATATCCGTATCTATATTGAACGTATCAGTCAACTGCTGAAAGAAGCTCCCCTCGGCGAACTGGCAACCCTGCCTCAGGGACACCGGTTCAGCCCACGGCAAAACCTGTATTTTGGCTTTCACCTGCGCGGCCGCTACCGCAGCAATATCCTTGAGCTAATCGATATTTTCTGCCGGCTCGATGCCTGGTATTCCATGGCTGTAGCGGTAAAAACCTATAACCTTTCTTTTCCTGAATTTGTGGAGCAGGATACTCCGCTGGTAGAAGCACAGGGTCTGTATCATATTCTGATCCCCAAGCCCGTGCCCTATGACCTGCAGATGAACCCATCACACAATTTTCTCTTTCTTACCGGCGCCAATATGGCCGGCAAAAGCACACTTATCAAATCTGTGGGCGCAGCAGTATTCCTGGCTCATATCGGTATGGGCGTACCTGCCCGTAATATGCGGCTCACCCTGTTTGATGGCCTGTTGAGCAATATCAATGTAATCGATAATATCGCCCGCGGCGAAAGTTATTTCTTCAACGAAGTACAGCGTATCAAACATACAATCGAAACCATCAACAACGGGCAAAAATGGCTGGTACTCATCGATGAGCTTTTCAAAGGCACCAATGTACAGGATGCCATGAAATGTTCACTCACCGTTATAAAAGGGCTCATCAAGATCAAAAACTCTCTCTTCATCCTTTCTACCCACCTCTACGAAATAGGCGAAGAGCTGAAAGCTTATCCCAATATCTCTTTCCGCTTTTTCGAAACCCATGTCAACAATGAGCAGCTCGAATTCTCTTACCAGCTTAAAGAAGGCATCAGCAATGACCGCCTCGGCTATGTAATTCTGAAAAGGGAAAAGGTGGTGGATATGCTGGAGAAGTTGTAAGTTTTAAGTAGTAAGTGAGGTGGAGGGAAGAAGGTATAAAGGGTTTAAAGGGTATAAAGTGTAAAGATCGAGACGTTCACTAACCAGTCCGCCCCCTATACAGTAACTCTTTGCACAATAACTTTTCTCCAACGATTTCATATTAACAGCAACCCTTCAATAAGCATAAGCGAAGAGTACCAATTATCTTTTTGAAGCATGAATTGTCGCAAACGGTAGTACACCGACCCGAGGTTTCGGGTCGGTGTACTACCGTTTTGTTATTTTCCTGAAACCGAAACATTCGCATACGCTCTGCCCGATGATGTAAGCGATTCTCTGCGACAGCACCGTCAGGACGCTGTACGTCCGGATGGCATACCAGCTTCTTCGAAATCACCAAGCTCCCTCATTTATACTTTTGTACCTTTAAACTTTTAAACCTTTCCCCCATCCCCACTCTCCCCTAATTTCCTTACTTTCATCCTCCATTCTTCTACTTATGAACCGGATATTCTTTTTCTGCCTCGCATTATTCAGTTCCGTACTGGTGCATGCCCAGCGCAAGATCGATGTGCTGCATTATACCTTCAACATCGGGCTCAGCGATAGCTCAGACAACATAACGGGTGATGCACTCATCCGCTTTCGTATGCTCGAGACTACACCCAACCTGCTCATCGACCTCGCTGCTGTTAACCCGGCCACTTCAAAAGGAATGAAAGCGGGAAAGGTTATGATGAAAGGCCTTCCGCTCACTTATACACAGACCGAACAACAATTGAATATAAGCCTGGGCGCCATCGTATCTGCCGGTGATACTGCCGAAATACAGATACAGTACAGTGGTGTGCCTTCAGACGGGCTGATCATTTCCAAAAACAAATACGGCCACCGTACTTTCTTTGCCGACAACTGGCCCAATCGCGGACATAACTGGCTGCCCTGCGTAGACGATCCCGGAGATAAGGCTTCAGTCGATTTCATTGTCACCGCGCCGCAACATTATCAGGTCGTATCAAATGGCCTGCTGATAGAAGAAACCAATTTAACAGCCGATAAAAAACTGACACACTGGCGCGAGGATGTGCCGATCAATACCAAGGTAATGGTAATAGGCGTGGCAGAATTTGCCGTACAACGCTCCGGCACCATCGCCGGATGTATTCCTGTATACAGCTGGGTATATCCCGAAGATCGCGATAAAGGTTTTTATGATTATGAACAGGCCAATGAGATTCTGCCTTTCTTCATCCGCGAAGTAGGCCCCTATGGTTATCGCAAACTGGCCAACGTGCAATCAAAGACCATCTTCGGCGGACTGGAAAATGCCAATACCATTTTTTATGCAGAAGGCAGTGTTCGCGGTGATCGCCGGTCTGAAGGGTTGCTGACACATGAAATAGCTCACCAGTGGTTTGGCAATATGGCTACCGAAAAAAGTTTTGCCCATCTCTGGCTCAGCGAAGGCTTTGCTACCTACATGACCATTTATTATATGGAAAGCAAGTATGGCAGAGATACGGCTGTAAAAATGCTGGAAGAAGACCGTAAACAGGTAGCTGCATTTGCCCGTAAAAGTAACCGCGCTATCGTAGATGAAGACCCCGACTTTATGAAACTGCTCAACGCCAACAGCTATCAGAAAGGTGGCTGGGTACTGCATATGCTCCGCCAGCAACTGGGCCATGAGGTTTTCATGAAGGCCATCAAAAAATATTATGCCCAATATGCCGGCTCCAATGCAGATACACGCGATCTGCAACGTGTTTTTGAACAGGTAAGCGGCAAGTCACTTAAAACCTTCTTTGATCAGTGGTTGTACCAGCCCGGCATTCCGCAGCTGGATATCAAATGGAATTATGCCCCACGTACAAAAAAGATTACCATCACCGTAAAACAATTACAAGCGCAGGCATTCAGCTTTCCGCTCAAAATAGCCATCCAATGCAGTGGTGGTAAAACGCAAACCCAGGTATTGCAGGTAAAGGACAGTACAGAAACATTCACCTTCGCGCTGACCGGTACTGCTACCAGCCTAGTAGCCGATCCCGACACAGAACTTTTATTTGAAGGAACTGTAACCGGGAAATAATACGGTTGCTTTCTTACAAATTTGTATTTTGGCAGCGACAATAAACGGGTATGACTCAGCAAAAGAAATGGGCCGATGAAACTAAATCCGCAGCCAGGCGTATTGGCATCGGTGTGGCTACAGCTGTAGTCACCTCTGCTACCATTTATTTTCTGGGCTTCAACCGCTCAAAACCATCAGCCAGTACTACAGAAGTTAAAAAAAATACCATCCGTGTATGGAAACAGTATGTACAGGCAGAAAATATGCTGCAGCCCAGACATGATACCGTTTTCGCGCGCACTGTACGCGGTGAGCTTACTATGGAAGAAAGCCGGAGCCAGGATAGCCTGACAAGTGAAAATTTTATCAGAGAAATCAATACCCTGCGCGAAACCCCCGATATTGACAAAGACCTCAGCATCCTGCTCGCCGACCGTATTGAATACAAAAAACAGGAAATGGATTTTTCGCGATACTATATAAACCGTTTTATCGTATTTCGCGACAGCCTGATGACAAACGACTACCGCAATTATCTCATCAAAGAGCTCAATGATCTTAACAATGGCCGCCGATCCAGCGCTACCGAGCGGCTGGGTCGCAATATAGAAGAGCAGGCCGCAGCTCTGGAGAAAAAATATAAATACCCCTTCCGGATCAAAGACTTCCATTTCAATGATCTCTACCAGTCTATCAAGGCCGCCCGCCAGGCAGAGTCAGGCCCCAAAAGTGACCTGCCTGACCTGAACTAATACGGCCTCCCTACATCAAATAGAGTATTGGCGCACGCGCCGGCTCAGGGTATTTTGCCTTCGCAAAAAACCAACAAGTCATGGCCAAAATCATGGGTTCAGAGAGTAAAAACATTCTCAAAAACATGGTCATCAGCGTTACCACAACCGTGGTAGGCGCCCTCGCCATCTATTTCCTGGGCTTTAGTAATAAATCTTCCGGCCCCTCCAAACTGGAAATGGAAGAGCTTACTATCGATGCCTGGAAAACACTGGTGACCGTAGAAAATATCTATGCTAAAAACGGTGTATCGCTCCTGCGCGATGCCAAAAATTTCGGCAGCTACAAAGCGGTGGGCGATGAAAGCCAGAAAGAATCAGCCAAGTTTGTCAACAGCCTGCAGAAACTACTCGAAACAGAAGGCATCGACAAAGACATGCGTGCCATGCTGGAGCGCCGTATCGAAAATGAAAAAGTACAGATAAAAGCTACCACCAAATTTTTCAATGACCTCGACGATTACATCAATCGCGGAGTTGACAACGACTGGACAGAACAGCAGGTCACTGACAGTGTACTGGCATTTATGGTTCGTTTTGGCAAAGAAAGTCAGGGCATCGTCGACCGTTCTGTCAACGATATAGAAGGCCTGGCCAAAGTATTGTCAGAGCGATACGATCACGACTTTAATGTAGAAGATTTTCTGAGTGTACAGATTGCCCGCAAAAAACTGGACCCCATCGCCATGCTCGACGACAGTAAAGGCACCAAACCACCCGATGACCCCAACAGCAAACTGGGTGGCGCCGGCAGCGGACCACTGGGCAGCACCTGGGGCAACTACCTCAATGGTAAATGGGATGCCAGCGGAGCCACCATTCAATTCACTAAAGACGGCAAAACATCGTGGTTTGTACCCGCACAAAATACCGAAGCCAAAGGCAGCTGGAAAATCATCAACGAAAAACTGGTGATGAATATGACCAATCCGCAAAACGGAAAAAATGCAATCTGGGAATTTAACCTGTCAAACGCAGAAGAAAAAAGCTTTTCGATGGTACTGACGAAAGAACCGTATAATTATTATAAACTGGTGCGGAAAAACTGATTTACGATTTGAAGATTTGTTGATTTGAAAATGAATGGTGCTATGTCAAAATACTGTAGCCCCGCGAGGCATCGCGGGGCTACAAGTTAAAGGCTTGTCCTCTGCCAATCATCTTCAAATTTTCAAATCAACAAATCTTCAAATCCTTCATCCTGCCCATGTCTCTCTATCAAGACTTCTGTACTGAATGGCTTCTGCGAGGTGTTCGGGTTTGATGTCGTCGCTACCCGCGAGATCGGCAATGGTGCGCGCTACTTTTAATATACGATCATAGGCGCGCGCAGAGAGATTGAGTTTTTGCATGGCAATACGCAGCAGGTTTTGTCCTACCTGACTAATGGCACACACTTCCTTCAATTGTTTACTGCTCATTTGTGCATTACAGTAAATACCTTCGGCGTCGCCATAACGTTCGGCCTGTCGCTCACGGGCCAGTATCACCCGCTCGCGGATAGCTGCAGAGTCTTCCTGTTTTCCTGTTGCAGATAATTCATTAAAAGATACAGGCGTCACTTCCACATGCAGATCGATCCGATCCAGCAACGGCCCCGATACCTTGTTGAGATATTTCTGTACAGCACCGGGCGGACAGGTGCACTCCCGCTCAGGATGATTATAATATCCGCAGGGGCATGGATTCATAGAAGCAATCAGCATAAATGACGCCGGGAAATCAACAGCCACCTTTGCCCGACTGATCGTAACACGCCGCTCTTCCATGGGCTGCCGCATTACTTCCAGTACAGTGCGTTTAAACTCGGGTAGCTCATCGAGAAATAAGACGCCATTATGTGCCAGCGAAATTTCTCCGGGTTGTGGCATACCACCTCCGCCTACCAGGGCTACATCGCTGATGGTATGATGCGGACTTCGGAAAGGACGGCGCGCCAGCAAGGTAGCATGCTCAGGTAATTTACCCGCCACACTATGAATCTTGGTTGTTTCCAGCGCTTCCTGCAAACTCAGGGGCGGCAGTATAGTAGGCAATCGTTTGGCAAGCATAGTTTTTCCGGCACCGGGCGGACCAATGAGCACAGCGTTGTGACCACCGGCCGCCGCAATTTCGAGCGCCCGCTTGATCGTATCCTGCCCTTTTACATCGGCAAAGTCGATCTCAAAATCATATTGTGAATGGAAGAATTCTTCGCGCGTATTGACCTGTACAGGCAATAAGCCCTGCTCACCGGATTCGAAAAAGCCAATCACCTGGCTGATATGATCTACTCCATATACCTGCAGATTATTCACCATACCCGCCTCCCGCGCATTTGCCGAAGGCACAATAAGTCCTTTAAATCCTTCTTTGCGTGCCTGGATGGCAATAGGTAATGCGCCTTTAATAGGCCGCACAATTCCATCGAGGCTCAATTCGCCCATGATCACGTACTGAGCCAGTGTTTCGGGTTTGTTCATCTGCTCAGACGCTCCCAGGATGCCAATGGCAATGGGCAGGTCAAATGCGGTACCACTCTTTTTCAGGTCTGCCGGGGCCAGGTTTACCACCAGTTTGGTCCGGGGCATTTGAAAGCCGTTAGTTTTAAAAGTACTCTCTACCCGTTGCAGGCTTTCCTTTACTGCCCCATCGGGCAAACCCACAATTACGGTATCCTTGCCCGAAGACGAAATCCAGTTTACCTCGATCGTAATAGTGATAGCCTCTACTCCATATACAGCGCTACCAAAGGTTTTTACAAGCATGGGGCAAATTAATCGAAAGCATAATGATGGCAGTGATGAAAAAACGTCCTGAAAATGTTTTTTTCCCATTTTGTGGTCAGTGGCCAGAATAATGCAATCGAATCGGGTAACGGGTCAAAGGTTTCCGGCCAGCCTGTGGTTTTGTTTCTGCAGGGTTACCGATCACCGACCACCGGCACCCGACCACTACCCACTGCTATCTTGTCATTTTTCCCGAACTTGTATGGTATTTGATTGTTCTACTGCTTCACGCCTTTTTTCTTTTCATTTATGAAGACATTATTCCGCTACTTAAAACCATATAAATGGCTGGTTGCTTTGGTGTTGGCCCTGGCTGGCATCAATATCGGCTTTTCGCTTTTTGACCCGATTATCTTTGGTGAGCTGGTAGAACTGGCCACTTATCACCAGGATAAGAGCCATGCTCCGCTAGACTGGCATGACTACCTGTTTGCCAATATTTCATACACCAACTCGGTCAATAAACCCGATATCGTGCATGGGGTAATGTGGCTGTTGCTGGCTTCTATTACGGTGGCCATGATCAGCCGTATTGCCAAGGCTTTCCAGGATTATTTTCTTAATAAGGTGACCCAAAAGTTTGGCGCCACAGTATTTACCGATGGCCTGCAGCACGCGATGAAGCTGCCTTATTCGGATTTTGAAGACCAGCGCAGTGGCGAAACACTCGGCATTCTGCAAAAAGTGCGTACCGATACGGAGAAGTTTATCGCCATGTTCATCAACGTGCTGTTTCCCGTTATCGTGGGTATCGTGTTTGTGGCGGTATATGCGTTTGCCAAAGACTGGCGGCTGCCTTTCATTTATTTCGGCGGCATCTTCCTGCTCACTGTCATCAGCAACCTGCTCAGCAAAAAGGTAAAGGTGATCCAGAAAAAAATTGTGTCGCAAACAACATCGCTGGCCGGTGCCACTACCGAATCACTTCGAAATATTGAGCTGGTGAAAAGCCTGGGGCTTACCCACCAGGAGGTAGATCGTCTGAATAAAAATACATTTAAAATACTCGGCCTTGAATTGACCAAAGTAAAACGCATCCGCAGCATCAGCTTCATTCAGGGCACTTTCGTAAACACCCTGCGCCAGGTGATCCTGTTTATGCTCATGTGGCTGGTGTTTAAAGGGCAATTGCAACCCGGCGAGATCGTGACCATGCAGATATTCTCCTTCTTTGTATTTGGTCCCCTGCAGGAGATTGGCAATATCATCCTCTCGTATCGTGAGGCGGAGGCCTCCCTTAATAATTTTGAAGCGCTCATGCAGAAAAAACCGGAACCACAGGCCAGCAATCCCCAACACCTGGGTCCGATTGCCACGCTCGAGTTTGATCATGTAGGCTTCAAACATCAGTCGGCTCAGCAAAGCGCCATCAATGACATCAGCTTTAAGGTAAAAACCGGCGAAACGATTGCCTTTGTAGGACCATCCGGCTCAGGCAAGACCACACTCATGAAGCTGCTGGTGGGACTTTACCGGCCACAGCAGGGTAAGATCCTGTACAACCAGCTCAATGAAAATGAGATCAGCTTCGATGATCTGCGTAGTCAAATCGGTTTCGTAACACAGGATACCCAGCTCTTTTCCGGTACCATCCGCGAAAACCTGTTGTTTATAAATCCTGCTGCCACCGAAGAAGAAATTTATGCCGCATTAAATAAAGCATCCTGTCAGAACCTGCTTATACGGGCCGAAAAAGGATTGGATACGACCATTGGCGAAGGCGGACTCAAACTCTCGGGTGGAGAAAAGCAACGACTGTCTATTGCACGTGCATTGGTTCGTCAACCCAAATTGCTCTTGTTTGATGAAGCCACTTCGGCACTCGACTCGCTGACAGAAGAAGAAATTACCGATACCATCCGCGAGATATCACAGCAGGGCAATCAGATTACTATCCTGATTGCTCACCGCCTGTCGACCATCATGCATGCCGACCGTATTTATGTACTCGAAAAAGGTGATGTAGTGGAAACAGGGAATCATGAAAAGCTGCTCGAAGAAAAAGGGCTTTACTATGCCATGTGGCGGCAGCAGATTGGTGAACGTAAAAATAAACTGGTGGCCAGCTAAGCTGGTTATCAGTCTTCCTTACGACGCAGCCAGTCGGTGAAAATATTTCCTTTCTCCAGCTCTTCCATATCGCTGAGCTCCCACTCCAGTGCTTTGGTGCTCTGAGATATTTCTATGAGTGAAAGTACCAGCGAGGCCAGCAGGCTCAGCAGACTGATCGCAAAAATATATTCTACCACTGCTGTCCATTGCTGATACACGCCGTACATGGTCACTACGCAGCATACAAAACTGAATACGCCCAGGGCCTGCATCGACCGTACCAGGTTAATGCGGGTACGCAGTATCTTAATCTGCTTGAGCAGCAGGTGATTTTTTTCGCCACGCATATATTCATCATGCAGCTTGCGGATGAGATTGGCCAGTGCCAGGTAGCGGTTGGTATACGCCAGCAACAGCAAACTGATAGCAGGAAATAATAAGGCCGGCGTATTGAAAGTAATCTCCATTTGAGTTGTAAGTTATAAGTTCTAAGTTATACGTTTTTAGGCGAAAGAAGAGGTAAAAGGTGAAAGGTAGAAGGTAAAGTCAAGTACCCTTTACCTTCTACCTTTCACCTTCTACCTCACTTACGACTTAAAACTCCAACGGCACATTAATCTTTATGCCGAAATTTCTTCCCACATTAAATACGCCCTGGCGGCCGGTTACATTATTAACAGCAGCATATTTGAGGCGGCTCAGGTGATTCTGGTAGGCCACATCGCCCAGATTCGCTGCACTGAGGTGAATACTGAACAATGTTTTTCCTTTGCTCACAATATCTGTACCGGCATTTACATTTATCAGCCAGTAACCAGACGTAGCCGTTTCGGTGTTGTAACCGAAAAATGCATTTTTCTGGCGGAAGGTATAGTCACTTTCAAGGCCCAGATACAGGTTACGGAGCTGCTTGCCGTTGGGCAGGAAGTTTCCTTTCAGCTGTGCTATGTACCGGGCAGCAGGTATAGAAGGCACATTACGTGATCCATCAATAGCCTGGGTAAAACGTGCGCGGGTAAAAGAGAATGTATTCTCAAAATGCAGCCAGTCGAGCGGATGCGGGTGAATATCCATATTGAATTCGGCGCCATACAGGTTGGCATCCTGCTGATCGAAGCGGAATACATTCAGTTCATCACCGGTTTCCGGATCGGTAATCAGGGAGTCTGCACCACCGGCTGTCAGCACTTTTTCATAAAAGATAAAACGGTTTACCCGATTGTAGAACACGCCGGCTCCCAGGGTAATGTGTTCTGTATTCAAC
>JAGODE010000155.1 GCA_017998385.1 Chitinophagaceae bacterium | reverse complement strand
GCAGATAACCGTCTGCAGTAGCGAACTTAAGCCAGTTTTTTCCATCACTCACGGCTGTGCCGGGAGCATGTACAGGTGTGGTTGATTCCAGCTGACTGCGATATATCTTCAGTGTTTTGCCATGCAGTTGGGTAAAGGCACCAGGGAAAGGAGACAGACCGCGTACGAGATTATGTATTTCGCGTGTTGTTCTGGTAAAATCAATACGACAGGTGTCTGTAAATAATTTAGGGGCATGCCGCAGCTCCGATTCCGGCAGCCTGGCCGCGACACTATCCTGACTTACGGCTTTCAACTCGCCTTTGAGCAGTCCGCGTACCGTTTGCACCAGCACATCGGCTCCTATTTCTTTCATCCGGTCATGTACTTCGCCGGCTGTTTCATCTTCTCCCACAGGAAATGATTGCTGCAGCAGTATATTGCCCGTATCTATCTCGTGTTGCAGCTGAAAGGTGGTTACACCTGTTTCTTTTTCGCCATTGATGACGGCCCAGTTAATGGGAGCTGCGCCGCGGTATTGAGGCAGCAGTGAACCGTGCAGGTTTACAGAACCCAGCGGAGGCATATCCCACACTACCTCGGGCAGCATCCGAAAAGCCACTACTACCTGCAGGTCGGCCTTAAAAGCCCGTAACTGCTCCAGAAAAGCAGGGTCTCTGAGTTTCTCCGGTTGCAGCACAGGGATATTATGCGTTACCGCATATTGCTTCACGGCACTTTGGGTCAGTTTCATGCCACGGCCTGCCGGCTTATCAGGAGCGGTCACTACGGCAACGATATTAAATCCCGCTTTGCGCAATGCGTCGAGCGATGCCACGGCAAACTCAGGTGTGCCCATAAATACGATACGCTTACCCGCCAGTGTAAGGTCGAATGTGGCCGGACCAGTAGCCTTATTCTTCAACTGAAACTCAATCATGCTGCGAAGGTATTGCAATCTGCAATAAGCAGTAACCGTATCCGGACGGCAAAACCCGGTTTTTCCACGAATGATTGCGGCAGGAACGCCGGGCAATTGTTCAGATCAGGAGTGCCAAAATCATCAAAAAAGAGGAGTATTCCGTCTTTATCTATTTACTTTATTTGTACAGGGATGATGTGTTTAAGTTTTTGAATGCCGTTGTATATCGCGGAAAGAATGAAACGGAAAAATATCGTGTTGTACTTAAATAATCGGAGGAAGGCTTCGCGATAGCGTCTAACTAAAATAACAATATGGCGACGCGTGTATTTGTTGTGGATGATCACTATATGGTAATTGAGGGCATACGTTCCCTGCTGCAGGCAGAACCATCTGTAGAGTGGGCCGGACATGCATCCTCAGCCGATTCCTGCCTCGCTTACCTCCGGCAGCAGCAACCCGATGTGATCCTGATGGATATCAACCTGCCCGACCGGAGCGGTATCGAACTGTGTCTCGAAGTGAAAAGAAAATATCCATCTGTATTCATTGTTGGCTTAAGCACGTTTAATCAGCAGACGTTTATTCAGAAAATGATTGATAACGGCGCATCGGGATATGTGTTGAAAAATGCCACGCAGGCCGAGATCACAGAAGCTATCAATACCGTTATAAAAGGGAAGACCTATTTAAGCGATGAAGCATCTCTTTCGCTGCGTAAGGCTTCGCAAACTGATATGCCGGTGCTTACCAGGCGCGAAAAAGAGGTGCTGGAATTAATCTCAGAAGGACTCACAAACAACCAAATTGCGCAAAAACTTTTTATCAGCGTTACTACAGTAGATACACACCGAAAAAATCTTCTTGCAAAATTTGAGGTAAAAAATACAGCAGCGCTGATCCGGTCGGCTGCGCAGTGGCAGATAATTTGAGTGGACAGTTGATAGTGGACAGTTAACAGTTGACAGAAGGGAATCCGCTACCCACTACTCAAAGTCGGGATACAGCAAATACTTCTTCCTGACCTTCTTAAACGCTTCGAGTTCCGGTGCCCAGGTAGCGCGGATGGCCTCTTCGGTCATGCCCGATTTGATCTGTTGCCACAATTCATTATTGCCTGCCAGTTTGTTGAAAAAAGATTCTTCCATTTTACCTGATTTAGGCAGAATGTAAAAACTGTCTTTTTGGGGAAACAACCGATAAGCTTCTATAAGCCATTGCAGTTGTACTTTGTTGTTGACTTTTGCACGTACTTCTTCCGGTGTGCCGCTCAGGTCCCAGCCATAGCAAAGTTTTCCATATAGCTTCGACTGGCGCGCTCCTTCGTTGGGATTGGGCGTAAAAGAAAAAAGATTTTTGGGTAATGATGGGTGGCCAAAAACCTGGAATGGTTTGGTGGTGCCCCTGCCTTCGCTTAATACAGTACCTTCAAAGAAGCAGGTAGAAGGATACAGGTAAATGGATTGAATGTTGGGCAGATTGGGCGATGGTTTTACCGGCAATACATACAGGGAATTGTGTGTATAATTTGCGCAGCTTATGATGATAAGGTTGAGCCCTTTTTTGCCGGATGCATTTTCTTTCCACGCATTTTCTGGTTTAGGGTCTACCTGGTAGTGCGCGTGGCTGCCTGCCGGTAATTGCAGCCATTGCTGGCCTGTCAGCATCTGCGCATATTCACCGATAGTCATACCGTACACAACAGGTATAGGCTGCATGCCTACAAACGACTTGTATTTCATGTCGAGTACTGGTCCGTCTACATAATGCCCGTTGGGATTGGGCCGGTCAAGTACTATGAGCGGTTTATTCAGTTCGGCAGCTGCTTCCATAAAATGCTGCAGCGAAGAAATGTAGGTATAGAAACGTACTCCCACATCCTGGATATCAAATAGCAGCACATCGACATTTTTCACATCGGCCGCCTCCGGTTTGAGCTTTTTTCCATACAGTGATATTACGGGAATGCCGGTTTGCGGGTCGGTGTAGTTGCCGATCTTTTCACCCGCATCTGCCGTACCTCTGAAGCCATGCTCGGGTCCGAAAATGACAGTAATGTCAACGCCTGCTTTTTGGAGTGTGTCTGCAAGATGCGTATGTCCGATGGTGGAAGTGGGATTGGCAAAAAGCCCCACCCTTTTCCCTTTTATAAGGGGAAGATAGGCCTCGAGCCGGGCAGCTCCGGGAATGATCTGAGCAGTAGCGGTGATCTGAAGCAATAAGATGATAGTCAGAGAGAAACAGGCAAGAGCAAAACGCCTCATGATAATCTTTTTTGAGACCATAAAATACTGTAAAATGCGCATTTGGCAGCGGTTAAATATTTAAGTGGCAGGGTGGCTTAATTTGGCTACCTTGCGGCTGTTTTTTATTAAAAAATCAAACAAATAAAATGCAAAAAGTAAAAAGTGGCGATAAGGTGAAAGTGCACTATCATGGCAAGCTCACTTCCGGTGAAACTTTTGATAAATCAGAAGGCCGTGCGCCCCTGGAGTTTGAAGTGGGAAGTGGTATGGTGATCAAAGGTTTTGATGATGGTGTAACAGGTATGATCGTTGGTGAAAAGAAAACCATCAACATTCCTTTCCTGGAAGCTTATGGTCCCCGCAATCCTGAAATGGTTATTGATATGCCTAAAGACCGTTTTCCCCAGGATATGGAACTGGAAATAGGTATGCCACTCGTGATGACTGATGGCCAGGGCCAGCAGTTTCAGGTAACGATAGTAGAGATCAAGGATGATGTGGTTGTACTGGACGCCAACCATCCGCTCGCTGGCAAAGACCTGGTTTTCGATCTGGAACTCGTAGAAATCGTAGGCGGCTCGCCGCTGATCATTGTGCCTTAATACACAGTTTATAAAAAAGTTAATTTACAGGGAATGGTTTGCGGTTAGCTGCAAACCATTTTCTTTTCATTAATTTAGGTGCCCCAAAAACAGCCTATGCCTGATCAATACACGTTTACTGTTGCTGACCGGTTTCTCCGTTACGTGCAGATAGATACACAGAGTGATCCTCAGTCTTCCGGCTTTCCCTCTACCGCCAAACAAAAAGATTTGTCGCAGGTGCTGGTGCAGGAATTAAAAGCAATGGGTTATACTGATGTTGAGATGGACGAATGGGGGTATGTATACGCCAGCATTCCATCCAATACAGATAAAGATGTGCCTGTCATCTGTTTCTGCGCACATGTGGATACAGCTCCCGATTGCAGCGGTACAGGTGTAAAGCCGCTGGTGCACTACAACTATCAGGGACAGGATATTGTATTGCCCGACGATCCGGCACAGGTATTGAGAGCAGCCGATTTTCCTTATTTGCAATCGCTGACAGGCCACGATATCATTACTGCCAGCGGACAAACGCTGCTGGGCAGTGACGATAAGGCGGGTGTGGCCATTATTATGGATCTGGCTCATTACCTGATTACGAATCCGGAAGTGAGGCATGGAAAAATCCGTCTGCTGTTTACACCTGATGAAGAAGTGGGGCATGGCACAGCGCATGTAGATCTGCAGAAATTAGGAGCCAGTTATGGATATACACTCGATGGTGGTGAACGCGGCAGTCTCGAAGACGAAACATTTAGTGCAGATGGTGTGGAGGTAACTATTTACGGAGTAAGCGCGCATCCGGGTTATGCCAAAGGAAAGATGGTCAATGCCATGAAGATTGCCGGCCAGATACTGGATGCACTTCCCAAGGATCGGTTGTCGCCGGAGTCAACCGAAGGAAAACGGGGCTTTATTCACCCCGTTAGAGTAGAAGGTATAGCAGAGAAATGTACGATTGAGTTTATTGTCCGCGATTTTGAAACGCCCGGCCTGAAAAAGAAAGAAGATTTTCTGCGCACGCTGGTAGAAGAAAGTGTACGCATTTATCCACAGGCATCTTTCGAGTATAAAGTGACGGAGCAGTATCGCAATATGAAAGAAGTGCTGATTCATCATCCCCAGGTTACTGATTTTGCCAGAGAGGCAATAGAACGTGTGGGTCTTACCGTGAAGATGGAAAGCATCCGGGGCGGTACAGATGGCAGCCGTCTCTCCTTTATGGGACTTCCCTGTCCCAATATTTTTACCGGCATGCAGGGCATTCATTCCAAACTGGAGCATGTGAGCATCCAGGATATGCAAAAAGCCGTGGAAACCCTGGTGCAACTCGTGAAGGTGTGGGAGGAGAAAAGCTGAATCAATGTGTTAATATGCTAATGTGCTAATGGGTTAATGTGCTAATATGCTAATGAAGAGAACGGAAGTTATTGTTGAATTAGAACAGTATCAATTTGCCCCTATTCAAACGCTTAATTAATTCCTGACAAAAGGATTATCCCCCATTAGCACATTAACCCATTAGCACATTAGCACATTGTCTCTTTAGCATATCTTTTCTGCTAACAGCCTGTACGACTCAATCCTGTCTTCTTTCGTTTCTGAAAAAGTGGCTATGAGTATTTCTTCAGTGCCGGTTTCGCTGGTAAGTTGAGCAAATTGGGCTTCCAGTTCGGCCGGTGTACCTATAAGATACCGTTGCCGGTGATAGATCAGCCGGTTTTCTTCGGCAGTTGTGTAACGATGGTCTTTGATGTCGTCAAAATCAACCAGCTCATCAAATTTTCCGTTTTCAAAGCTGATCAGCCTGTAGTCGAAGAGAGCGCGGGCGCGTTTTAGTTTTTCTGAATCGGTAGAAGTGAAAGCAAAAATGCCGATACTGGTAGCCGGTTCAGGAAATGATACCGATGGGCTAAAGCGGCTGCGATAGGCCTGTATGGCAGCTGCGGCACCGTGCGGGTTAATAAACTGTGCATAGGAGAGGCCCAACCCAAAGTGAGCGGCTACAAAAGCGCTTTCACCACTTGAGCTCAGCGCCCATACAGGAGGTATGGTGGGGATATGCGGAATGGCCCTGATACGACCCAGTGCATTGTTGGGTGAAGGGCTATCGGTCAGGAAATGCTGCAGCTCCCTGATCTGCTCAATATATTCCTGCGGGTCGAAAGTGTTGGATGGATTCAGCAGCTGCGAAGTGGCCCGGTCTCCTCCTGGTGCGCGGCCAATGCCCAGGTCGATACGTCCGGGATAAAGAGCTTCGAGTAAACGAAAATTTTCAGCTACTTTGAGCGTGCTGTGATTGGGAAGCATGATGCCGCCTGAGCCAAAGCGGATACGCTGGGTTCCATTGGCAAGCGATGCAATCAGCACTTCCGGCGCCGCGGCGGCAAGTGTACGGGTATTATGATGTTCGGATATCCAGTAGCGGGTATAGCCCCATTGATCGGCCAGCCTGGCCAGTTCATGGCTTTCCTGCAAAGTGGCAGACGCAGTGCCTCCTTTCCGGATCGGCGTCTGATCGAGTATACTCAAACGTAGGGTCATAGAAAAGAAACAGCCAACAGACTAAAAAGTTGACGCACCCGTTATACTTCTACCGGATGAAAGGATTACTGCTAATACTGATTTCCTGCTTTTTTTGGCCAGCCTCAGCCCGTCAGCTGCTGCTCAATGGCGGCTTCGAAGATGAAAATATCTGCACCGAATACAACGTAAACTGCGCTCCTGAAGCATGGATCAGCAGCAGTAGCGGATTTAGTAATTATTTTAAAGATCCCAACCGCTCACATAGCGGTGCGCATTGCATGGCTATTGAAGCAGGTCATAGCCGCAAGCCTTATCAACGAACTTTTATCCGTAGCCAACTGCTTTGTGGCCTGCGCAAAGGAAGCCGCTACGAGTTACGGTTTTTTATAAAATCCCCACATGCGCTGCTGGATAGTGTGGGCGTTTATTTCGGCTCCATGGATCCGCTGCTGGAGCGTAAACCTGTTCACCGCCTGGCACCCTCTCTTTTTGCCGGAGATTATAACCGGTTTGTAGCCGATAGCAGCTGGCAGCCTGTTACACTTTCTTACCTGGCCAAAGGCGACGAAAGCTACATCACACTGGCCTATTTTGGGATAAATGATGTAATGGGACCTACGGGACTGGATAAAGAAAATCATTTCTTTATTTTCATCGACAATATCAGCCTGCGCGCAGAAAACCAGCAGGAGGCTCTTTGCGACGACTGGCAAAATATGCAGGATGAGATCTATGCCGAAAATGCACGTCATGAGTTTTTACAGCGTATAATCAAAATCAAACGTGACCGCTCTCAGGGGCCGCTGATACTTTCTCCCATGCGTGTATCCACGGTAGATACACTGACCATGCCTGATATTCTTTTTGTGCGGGGAAAAGCTACTCTTGAAGCACGCAGTTTTCTGCTGCTGGATAGCTTTTGCCGGCAGATGAAGGGCAAACAAATTGACTCACTCGTGATAGATGGCCATGCAGACAGTACCGGTACTGCTGCAATCAATGACTCCCTTTCACTGGGTCGTGCGATGTCGACGGCAATTTATCTGCGCGGTTGCGCCTACTTTGGCCGTGTTCCCCTGCTGCCAAGAGGGTGGAGTGCGCGAAAGCCGCTTTTCCCGAATACCAATGAAGAAAACCGGCGCAGAAACAGGAGAGTGGAGTTGCGGGTGTATTATAGAGAGTGAATAGAAGGAAAATGTGCTAATGTGTTTAAGGTGCCAGTGTGCTAATGGATTTGAAGATTTGAAAATTTGAAGATGAGGGAGAGGCGTTCTAATGTGTTACTGCGGTCTTTGCGTTCTTAATCT
Organism: Chitinophagaceae bacterium; assembly: GCA_017998385.1. GTDB lineage: Bacteria > Bacteroidota > Bacteroidia > Chitinophagales > Chitinophagaceae > CAYMZZ01. The sequence continues at coordinate 3,217 of JAGODE010000155.1, read as the reverse complement.
GCTTTGCGTTCTTTGCGACCTGATGATGGCGGAGGAGAATGTGCTGATGGGATTAATGTGCTAATGTGTTTAATGTGCTGGTGTGCTAATGGGGTAATGCAATCTTTGCGTCCTTAGCCTGCTTTGCGTTCTTTGCGACCTGAAGATGGCGGAGGAGAATGTGCTGATGGGATTAATGTGCTAATGTGTTTAATGTGCTGGTGTGCTAATGGGGTAATGCAGTCTTTGCGTGCTTAATCTGCTTTGCGTTCTTTGCGACCTGATGATGGTCTTACGCATCGCGGAACTTCACCCTCATCCTTTTACCCTTCTCCTTCCCCCTTTTTCTATATTACATCTTTACTGTACCTTCACGCTAACTAAAACTTTTGCTATGGATTTCGGCGCCTTTTTTTCTACTTATGGTTGGATAATAATACTTCTCATTATCGTTGCTTCTTCACTTTTTACCATCAATCAGGGGTATATAGGGGTTATTACTATGTTTGGTAAATACCGCCGTATTGTACGTCCGGGTCTGAATATCAAGATCCCTATGCTGGAAACAGTGATGAAAAAGGTGTCGATTCAGAACCGTTCTGTTGAGCTGGAGTTTCAGGCGGTGACACAGGACCAGGCCAATGTTTATTTTAAGAGTATGCTGCTTTATTCGGTACAGGATGCATCGGAAGAGACTATAAAGAAAGTGGCGTTTAAATTTATTTCTGATCGCGATCTGATGCAGGCGCTGATTCGCACTATCGAAGGTAATATCCGCTCATTTGTTGCTACCAAGAAACAAGCGGAGGTGCTGGGTCTGCGCCGCGAAATCGTAGAGTATGTAAAAGTGGAAGTAGATCATTCGCTGGCCGAATGGGGATATCACCTGCAGGATCTGCAGATCAATGATATCACATTTGATAAACTGATCCTCGACTCTATGAGCAAGGTAGTAGCTTCCAATAACCTGAAAGCGGCTGCAGAGAATGAAGGTCAGGCATTACTGATCACCAAAACCAAGCAGGCGGAGGCCGATGGTAATTCTATCAAGATATCTGCCGAGGCAGAAAAAGAGGCAGCCCGCTTGCGTGGTCAGGGTGTAGCCTTATTCCGTAAGGAAGTGGCAGCCGGTATGACCGAAGCCGCCGAACAAATGAAACAGGCCAATCTCGATACCAATGTAATCCTGTTCAGCATGTGGACCGAAGCCATTAAGAACTTTGCTGAATATGGAAAAGGCAACGTTATTTTCCTTGATGGCAGTGCCGAAGGCATGGAAGCTACTATGAAACAAATACAGGCGCTGATGGTGAAACAGGCTGGTAAGAGCGAATAAGCCAAAGGGAGGAAGGTAGAAGGGGAAAGGAAGAATATATTTAGGGATAATAACAGTAGCGCCGCGATGTCTCGCGGCGCTACTGCATAAGGCCATTGCCCAATCCATTAAGCAAAAAGTAATGTGCCAATATGCTAATGTGCCAATGGGGGCGTATGCCAATATACTAATGGCGCTTGAACCTTTTGCCATCTATTTAACCGATTGGTCGATTTGAAAATCCTTAAAATGTCATTAGCACATTAATCCCATCAGCCCATTCTCCTCCGCCATCATCAGGTCGCAAAGAACGCAAAGCAGATTAAGCACGCAAAGACTGCATTACCCCATTAGCATACTGGCACATTAAACACATCAGCACATTAATCCCATCAGCCCATTCTCCTCCGCCATCTTCAAATTTTCAAATCACCCCATCTTCAAATCATATTTAGAGTGCCCTGAATTGCCGACCAGCGTTCGGAACCCTGAACCGAGCGTGGCAACAGGCGATGATAGTAGTACTACAGCTGGGCAAAAAGTATAAATGTTTAAAAGTTTAAAGGTTGCAAAGGGCGCAAAGCAGAGTAAGGACGCAAAGAAGTCATTAGCACATTAACCCATCAGCATATTAGCACATTCCCGCTCATCTTCAAATCTTCAAATCCATTAGCACACTGGCACATTAAACACATTAGCACATTCCCCCTTTACCTTCCTCCTTTCCCCTTTTGCCCTGTTAAAGAACTCTAAAACTTAGGCTTCGCACACAACGCGGCATTCTTTTTTTCGTTCATTCGTATTCAAAGCAAATTCTAAATATAGCGGCGGTTAAGGGCACAGGAGCTGACTGGTTGGTTATTCAGGCCTGTTGATAAGATGAACGAACGGAATAGGGCCGTTCCCCTTACATTTACGCACTTAAAGACGAAAATCTATGTTCGACCTTTTACAGATTGGCGATTCAATTAACCAGGTAGTGAAATATGCCGCCGGTGATACCAATCACGATGGCAAGCTTAGTTTTCTGGAACTGCTCACCATGGGTGGCTGGATCATGATCCCCCTGGCGGTGATGCTGCTGGCTGCAGTTTACGTGGCGGCGGAGCGCAGTATCGCCATCCGCAATGCGGCCCGGATTGATAGCAATTTCATGAATATTGTACGGGATCATATTGTGAGTGGCAATATTACTGCCGCCCGTAGTTTTGCCAAAAACACCAACAACCCCGTGGCCCGGATTATCGATAAAGGCATTCAGCGTATTGGTAAGCCGATCGACAGCATCGAGAAAAGTATGGACAACGTGGGGCAACTGGAGATGTATAAGCTGGAAAAAAACCTGGGTGTACTGTCTGTAATCTCCAAAGCGGCTCCCATCTTCGGGTTTGTGGGTACGCTGGTTGGTCTGATGCAGCTTTTTTCCAATATCAATAATTCAAATGAATTTGAAGTGGGCACTATTGCCGGTGGTATCTATACCAAACTGATTACCTCCATTACCGGACTGGTGATTGGTTTGGGTGCCTATCTGGCCTATAGTTATCTCAATACGCAAATTGACAAGGCGGCCAATAAGATGGAAGCCGCCTCAGCCGATTTCCTGGATGTATTACAGGAGCCCACCCGCTAAAAAACAAACATGAAGTTTAGAAAGAGAGATAAAGGGGAAGCATCAGAAGTGTTTACGGATTCGCTCAACGATATCCTGTTTATCCTGCTCATGTTCTTCCTGATTGTAGCTACTCTGGCCAATCCCAATGTGGTGAAAGTGGGTATTCCCCGCGGCACCAAGGATACCAAGGCCAAGCAGAATATCATTGTGTCTATCGATAATCAGCAACAGTTTTATATTGGGGCACGCAGAGTGGATGTTTCTTCCATTGATTCATCGCTCACGTTCGAGATAGACCGGTACAAGGC
>JAGODE010000154.1 GCA_017998385.1 Chitinophagaceae bacterium | reverse complement strand
CGCCACATTGCCCTTGCGGTAGGCACTCATGAGGCCCGGTACTCCCAGTGCACTATCCGGACGGAAAACCAGCGGATCAAGGTAGTCGTCATCCAGCCGGCGATAGATCACATGCACCTGCTGCAGTCCGGCAGTGGTTTTCATATATACCTTATGGTTGTCTACGAGCAAATCCCGCCCTTCTACCAGCGGTATGCCCATTTGCCGGGCGAGGAAGGTGTGTTCAAAATAAGCCGAGTTATACACGCCCGGAGTGAGCAGCACAACCACAGGATTGGATAACTGTTGTGGTGCCAGGCTGCCGAGTATATCGTGCAGCAGCAACGGATAGTTATTAATCATGCGTGCTTTGCTGCTCGTAAGCATGCCGGGGAAAATGCGTTTAGTGACTTCCCTGTTTTCCAGCATATAGGATACGCCGGAAGGCGTACGGAGATTGTCTTCCAGGATATAAAAAGTGCCGTCCTGTCCGCGTATCAGGTCAATACCCGAAATATGTACGTAAAGATCATGCGGTACTTTAATGCCAAAGACCTCGCGGGTAAAATGCGGACAGGAAGCTATCAGTTCGGCGGGTATGATACCGTCCTTTAATATCTGCTGGTCTGAATAGATATCTTTTAAAAAGAGATTAAGCGCTTTAAGCCTTTGTGTAATGCCCCGTTGTATATGATCCCATTCCTGGCCGGTGAGGATACGGGGAATAATGTCGAAGGGGAAAATCTTTTCAATACCGGCATCGTCACTATACACCGTAAAAGTGATGCCCTGGTCCATAAACAACTCACCGGCAAGCCGGTCCTTCTGGCGTAGCAGGTCTACCGGCATCTGGCTGAGCTCTTCAAATACCTTCCCATATTGTTCGCGCACATGCTCCTGCACACACATTTCATCCCAGATATCTGGATATTTCTGATAATTCTCAAATAATTGATGACCGGTCATAGTTACTGATTGAAAAAATAAAAGGTTGCTTCACACTGGCATGTGAAAGCAACCGTATATTCGAATATAATGATTCTGATTCACATTTAACCCGATCGGTTAATTATTATAGAATACTGATAACGCTATCAGGCATTGGATTTGCAAACAGGCGTATGGAAAGGTTTTAGTATTTTGCCTCTAATATCTGAGCATTGATGTTGTATAAGACCGGACGCAGAATAGGATGGCTGCTGTTGTGGCTGGGAATAGTGCCCGAAATGGCTGCACAGGCAGTTTCGGCCGAGCAGAATTATGCCTCTAACTCACCCGGTGTGGTCATGGTGCAAACTGTCTTTTCTGCTACCGTGTATGTAAACAAGGTGGCCATGAATGAGCGCCGGTTTGAACAACTGGTAGATTCTGTGAAACGACTCGACAGCAGTGGCGAGATGCTTTCGGCTCCGGCCAAACTTGACCTCGTAGTAAAAGCATTGTATAATAATCCTACCCGGTATTTTTCCGCCACCACCGAATATTACCGCCAGAAACATCGGATTTATGCCTCCGGCACCGGCTTCTTTGTAACCGGCGATGGATTCCTCGTTACCAATTGTCATATTATAGACCGGGACAGCCAGTTTGTGCGGCGAAAGTTTATTCAATCTACTTTCCAGGAAGTAACGGAAGCCAATATCCGGTCGCTGGAAAATTCCTGGCAAATGACCCTTACCGACGAGCAGCGTATGCAACTGGCCAATGCCTATAGTGTTATTTATTCGCAGGTGTCATCCATGATCATCTTTGATCTGAAGCGGGAGATTTATGCGCAGTTCAGAGTCGATGAAGACGGTAAGGTGGTGACACGCCGCATGCCCGCTGCCGTAGTTATTAAAGGACAGCCCATGCCTGGTAAGGATGTGGCTATTCTGAAGGTGGATAGTGTGCAGCAGATGCCTACGCTTGGACTGACGGGGGATTCACTCGTACGTATTGGCGAGCCGGTACTGGTATATGGTTATCCCGAACCCGTTACCTCCAATACCTACCTGGCCCGCGAAACGAGTATGGAACCTTCTCTCACAGCAGGGGTGGTCAGTGCTATTAAGAAATCAATAGGAGGCTGGCCGGTTATTCAGATGGATGCGGTGATCACTCATGGCAGCAGTGGCAGCCCGGTATGTAATAATCGCGGTCAGGTAATTGGTCTCGCTACATTTGGAAGTATAGACCAGGCTGCCAGCAACCTGGCCAGCGGGTTCAATTTTTCCATCCCCTCCTTTATGATCCGCCAGTATCTCGATTCTGTAGAAGTGCAGCCCGCTATGAGCGATGCCACCCGCTCATTTAACCGGGGGCTTGATTATTTCTTCCACGGTTTTTATAATAAGGCATTGCGACGCTTCGAGGTGGTGAAAAAGCTAAACGAACATTATCCCGAACTCGGCTATTATCTGCAGGAATGCCGTAAACGTATTGATGCCGGGCAGGACAAGGAAGCTATGAACCGCAAAACGATGTTCCGGATGCTGGCGCTTCTGTTAATAGCGGGCGGGGTGATTGTTTTTTATAGGTGGAAGAGTAAAAAGTAGGGATAAAGAGTTTAAAGGGATAGATTGTTTATTAAAAACTCTTTATACTCTTTAAACCCTTTAAACTTTATTTGGCCTCCTCAAACTCAAACTGCTTCCTGCTTCCCTGCACATACAGCTCTCTGCGCAGTACAAATAAGCCATATAATACCGTAAACTGCCCGATCAGCAGCAATGTTGTGATCAGCAATGGCCAGGTAAATTTGATATCCAGCTTCCAGGCTTCTATGCCCGCATACGAGGCCATTGTGCTCAGTGTTTTATATTCAGATACAATGATGCTGAAGAAAACGGCGAGAAAAAGGAAATTAAGCAGGTAAAGGCGGTTGAAGTTCGTTTTCTGTGAGCCGCTTACAGGGGTATGCGGATAATTGCGTTGCAGAATGCTGATGGCTAAACCTGCCAGGCCGATTACCAGCAGCCAGTGAATGAGCCCAAGGATTGAAAAAAAAGAGAAGGTTTTCAGCATATCCACCAGCGAAGCCATTGCCATCACCAGCGCTCCTACCACCTGTAGTGAGCAGAGTATTCTGAAAAGTTTCCATTGCAACGGCATAAGCAGCGATTTGACAGTAGATGAATGAATGCTGAAATTCCATAAATATTAACAAAGATCGTTATGCAGGATTACCTATGCTATCAATGAGGGATTTCATTTGTTCTTTGTGATTATGAATTAACCGTCGGCGAAAAGTGATTTGTGTAAACAAGTTCCACAAGAATAGTATACCAAACACCAGGGATCCTATTATATAAAAAGGTATTGTTTTCTCATAGCCGGGCGTCGATTGAAATTCTATTAATCCAGCTACAAGAAGAGTAAGTATAAGAATTACGAAAAAAATAGAGAATATTAATAACCCAGTATAAATTCTTTTCGACAGCAAACTAAAATATCTTCCATTACAATATCGATGCATGCAGTAAGCAGTGTAAACGCCTGCTAACGAATGAATAAAAAAAATACTTAGAAACGAAATTGTGAATGTGGTATCATCCTGTTTTACTGGCTGCGTATTTTTGAGAAGTTCATACCCCCCCGCTGCAATCAATAAAATTTCAAATATCACTGCCACTATGTGCGTAGGGATTGCTATTTTCCATCTTAGCCGCACTGCCCGTTATTTCAGGTTAAGCTGAATATGCAATTCCTCAAACTGCTTCTGATCGATAGTGGCCGGAGCATCCAGCATCACATCGCGTCCGCTATTGTTTTTGGGGAATGCAATAAAGTCACGGATGCTTTCGCTGCCACCCAGTATGGCGCAAAGGCGGTCAAATCCGAAGGCAATACCACCATGGGGCGGAGCACCATACTCGAATGCACCCAGCAGGAAGCCAAATTTGTGTTGTTGTTCCTCTTCATCCATACCCAGGGCGGCAAACATTTTTTCCTGCAGCTCGCGTTGGTAGATACGGATCGATCCGCCTCCAATCTCATTTCCGTTCAGCACCATATCATATGCATTGGCTTTAATGCCGGCATAGGGGTGGTTGAGGTATTCGGCCGCGTTTTCAATCACGGGATTGTTGTCGATCATCGTGCTTATGTCGCTCGGTTTGGGAGAGGTAAACGGATGGTGGCGGGCTACCCAGCGATTGCCTTCCTCATCGTATTCGAAGAGCGGGAAATCGAGTACCCACAGCAGCTTAAATTCATTGTCTTTGCGCAGGCCCAGCCGTTTGCCCATTTCGAGACGCAGCTCACTCATGGCTTTGCGGGTGCGTTCTTCGGTGCCGGCCAGCAGCAACACCAGGTCGCCGGCCTTGGCGCCTGCAGCATCGGCAATGGCCTTGAGCCGCTCTTCGGAATAAAATTTATCTACACTACTCTTATAAGTGCCATCGGCATTTACCCGGATAAATACCAGCCCCTTCATACCTATCTGCGGACGTTTAACCCATTCGGTCAGTTCATCGGTTTGTTTGCGGGTGTATTCACTGCAGCCGGGTACGGCAATAGCGAGTACTGTTTCCACACTGTCAAAAACTACAAACCCGGCATTGTCTACCAGTTCAGGTTGTGCTGTACGATTGGTATATACAGAAGCGGGTTTTTTGATATTCAGCAGCGGCATGCCAAAGCGAATATCGGGTTTGTCGTTGCCGTAGGTCCACATGGCTTCTTCCCAGGTCATGCGGGCAATGGTCTCTGTATAATCGATTCCTTTTACTTCTTTGAATATAGAACGCACCATGCCCTCAAACATATGGAGGATGTCTTCCTGCTCCACAAAAGCCATTTCGCAGTCGATCTGGGTAAATTCGGGCTGGCGGTCAGCACGCAGGTCTTCGTCACGGAAACATTTTACGATCTGATAGTAACGATCATAGCCGCTTACCATCAGCAGTTGCTTAAAGGTTTGCGGCGACTGGGGCAGGGCATAAAACTGGCCAGGATTCATTCGCGAAGGCACCACAAAATCGCGTGCGCCCTCGGGCGTGGATTTTATCAGGAAAGGCGTTTCGATATCCATAAATCCCTGCTGGTGCAGGTAGTTGCGGGCGGCACGGTTAACGGCATAGCGCAATTCCAGGTTTTTCTTTACCGCATTACGGCGCAGATCGAGGAAGCGATACTTCATACGAAGGTCATCACCGCCATCGGTATCATCCTGTATAGTGAAAGGGGGAACGGCTGATTTGTTCAGGATTTTGAAAGAACTGACAGCTACCTCCACGTCTCCTGTGGGGATATTTGCGTTTTTGTTGGTCCGTTCTCTTACCAGCCCGCTGGCCTGTACTACAAATTCGCGGCCGAGGGGATTATTTTCCAGTTGGCTGTTCAGCTCTTCATCAAAAACCAGTTGGGTAATGCCATAGCGGTCACGTAAATCAACAAAGGTGATGGCACCAAATTTCCGGACGGTTTGTACCCAGCCGGCCAGGGTCACTTCTGTATTTGCCTGGGGCAGTCTCAATTCGCCACAAGTATGGGATCTGAACATATAAATAGGTCTTAACTGATTGGTTTGAAAAGCCGGACGTTTAAAGGGCGGCCGGAGAGTCGCAAAGATAAGAAAGAGAAGGGGTTTTGCTCCGGGGAGGAGCTTGCTTATATTTGCCCCCACCATGCCCGTAGCCACTATTAAGCGGATTATACGCATACTTATCCGGACCGATACGGCCACTACTTATCCGGAACCTGAACCCGAAACCGCAGCGCTGGCTGCGGAGATAAGATCCTATGCGGACTGGATAAGTGCCCATATTCCTTACTTCAACAGGCTATCAGTCACAGAAAAAGAACGGTTTATCAGGCGGGTGTTTTATTTCCGGCAACGCAAACAGTTTCATTTTCATGGAGTAGATCCCCGGCCGGAGATTCCGGTACTGATCAGCGCGGCAGCGGTACAGCTTACTTTCGGCCTGCGTCGCTATCAGCTTCCCTATTTCCGGCATATTCATATCCTGGCAGATGCGTATCCTTTGCAGGATCACCAGGGATTATTTATCGGGCATGTGGACCGGCAGCAGATATGTCTGTCGTGGAAACATTTCCTGGAAGGGTATGCAGATGCAACAGATAATGTGAATGTGGCTATTCATGAAATGGCTCATGCCCTGCAATTCGAAAATTTTATCCCTCAAAAAAACGTGGACTGGGAATTCAGGGCAGATTTTGAACGTTTTATGCAGGCCACAGGTCCGGCATTTCTTCTGGCAGGTATGGGCCGTTCGACCTACCTGCGCAATTATGCCTACACCAATGCCCGCGAATTCTGGGCTGTGAGTGTAGAAGCTTTTTTCGAAAACCCCGCGGCATTAAATACCCATATGCCTGCACTTTACCGATTGCTGCGCGATGTGCTCAACCAGGACCCGCTCACCGGTCAGGTGCTGCTTCCGCAAGAAGCAGCTATACGGCAATGATCTTATTTCAACAGCGTAAGAATTATAGTACAAATTTCGTTTGATAAAAGCAAGTGCTGTACTGTCGCAACGCCACTATTGTAGCAATACAGCATGCGGGATGGACGTGTTTTTTTATTTTTTGAAAAAAATATCGAAATAGCCACCAGTTTTATTAAAATGATACTGTATTGATTTGTAAGTATTTTTCTGTAGTGTATCGTAGTTTTACTAAGGTGTAGTTCTATCGCATGCTTGCAAATCACACAGTCGTTTTTTACATTTATACCCGAACCGTACGCTATGCAAGCATTTCTCAGAAAACTGAACAGGTTTTTTGTGCAGGGCACTAAATCTCCCCGTCAACTGCCACCGTCAGAGGTAGCAGTGGATGAGCGTACGTACGAAAAATATTCCTTCATCATTGGAAGTGTAATAGCTTACTTCAACGATCTTTCATCTGCCAGCAAAAGAAAATTCGTTAACCGGGTTCATCATTTTCGCCAACTCAAGAAGTTTCATTTCATCGGTCTTGAAAACACCGAAGACATCGCTATACTGGTAAGCGCTTCTGCTGTACAGATTACCTTCGGATTAAAAGATTATTATCTCCATTCGTTTAAAGATATTTACATACTCGCCGATGCCTATCACATGGATACAGATGATGAACTGTATATTGGGCATGTGGCGCCCGATGGCATTTATCTCTCCTGGAAACATTTTTTATACGGCTATGCCTACCGGCATGATAATGTGAATGTGGCAGTACATGAAATGGCACATGCTTTACTGCACAACAATTATTTATCACACTTCCAGAGCGATACTCATTTTCGGCTTAACTACGAGAAGTTTTCGAGCAAAACGGGAAAGATTTTTGCTGATGTAATCACACGTCGTCAAAGCTACCTGCGCAGCTATGCATTTACCAATATGCATGAGTTCTGGGCTGTGAGTGTGGAAGCATTTTTTGAAAATCCGGCTGAGTTGCGAAAGCACATGCCGGAACTTTTTGATGCACTTTGCCGTGTGCTGAACCAGGATCCATCCTCTCCCGATAAACTCATTTAATCCATTTACCACTAAACCGTAACTATGTTAACACTTTTACTCATCTATCATTGCCGCAAATTCATTCTCAAATATCGTCGCCAGCGGCTGGCCGTGGCCTGATTATTTTTTGGAAAGAATACGGGTAAACCGTTTTACATCAGCATCAGGTGCAATAGGAGATCCATATACCAGGTGATCGGTTAGCTGATGTGCAAAGAATGGTCCCAGTGAGCAGCCTTTTGTTCCCATACCGTTGAGTATGCCAATCTGTTGCTGCACCGGATGGAAGCCTACAAACGGCCGTCGCTCCAGTGTGGCCGGTCGCATACCCGAGCGGTGTTCGACTACCTCGAAAGGATGTTTTAACCATCCGCGCAGAACCTGTTCGGCTTTTTCGCGGAAAGCAGCGGTGGGACCGGGATCATCAAAATCCCATACATAACTGGCCCCTAACCAAAACAGTCCCGGCTCTGCCAGCGGTACCAGCATCATTGATTTCTTATAGATATGATCTGCAGGTAAATGATCAATCTTTACTACGAGCGCTTCGCCTTTATTAGGAGCAAAAGGTAAGGCGGCAAAATAGGGATTGGTAAAAGAAGACGTGCCATCACAGAAGATAATCTTTTGTGCTGTCCGGTTCTTATAGGTGATGCCCTCTTCGTGCAACTGTAAATGTTCAAGTTCAAATCTGTCTTCCGTCAGCAGATTTTCCTGTTGCAGATAATTGCGCCAGGCAGGCAACAGCGTTTCGAGATGTGCTGTATATACCGGTCTTATTTCGCCGCAGCCAAACTCAAAATTGAAATGAGTATTAAACCGGTTTTGATCGGGATAACTGTGTACATATTTATCACCCGTTTCCATTTTTTTCAGAAAGCTATCCTGCATAAAGGGATCGGGAAAAAAGTCAATAACATTACGCTGCGAAATGGCTGTGATATTCAACTGCTGTCCTATCTCCTGATACGCCTGCCACGCATGTGGCAATACCTCATTTACCATCCATACCGTGACGAGCCGCCGGCCTGTAACGGGGTTAATAATACCGGCTGCGAGCCTGGACGGACTGGCAGGCGCATGGTCATCTATGACATGTACAGTCTTTCCTTCTTTTAATAGATAATGTGATAAGAATGTTCCGCACACGCCCTGGCCAATGAGAAGGTAGTCGATTTGCATGCTGCAAAAATAATGGATAGAGAGAAGTTAACAGTTAGCAGTTGACAGATGACAGGAGGGTATAAGTTATAGGTGTAGTCAATCAATACTTTAAGACTTTGTTGAAAAATGTCAACTGTCAACTGTCATCTGTCAACTCTCTTATACCAGTTTTTCCTCTTTTTATCAACCAGCTTCTTCCTGTGTGCTTTCAGCCTGATTGCTGTTACAGGTATAGTTAAATAAGGCTCATGGAGAGTGACTTTGTGCAGGTTATTGCCTATAGCTGCTGCAATGGTACCCGGATAGGAAACAGTGGGAAAGCCATCAAACAGAAAGCGAAGCGTGTCCTGCTGCGGAATATCCTGTGCAAAATAATAAAGGCTGTTGCCATAATGTGGTTTTGGGCGCGCTGGAGGTATCACCACCTGGCGTATAGATACCGGGTCGCCCAACCGGTTAATGAATTGAAATGAGCTGATGCTGGTAAACCTTGCTATGGAATCTGTGGCAAATACAAATGAAGCGGGTTGCTGCAGGCTGTCGGCAAACAGCCAGATTGTATTGCGCCTGCGTAGCTCCCAGGTGCCGGTTATCCTGCCGTGTTGGGTTAGACCAGGAAACTGCAGACTGTCTTTATGCAGATCAAGCAAGGCCCAGTCAAACCGGCCGTTGCTATCAAGTTGCAGGCGGCTCCCGCTTTTGGGATCAGGCCGCCAGCTGCCCTGCAACGTGCGGGGAGCGGGGGTGCAGGAGCTAACCAGGAGCAATAACCAGCAGATAATCGCAATCGGCATGCAGCAAAACAGTTGACAAAATTGAAGGTAAGTGAAAATGAGAATAGATACCGGCAGGCATTTATAAACAAAAAGTGGATAAGCCGTTGCCTATCCACTTTTTAAAATCTACGCTACTATGTTTACTCAACCAGAAATCGCACGCCTTCGCTATGTGCATTGAACTCGGGCGCATACATACACTGTATGCTGGTCACGCCATTGCTGAAATCGCCGGTGTGGGTTACAAACAATGAGTACTCGAATACATATGTGCCTTTGGGCAGGTAGCTGAAGAAGAAATGGGTGCCGGCATCGCGCGTGCTTTCATAATACCCCAGTCCACCCTGCCATTTATATCCGCTCAGCACATTGGTTGGCTCCAGTGCCGATGCGCGCATATCTTTCATATGTACATATTCCATATCACGGTCTGCACGTAACTCGATTCGAACTACGATTTTGTCACCCACTTTCACATAATTGCCATCTGTAACGGGTTTCAATACGGGGCCACGATCTGTTTTTTGTTCAACAAACAGTTTCTTTTTCAATTGCAGGGGAGTGGCTGCACTGCTGATCTTATCCAGGTCTTCGAAGTACTGCCAGTATACTGCTCCCCACGAAGGGGCAGTAGTGGTGGCTCCGGGAGCCTGTGTCACGCTAAGGCTGATATTGCCCATATCAGGTTTGATCTTTTCGCCCTGTATGGATTGTTTGAAATAACCGGTGCCAGCCTCCGCTTTGGAGTTGTCGAATTGAACGTTGCCGGCGCGGATAACCACTGCGGGTTGCTGCTCCAGCCATTTTGTTCCCTGCAGCAACAGGGCATAACAGGCTTCGGCGGTAGCTCTTGTTGACTCCCAGCTATTGGTTTGTTTGTTGCGCAGCAACCAGGTACGCAGCTCATCGGCCGTTTTCACATCTTTACCTGCCTCCATAAAGGCCTCTATTAAGAGCGCCTGGCGTTCTATGGGAGCTTCATACCACCACCAGCTGCGTGTATTAGTTTTCCAGTAACGGCCCAGCTCTTCCGAAACAATCGATGTTTCTTTCAGCGACTTCAGAATGGCTGCGCTTGTTTTACTGTCGCCCTGGCGGTGCAGGATCAGCGCCAGCATGCCCTGCATGTATTTATTCTGTTTGGTCCAGCTCAGCGGCAACCGGCCTTTGAAATAGGTAACAGCTTTTTGTGCTGCCGTAGCCGTTTTATATTCCGGGAAAAAGCTGCGCATGTAGAAATACTGGATAGTAGAATAGTCCGGCGTATAGGTACTGAGATTGGTTTTGTTTTTTACCAGCTGATCATAATACTTTTTGATCTGCTGATCGAGGTAAGGGATGGCTTTGTCAGCAATCGCCTTCAGGTTTCTGTCTTCGGCAGCACTGAGCACATTCAGCTTGCGCAGGTGGCCAATACCGGTAAGGATATATTG
>JAGODE010000153.1 GCA_017998385.1 Chitinophagaceae bacterium | reverse complement strand
GGCTTGCATTTTATTAGGCAACCACCCTTCTCCATTAATCATTTGAGCAAACTCAGCAATGGTCATCCCATGTGCAATTGGGATAGGAAATATGCCAATACCCGATTTGTAGGTCATGTCTAAAATGGGGCCATCTACCAAATATCCATTCGGATTGGGTCTGTCTAAAATCAATAATTCTTTGCCATTTTCAGCACAGGCTTCCATGATATGGCTGAGCACATTGATATAGGTATAAAACCGGCAGCCCACATCCTGGATGTCGAAAATCATAAGGTCTACATCGGCCAGGTCTTCCTTGCTGGGTTTGCGTTTGTTGCCATAGAGTGAAACAATAGGTATGCCGGTAGCAGGATCCTTTTCATCGCTCACATGATCGCCATTGCTGGCATTGCCACGGAAACCATGTTCGGGACCAAAGACCTTTACAATCTGAACGCCCAGTCTCTGCAGGCTGTCAACCAGGTGTTTTTGTCCGATTATAGTAGTCGGATTGGCCAGTAGGGCTACCCGTTTGCCCTGCAATAACGGCAGATATTTTTCTGTCTGCTCCGCACCTGTCATCAGCGGAGTTTCAACCGTACCTGTTTTTCCTGTATGAGCAGGAAGAGAGTGGTTGGTGCAGGCCGCAAATAAAACGGCCATTACCCCAATTACAGCAATTTGAAGATTTGAGAATTTGAAGATTTGAAGATGGCGTAATTGCATACACCAATGTAATACAATTTGAGGATTTGGTGATTTGAAAATTTGAAGATGGCTCTTAAAATAAATTCTACGTATTAGTAGATATTTAGTTGAGTTGAGTATTATTTTCAAATCCTCAAATTTTCAAATCACCAAATCACTATCTTAATTTTCTTCCGTATACTTCTTAAAATTATCCAGTATTGACTGCCAGCCGGCGCGTTGTACTTCTACGGGAAAGGTGTTTTCTGTGTCGAATGTCTCGGTGACATGGGTGGTCTCTCCGTCGCCATCAAACAATACTTTCACCGTGCGGTTATCGTCCATCGTATATTCGATTCGGGCATGTTCGTCAACGGCGGTGTATACTCCACCAAAGTCAAAACCCTGGCTGCCGTCGCGGGCTTCCATGCGGCTGGTGAAGCGGCCTTCCACGCGCAGGTCATTGCTGGCGCTGGGCGTATGCCAGTCTTCTGAAGCACTGTTCCATTTCACAATATGCGCGGGGTCTGTCCAGTATTCCCAAACTTTGGCCACGGGCGCATGGATGGTCGTCTTGATTGTAACGCTGTTTTTTTCTTGTGTTGCCATGATGATTTTCGTTTTTGATTAATTGATGCGGTAAAGCTCATTTAAAAAAATGGAACGAATGGAGGCAGAAAACGACAACTTGTGGGGGTGAATACGACTACTCAATGTGCTAATGAGATTAATGTGCTAATATGCTAATGGGTTAATGTGCTAATGGTAATCAGATTGTTTATATTATCAGGTATTGATAATTGAAAATATATTGCCGAAACAGTTTAGCTCAGTAGTAAATTTTCAAAGTGGCCATTAGCACACTAGCACATTATTCTCATTAGCACATTAACCCTTTATCCCCCTATCCTGCTTTCCAGATTCAAATTATTTTCTTTTGCCGTCTGTCTGGCCAATTCATATCCCGCGTCGGCATGGCGAATGACGCCCATGCCCGGATCGTTGCGCAGTACACGGGCGAGGCGGGCAGCCGCAGCTTCTGTACCATCGGCTACAATTACCATACCGGCATGAATGCTGTAGCCCATACCCACTCCACCACCATGATGCAGACTCACCCAACTGGCGCCGCCGGCCGTATTGACCAGGGCATTGAGGATGGGCCAGTCGGCCACCGCATCGCTGCCATCGAGCATGGCTTCCGTTTCGCGGTTGGGACTGGCTACACTACCGGTATCGAGGTGATCGCGGCCAATCACAATCGGGGCTTTTACTTTGCCTTCACGTACCAGTTCATTAAAAGCAAGTCCCGCTTTTTCTCTTTCACCCTGACCCAGCCAGCAAATACGTGCCGGCAATCCCTGAAACGCTATTTTCTCTTTTGCCAGGCGAAGCCAGCGCTGCAGACCGGCATTATCGGGAAATAGGTTACTGATCAATTCATCGGTCACGGCTATATCGGCCGGATCGCCACTGAGGGCAGCCCAGCGAAAGGGTCCTTTGCCTTCGCAAAACAGGGGGCGGATATAAGCCGGTACAAAACCCGGGAATCCAAAACAATCGTGTTTTGTCAGCCGGGCACCTGTGCCGGTACGCGCCTCTTCTTCCTGTGCCCGGGCACGAATATTATTGCCATAGTCAAATGTAATCGCCCCCCGGTCCATCAGCTGCAGCATCAGCTGTACATGGCGATACATAGACCGGTAGCTGTATTTAATATAGGCATCGGGATCACTTGTTCGTAGTGCCCGTGCATCTGCTTCGCTCAATTCGTGCGGCCAGTAGCCGATCAGGGGATCGTGGGCACTGGTCTGGTCGGTAAGGGTATCCGGTATGATGTTGCGCTCAAGAAGCCGCTCCAGCAGGTGAACCGCATTGGCCAGCACCCCGATGCTTTTGGCAATACCAGCTTTTTTATATGCCAGTGCCGCATCAATAGCCTGGTCGATATCCGTAAACTTTTCATCGAGGTATTTTGTCTCCAGTCTCTTATCAATGCGCCATTCCTCTACCTCGGCCACCAGGGCCACGCCCTCGTTCATGGTGATGGCCAGGGGTTGAGCGCCACCCATGCCTCCCAATCCTGCTGTTACGTTGAATGTACCTTTTAATGTACCTCCAAAATGTTTGTCGGCTACGGCGGCATAGGTTTCATAGGTGCCCTGTACGATGCCCTGGCTGCCGATATAAATCCAGGAGCCGGCCGTCATCTGGCCATACATGATCAGCCCCTTTTTCTCCAGCTCATCAAAATGCTGCCAGTTGGCCCAGTTGGGTACCAGTTGACTATTGCTTAATAAGACCCGGGGAGCATCGGGATGAGTCTTTAATATGGCCACCGGCTTGCCACTCTGGATCAGCAGGGATTCATCATTTTCCAGCACTTTCAGGCTGGCAATGATCCGGTCAAGCGCTTCGAAGTTGCGGGCGGCTTTACCCCGTCCTCCGTATACAATCAGGTCATCGGGTCTTTCGGCTACAGCGGGATCAAGGTTGTTGAGGAGCATGCGTAATGCAGCTTCCTGGATCCAGCCTTTACACTGAAGATTGGTTCCCGTGGGCGTCTTGTATTTAATAGGATCGTATGGCATAACTGGTTTTAGGTCTTAAGTAATAAGTTTTAAGTAAGGTAGAGGGTAAAAGGTTTAAGGTGTAAAGGGGAATAAAAACTATTAATATTATTTACAGTTAGTTATATCGGTTATTTAATTTTTAATTAGATGAGATACACCCCGACTTTTTTATTTTGATATATGTTTTAAATAATTGTATATCAATGAAAAGTCGCATTTATGTAAAATTAATTTCCTATACGGCCTTATGAAGAAAATAAACTTAATAATTAATTTCAAATAAATTTTGTATACTATTAGTTAACAAGCATTTATTTCAAATTAAATCCCGGGAATCCATCATTTAATCCATTCCCTTTTTCGTCGGCCAGTTCATTTACCTGTTTTACAAAACTAAAGTCGCGGATCAGGGTCACTACCTGGTTGATGTCGTCGGCAAAGATCCTGTCCTGCTCGGCGAAGCTTACTGTCTTGCGCACATACTGATGGGCGGTTTCCAGGAGTTCGGAGCTGCGCAATGGACGCCGGAATTCAATCGCCTGGCAGGCACTCAGCAACTCGATGGCCAGGATATGCTCCAGGTTGTCGAGCACGCGGTTTACCTTTCTGCCACTGATGCTGCCCATACTTACATGGTCCTCCTGGCCCAGACTGGTGGGGATGCTGTCTGCGCTGGCAGGGAAGCATAAGGTTTTGTTTTCGGTTACCAGGGCGGCAGTTGTGTATTGTGGTATCATAAAGCCGCTGTTTAATCCCACATCTTTCATCAGCAGCAGGGGCAGTCCCCATTTACCTTCGAGCAGCAGGTAGCAGCGCCGGTCGGCTATATTGCCTACTTCAGCTGCTGCCAGGCAGGCATAGTCGAGTGGCAGGGCCAGCGGCTGACCATGAAAGTTACCTCCGCTGATGGTATCATTGGCCGACAGGACGACCGGGTTGTCGGTTACAGCATTGAGCTCAATGCAGGTGAGTTCCTTCAGGTGCAGCCAGGCATTACGGCTGGCGCCATGTACCTGGGGCATACAGCGCAGGCTGTAGGGGTCCTGTACACGTCCGCAGTCAACATGGCTTTGCATGATGGCAGATCCATCGAACAGTTTCCGCAGGCGTTGCGCCACCAGCCTGTTGCCCGCGAAGGGACGCAACTGATGAAGCCGGTCGTCGAACGGAGCCTGAGTGCCGGTGAGCGCTTCGAGACTCATAGCGCCGATGATATCTGCCGCTTCCAGGCAATTGTGGAGCCGTTGTACTGCCTTTACCGCAAAGGCCAGAATAAACTGAGTACCATTAATGAGTGCCAGCCCTTCCTTGGGGCCCAGTTTAATCGGTTCAACGCCCAGTTGCTGAAACAGCTCACCTGTACGGAAACGAATGCCTTTATAGTATACTTCGCCCAGTCCGATCAGGGGTAAAAAAAGGTGAGCCAGCGGGGCCAGGTCGCCACTTGCTCCCACACTTCCCTTTTCCGGTACTACCGGAATGATGTCCTGCTCTATATGCCAGAGTATCCGCTCCAGTGTGGCCAGTTGTACGCCACTATAGCCCCGGGCCAGTGCCTGCACCTTACAGATGAGCATGAGCCGGGCCACTTCATGGGGTATGGGATCACCCACTCCCACACTATGGCTTTGAAGAATTTTGTATTGAAGTGTGGCCGTATCGGCCTCCGATATCGGTGTATTGGCCAGGATACCGAAACCGGTGTTGACACCATATACGGTACGATGCGTGGAGACGATTTCCTGTACCGCTGCCTGGCTGCGTAATACCTGATCGCGGGCAGCCGCATCGAGTTGTCCGTGTATGGAGCCGGCAGCAAGCCCCAATACAGTGTCTATGCGCAGTGAATCACTGCCGTAATTAAAATGGTTTGCCATACGTTAGATGGCGTGCAAGGTAGGGAAAAAATAATGTGCTAATGTGCTGATGTGTTAATGTGCTAATGAGTGGGCGGAAGTTTCGATTTACTGATAAAAGGATATAAAAATCATTTCTTCTATATACTCAGTATATAGACTTTATGATATAAATAAAAAAGAGCATAGAGTTTAAATCCTCTACACTCTCTCAATCATTTAAACGATTCACTCGCACATTAACACATTAGCACATTAACACATTAGCACATTCTATTCATTACCCCGTCGTTATCTGTTTTGACTCGACTTTTTGTTTATATGTACGAAACGCGTTGATCAGTGCTTCCACTATTTCATCCTGTCCCTTATCGCTGTTGATATACTTCTCTTCTTCGGGATTGGAAATAAAGCCGATCTCTACCAGCACACTGGGCATACCCGTAGCCTGCAGTACCCAGATACCGGTGTGGTTACGTTGTTTTACTCCCCGGCTGTTGCGGCCGCCGGCTATGAATTCTTTTTCGATGAGATCGGCCAGGTTAAGGCTCTTTTTAAAGAACTGCTGCGCATAAATCAGCATCCGGGCTTTTTCGGTGGGGTCAGAAGGATCGGGCAGTTTCAACGTGGAGGTAGAGTCGATCTCCCCTTCATAATCCTCATTTTTGTTTACAGAATTTACCTTGGCATCGTTCTTACCAACGGCCCAGATGTAGGTTTCAGTACCTTTCGCAACCGATGGAGTGGTCCAGTAGCGATACTGGGGCACTTTCCTGGTCACTTTCCGGCGTTTTTTACCCTTGCCCACATAGACGGTCTGGTTTTTATAGCCGGTAAGCTCCCGGTGTTTCTGATCAGGAGCAGAATTGCAGTGGATGGCAATAAAGAGGTCGCCGCCCGATTTGTTGGCCAGATCGGCCCGGTAGCGGTTGCCATCATCTTTATTCTTCTTATTTCCCGCCATAATATCTTCTGTGCGGGTATATACAATCTTCAGATCGGGGAATTCTTTTTCAACAGCCTTACCAAATTTCAGCGCCACAGACAGGCTCACCTCCGCTTCGGTGCTGAAAGAGCCACGGGCTCCGGGGTCAATGCCTCCATGTCCTGCATCAATGATAAGGGTGCGGATAGCGGCCTTGGGTACTGGTTCTTTTTTACGCGTAATAAAAGACAGGAACAAAAAAGCCGCTGCTACCGTAATCATGATAGCCAGGGTTCGTTTCATCATGGTTTTTCTTTTTTAACGGGTTAAGTGGAATCTTCACATAATGTTTAGGGGTGAATCAATTACTTTTGCCCCTACCGTATGAATCGACTGCGCAAATTTAGTTTAAAATTTTTTTTATTCCGGGCCATGTTTGGCCTGTGCTTTTTTATAGTAACGTGGAAATCAAACGCACAGCGTATATCTAACCGGGAATTTGACAGACCTTTAACAGGTAAGGCAACCGATACGGTACCTCCTGCCCGCCCCCCCGTTACCAGCCCGATCCGCATCGAATCGACCGACACCTCCGTTGTTGCCGGCTCCGATTCTACCCGGTTCATCAAAACCGATACATTCTCACTCCGTTTTTCGAAAGATACACTTTCTGCACCGGTTAATTACTTTGCCGAAGATTCGGTAGTCGTGCATATCCGCAAAAAGAAGATTACCCTGCATGGCAAAACCAAAACGGAATACCAGGATGTAAACCTGCAGGGGCCCTGGGTGGAAATAGACCAGGAAACCCAGCTGATCACTGCACGCAATCAAAAAGACAGCGCCGGCACTGTGCTGGAAGAAGCACAATTAACGCAAGCTGATCAGACATTTATCAGCGATACCATCCAATTTAATTTTAAATCGCAAAAGGGTATTGCATACAACACGATCACCCAGCAAAGTGAATTTTTTGTAGGCGGTGGGGTTGCCAAAAAAGTAAGTGAGGATGTGACTTTTATTTCCCGCGGGCGGTTTACGACCTGCAATCTCGATCATCCGCATTTTGCCTTTATGGCCAATAAACTCAAGGTGATCAACAAAAAGATGGCTGTATCCGGCCCGGTTCACCCCGAATTTGAAGGAGTGCCCGTTCCTATTTACCTGCCGTTTGGTCTTTTCCCCTTATCATCCGGTCGCCACTCGGGCATGCTCCCACCCCAGTTTGCCACCAACGACCAGATGGGCCTTGGACTCGAAGGCCTGGGTTATTATAAAGTGATCAACGATTACTGGGATGCCAAACTGTATGGTAATATCTACTCTTACGGCAGCTGGTCGGCCAATATCAATCCCACTTATTACCGCCGCTATCGTTACCGCGGGGCCTTCAACTTTGGCCTGCAGAAAACCAAACGCAACTTTAAAGGCGATCCTGATTATACACCCATCAACAGCTATACGCTGAGCTGGAACCACAGCATGGATCAGAAAGCGAGACCAGGCGTGACCTTCTCGGCCAACGTAAATGCCAGTTCTACCCGCTATAATCAAAATGTACCCAATAGCCCCCAGCTCAATTTCCAGAACCTGATGGGCTCTTCGATCACTTATTCAAAGACCTGGGTCGACAAGCCCTACAACCTTACGATAAGTGCCAACCACTCGCAAAACAACTATAACCGCCTTGTCAATATAGCGCTGCCCGATATGGGTTTTACAGTAAGCACCCTTTATCCATTCCAGAAGAAGGATTTTGCAGGATCTAAAAAATGGTATGAGCAGCTGGGTATTGCTTACAACGGCAACTTCCGCAACTCGGTTTCTTTTTATGATACGGCCTTCAAACTGCGCAACCTGCTCGATACCCTGCAGTGGGGAGCTCAGCACAACGTGCCCATTACCCTTTCGCTCCCACCCATCCTCGGAGGCGCCATAGTGGTATCGCCCAGCGTGAGCTACTCGCAGGTATGGATATCGCAGACCTTTGAGCGGCACTGGAACCCAACGGCCCAAAAACTGGATACGGTGGTGAAAAAAGGATTCTTTATGGATCAGCAGGCCAGTTTTGGTCTCAGCTTCAACACGGCCATGTTTGGTACATTTAATTTTAAGAAAAGTTCCAAAGTACAGGGTATCCGCCACGTGGTTCGGCCATCCATCGGATTCAACTACCGCCCCGATCTTTCTTCGAAATATTATTACACCACCCGGATCAATACCGCCGGCAACACCCAACGGTTTTCCAAACTGCAGGGGGGCATTTATAGCGGCTATTCCGAAGGGCGTACCGGAGGCATTTCGTTTCAGCTCGACAATAACGTAGAGATGAAAATGCGCAGCAAAGATTCTACGGGCAACAGCAAACCCGAAATTGTCCGCCTTATTGAAGGCTTTGGTGTGTCTACCAACTACAACTTCCTGGCCGACTCACTCAAACTGTCGCCTTTCAACTTCTATTTCCGTACCAACCTGTTTCAGAAGATCAACATCAACGCCAATGCTATCATGAATCCCTACCAGACCGATAGCTTTGGCAACAACATCAACAAATATGCGTGGGAGGCCGGCAAGTTCAAGCTGGGCCAGATTACCTCGGGCAGTCTTTCCTTCTCCACCACATTTCAGAGCAAACCCCGCGATGAGGATAAGGATAAAAAGAAAAAGCAGGAGCAGGATCAACTAATGAATGATCCCACATTTGCCGATGACCGTCAGCGTATGCTCGATTATATGCGGCAGAACCCATCTGAGTTTGTTGACTTCAACATTCCCTGGCAGATATCTCTCTCCTACTCGCTTTATTTTGCCCGGCAGATCAAGAGCGACTATAGTGGCTATGAAAATGTGGTACGATCAAGCGCCAACTTCAGCGGCAGCTTCAGCCTTACGCCCAAATGGAACTTTACCATGAACGGCTTCTATGATTTCGACACCAAAAAGCTGCAGACATTCAGCATGTCAATCAACCGCGAAATGCATTGCTGGCAAATGGCCATCAGCGTAACGCCGATTGGTATCTATCGTTTCTTTAATGTAACCATCAGTCCCAAGGCAGGCGTATTGCAGGATCTGAGGATCAACAGGACGAGAAGCTTTTTCACCGGCTACTGAGAAGGGTAAGAGGTTTAGGGTAGAAGGTTGGAGGTGTAATAATCAATACCTGATCTTTCAGAAAGTATCGATTACAGTGACTGCGGTAGTAAAAATCTTATCCCAACTTTTACCTTCTATCTTCCACCTTCAACCTACTATTAAAAGGGACTTGCCGGAAAACGCATGACCAGGCAGAATTGCTCTTATTCGACGCGGGTGATCTATCAGATCAGACAGTAGCAATCTTATCACACCTTCTACCTTTTACCTTTAACCTCCTCATAGTACGTTTTCATCTGCTCAAAAATCTCATCTTTCAGTTCTTCCATCGAATAGCTGCCCACGGGTATGGGTTCGAGGAAATGCATTTCGATGCGCGCAGGCCAGTAATAAAAGGATTTATTGGGAGGCAGCACTTTGGCAGTATTGAACAAAACAGCGGGCATAATGGGTTTGCCCGTGTCGGTTGCCAGCTTGAATGCACCATTATGAAAATATTGTAAAGTCTCCTTACTGCGATTGCGGGTGCCTTCGGGGTAAATACACATGTGCAGGCCCATGCTGAGCACTTCTTTCATGCGCACATAGCTTTGCTTGCGGCTTTCCTCACTTTTGCGGTCAACCAGCACGCTGCCCAGCCGGTAGATCATTCCAAACAGGGGAATGCTGGCCATTTCTTTTTTTGCAATCGTCTTATTGGGTCCGGGAATAAATGGAGTAGCCAGGGGTACATCCATAAAAGAGTTGTGATTACATACCACTATATAGCTCTGGCCACGATCGAAATGTTCTTTGCCTACAATCCGGACGCGCACGCCGGTCAGGAAAAAATAAACCCGCATCCAGCCCCTGGCAAAACGCTGAAATACGCGGGTACGTTTGGGTTCGGGACTGAATTTGGCCGACCAGATAAGCGGATAGGCCACCAGCATAGTCAGCACAAAAATGATGATTGCCCAAACGGCCAATATGCGTCCCAGTATATTCTTTAGCATAACAAGCAAAATCAGGATAAGTAAAGATAAATAGCTTTTGATAAGACCGGCCTGTCACAACTGCCAGTCAACGGGGTCAATACCCTGACTCATGAGCCAGGCATTGGCTTTAGAGAAATGACGGCAACCCAGGAAACCATTATGCGCCGATAAGGGCGAAGGGTGGGCTGCTTTCAGGATCAGGTGTTTTTCCTGATCGATCAGCACCGCTTTTTCCTGTGCAAACTTACCCCAGAGCATGAAGACCAGGTGTGGCCGTGCCTGGCTGATGCGTTTAATGACAGTGTCTGTAAAGGTAGCCCAGCCGATTTTGGCATGACTCATGGGCTCTCCTGCCCGCACCGTGAGGCTGGCATTGAGCAAAAACACGCCCTGCTGCGCCCAGTGGGTCAGGTTGCCATGGCGGGGAATATTAATGCCGATATCTTCTTTCAGTTCTTTAAAAATATTGACCAGCGAAGGTGGTGGCGGTACGCCATTCTGTACCGAAAAACATAGGCCATGCGCCTGTCCGGGACCATGATAAGGGTCCTGACCCAGGATCACGACTTTTACCTGGTCTACGGGTGTGGTATTAAAGGCATTAAAGATGAATGCGCCGGGGGGATAAATGGTCTTTTGCTGCGTGCGCTCAGTTTTGAGGTGCAATACAATCTGTCCGAAATAAGGCTTGCTGAATTCGTCCTTAAGC
>JAGODE010000003.1 GCA_017998385.1 Chitinophagaceae bacterium | reverse complement strand
TCGATGGTCAGTTTTTGGGTATCCATGATGAGTGCGGCTACCAGCTGGGCATCTACATTGCCGGTATTCCACAACTGAAGGGCCAGTGCATGATCTTTTTTGATCTTTTTAGCCAGATTGCGGATATCGCCCATTTTAACGCCAAACTGGTTGTCGCCGGCGCCGGTCTTTTTATTTATCTGGCGCATTTTTTCGGAGCCAAGTTTTTCCAGTTGAGTCATTACTTCCTGCATGGTCATAGCCGGTTCATTTATCGTGGAGAAATAAGCCATTAAGATAAGGCTTTCTACCGTAGCAGTTTTCATGAAAAAAGCGGCCACGGGGGCCGCTTGGGAAAAAGTATATCGGGTATAAACTTAAGGTACCAGTACAGCACGGCCTTTGATCTGGCCTTTGCGCAGCTTTTCGTATACGGCTACGGCTTCATCGAGTTTATATTTTTCGATATTGATATGAATCTTCTTTTGCCGGGCCAGTCCCACAACTTCCATCAGTTCGGTGCGTGAACCCCAGTAAGGATTCGACAGGTTAACGCCAAAAGGCAGGCCCATCATGTTGTACGAAAATACGCCGCCGCCCAGGCCTACCACGGTGAGGTCGCCATCGAGGCCAACAACTTTTGTACCCAGGTCGATCGTAGACGTGGCGCCTACAAAATCGATTACCACTTTAGCTTTTTTAATACCGGTAATCTTTTTGATCTGCTCCGCTGCATCGGCATCTTTTGAATTGACCGTATAGGCTGCTCCCAGTGATTTTGCAAAATCGAGCCGATCGGCGGTGATGTCGCAGGCAATAATCGCCGCGCCGCTTATCTCCCGCAGTATCTGTATGGCAGTATGACCCAGGCCACCGATACCGATCACTACTACAAATTCATCGGCCATTAATTTATGGAGTGAACGTTTGATGGCGGAGTAAGGGGTAAGGGCCGCATCTGTAAGCGGCGCTGCTATTACCGGATCGAGGTCATAGATCGGCACCAGCAAACGCGAAGAAGGCACCAGCATATAGTCGGCCATGCCGCCGTTCAATCCCAGGCCTCCGCCAAACGCGGCTTCTGACTGGTGATCGCAATAGTTTTCCTGCGAGTGCTGGCAGGGTTTACAGTGCCCGCATCCCCAGGGACCATATACCAGTACGGCATCTCCTTTTTTATACCCTTTTACAGCAGGCCCCATATCCTCGATCCATCCCGCGTTTTCATGACCGAGCGTAAATTGTAAACCGGGAATGATGCCTTCATCAATAATGTGCAAATCTGAATGACAAACCCCGGCACCGCCGATCTTCAATAAAACCTCATCACCGGTTGGTGTTGGCTTTTCCATGTCATTGACAACCCGCACATCTTTTTGTCCAAAAAAACGAACTGCTTTCATACTATTCTGATTTAAAAAGATGATAAAATAGTGTTAGTGGAGAACTGTCCGGCAGAGAAGGAGGTTGACGTTTCGATCCTAAATTTACGAAATCGCTTTCCAATACCTGTCAGAAACTTATGTAAACTTACCACGGCCCTGCGCTTCAATCTGTTTATTTCACATCTTTTACTACGATTCTGCTATACTTTTTGAAATGAATATCACCTGCTTGAAAAACCTTCTGCTGCGCCATTCGCCGTTTTCTGCGGCATTTTATTACCGGCCAGCGGTCTAAGCCGAACCACTTAATTTTGCACTTGTGGAAGACAGCTTATACAACCCGGTGTTTAATGCCCTGCAGTCGGGCGACCGGCATCTTGGCTTTGGCACAGATCGCGTCAGGTGTTTTGATGAGGAGGTTTCTCCTTTCGTAGGTTTTGAAACAGGCAACAGTACCGGCTTTGAAGAATTATATGGCCTGCTGCCGGAGGGCCGCCGCATTTTATATGCTACACCCACACAGATCAGTGAGCCGGCAGGCTGGGAGTTCAGAGCCCAGATCAGCGGACTACAGTTTATTTTTCCCGAAGGGGTAATACCCGCTGCCCCGGCCATCACGCCGGTTCCGCTCAATGAGTCGCATGTGCAGGAGATGATAGCACTTACAGCGCTTACCAAACCCGGCCCATTCGATAAGCGTACTATTGAGTTTGGCCACTATCACGGCATTTTCGAAGAGGGCCGCCTGGCTGCCATGACCGGTCAGCGCATGCATGTATATAATAATACCGAGATCAGCGCCGTCTGTACACATCCTGATTTTTTAGGAAAAGGATATGCCGCCGCTCTGCTCCTCCATCAGTTACACCTGATTCTTTCTCAAAATCAACAACCTTTTCTGCATGTACGCGACGACAATAACCGGGCGATTGCCCTGTATGAGCGATTGGGCTTTAAAGTAAACCGGCCCATGAATTTTTACTTTATGAAGAAGAGAACGGATATAAAGTAATTGTAAGCAGCCGTTATTTACACAATCTCAAGCTTATACCCCCTTCCGTGCACATTTACAATTTTTATAGCAGGATCAGCCTGCAGTTTCTTCCGCAGTTTTGAAATGAAAATATCGAGGCTCCGGGTTACGATCACGCCATTGTCTTCCCATACTTCTTTTTGAAGCCGGCTTCGTTCTACCATCGTATTGGGCGACTCAGCCAGAATGCTGAGCAAATGGCTTTCCTTTCCTGTTAGTTCCGTTTCCACTCCGTCAAGTTCCAGTTTTTGTTGTGCGGTATAAAAACGATATCGCCCGAGGCGGAGAAAGGGATGTCCTTTTTCTTCATCATCCGGTGGCAGGGGCGGAAGCGGAGCAGGTTTTCTCCTGAAAAGGAACCACCCGCCGACGAGTAAAACAAGGAGTACTCCCGCACCAATCAGGTAACCGGCGTTGGATTGGCTGACCGGAAAGCGGATCATTAGTTCATACTGGCTCAATGGCATAGGCCGATCAAGGCAGGGGATAACAGTCTTACCGCTATCTTCCGATATTATAAAACTGTAGAGTATATCCTGACTACCGGCTGCCCTTAGCTCAATTGAATAAGCCCGTTGATTGCCCAGCTTGCTGGTCACAATTTTTACCAGCGAGTCGGTTACGGGTGTAAAAGGTTTTTCGAAACGAAGCTGGTAACTGCCCGGCGAAACTTCCTGCACCGGCAGCACGCGCGAAGAAGCATCTCCGCTACTGAGCAAGACGAGATGCCCGATATTTCGCATTCGGGTAAGCTCACTGGCCTGGCTAAATGACCAGTCATTTACATTACGGGCCTTAAACCCGATTAAGACAAGAACCAGGGCAGGCACAACCCAGTATAACCAGCGTTTTTTCATGAATCAAATGTATCGTTTTATAGCATCTGCGGATCACCAGTATAAGCATGACTGACCTCCAGTGTATACGTAATCAATTACTTATGTACGTAAACAAAGAAAATTTACAGTTGGTTACACTTAATTTACAGCTGTTTTACCAGTGCCGGCAGACTGTCGTTTATTATTGTCGGAAAAAGATGAAAAAACTATTTTCCTCAGCTGGGGTATGGCCGGCAGGTCTTGCAGTAGTGCGGCTTATAACGGGCTGGCTGATTTTCCGGTATTCCTGGGAGTTGTTTCAGATCGGTGGATTGATTGATTTTTTAACCAGCATAAAGTTCCCCTTCCCTGTATTTTCAGCATATGCAGCCAAGCTTATCGAGCTGGTGGGCGGCATTTGCCTGATGCTCGGTTTATTTACCCGCTGGGTCACCCCATTGCTTATGATCACGATGGCCGGTGTTATTTATACGGTGCATAATGGGAAGATTTATGAAGGCGAGCATCCGCTGTTGTTTCTGCTCCTGTTTGCCATTTTTTTCCTTGTTGGACCCGGCAAGTGGAGTGTCGATCACTGGGTGATGAATAAATCGTTGACGGAAAAATCTTAACATAAGAAAGGATATGTCAGGGGCGGGAGCGTGGTGCTTTAAAACAGGTAAAGTATAGCCATGAAATAACCTGTGTTGCTTCTTCAAAAGTGTCATCACCGCCTGCTGACTTTTCTGTTTGTGTCACCGGAGTCTACCGGTTATTATGGATTATAAATGCCTCTTATAATGGCAATATCATCAGCAGGTTTTAAGCCCCATTCAGATTCGATGTCAATTACCTTCTTGTGAAGCATCATCTCGGTAGCGCTGCCGGTATTATCAACAAGCAGGTAGTCTACAATATTGTCAGGCTGCTCATATATTCCCTCATCAAACTTTTTGAAAGTAAAGATTCCATCGGTCGAGATACTGAAATCTGTAATGTGCTCTACCGATATTTTTTGATGCTGATTTTCTATCCATTGCTCAAAATCTTCCTCAAGGTGATAGCCCAAATAATCAGGTTGATCATTTTGTTCAAATTCAAAATACTGTCCATTAATACAAATAAGCCCATCTCCCACACATAAAAATTCACCGGAGCAATTTTCTGTATCAATGATGGCAATCACCAGCGTGCTCAGTAGCTCCTCTCTTTGCAGGAGCAACGTATTTTTAATGGTACGTAATTCACTAAACAACTGCCTGATTACATTTTCCATCAATTTACTTAGCCCGGGAGCTTCTTTTGATATAAACTCTTGGTAGCTAAGCCCGGAAGAAATTTTTCTTAGAATTTTTCCAGTAAGGGTGGAAGCTAAGTGACTGTCGGTGCCCATAGAGCAGCCATCCATTACCGCACATAACA
This sequence comes from Chitinophagaceae bacterium, assembly GCA_017998385.1. Taxonomy (GTDB): domain Bacteria; phylum Bacteroidota; class Bacteroidia; order Chitinophagales; family Chitinophagaceae; genus CAYMZZ01. The sequence goes on along the minus strand of JAGODE010000003.1, from coordinate 42,461 downwards.
TTTTCTGATGGCCAATCTCGCAGTTTATCAGGTAGTCCTCACAGTAATTAGTATGGTATTCGCCGATTTTTAAAGTGTGATAGATTCGCATGAGTATCACAGCAAAGCTAATATATATAGCATTACTGCTACCATTTTCTTACGAGTATGCCGCTTGTGTATTTTTCTGCATCGGAGGTATATCCACGCCGGATTGACTCATCAATGTCAGTTTCGCAGTTGGCTATGCTGCCCGAAGATTGCGTTTTGATAATGCCTGCAATTTTACCTTCTTCCGATTCGGAAAAGACTAAATAACTTTCCTGGTCGGTTATTAGGCTGCAAATTCCTATCTCTTTCGATTGACTGTTTTCCATTGCAACCACGGTATTCTCATAGTCGTTAAGAAATTCATTTCCGGCAGTTTCGTGATCTTTCTGGATTTCCAATCGAAGCCGATATAGGCTTGACATTTGCGTCCGGGGCATAATAATACCGGGGTAAAAAATGCAATCACCGTTGTAAATAATGTCAAGTATCTGTGATACATATTTGCTACTACTATTAGCTATACATAAATCCCGGAAATCAGTGAATTGTATTTTCTTCTTCATAAAACAGGCCCTTTTTCAAAAAGCAAAGCCCCTCTTTACTTTATCTGTTTTTTACTGATCGCTTTAGCAATGGCTTCGAGGTGCTCATTAAACGAACTCAACTGAATCAGCATTTGTCCCGAGGTATCAGTCTCGCTCAGCAGGCCAAAACGATTGTTCTTTACAAATATCTCTTTGATATGCTGCCAGCGTATTGCCTCATCGGGTTTTAGCAGGCCGGCAATTTCTTTCAACCTCAGCAGGTTGGCCTCCGCATCTGAGGTGAGTGTCTGCGACTCGCCATCATAATGAGAAAGAATAAGTGTGTCCACCTCTTCCGGATTCATGAGTGGTACCACTTTGCCTACCATCTTATTCATATTCCGGTAAGAGCCCTGCAACTTAAAAGCAGGCTCGGAGCGGTAGGCATCTTTCATAGCAGCACTGGCGATATATTGCTGATTGACCAGTAATACGATATCGCGGATGCGGATAATATTTTTTAATACAGCCACTGCATCATCTGTTTCCTGTCGGTTGTAGTTGCCTTCCAGCTCGGGCAGCAACTCACTTTCTGTTTCAATATAATTAATCAGTTTGTACAGGTCTTCAAAACTGCGGTTGCCAATACGCTGCAGGTAGCTGTTTTCTGCGATGGCATTTTCAATCAGGCTTAGTTTGAAGAGAAGGTCTGAGTTGCCTATTACATCACCCAGGTTGTATACATCGGCACGGTTGGCAAGCATGTCGGGAATTTTGAACTGCTCCCCGCTTTCGGTATAAGGGTTGCCAGCCATTACCACGCAGAAACGTTTGCCCCGCAGGTCATAGGTTTTGCTTTCTCCTTCAAAAATGCCGTCCATTTTACGCTGACCATCGGCCAGGGAAATGAATTTTTGTAAAAACTCCGGACTGCAATGCTGTATGTCGTCGATATACAACATTACGTTGTCGGCCATTTCGAACGAGAGGTTTATTTTTTTCAATTCCTCCCGCGCGCCGGAGGTGGTTGCCTCCTGCGGATCAATGGAAGTGATGTTGTGACCAATAGTAGGGCCATTTATTTTCACAAAATGTAATCCCATGGTTTTGGCCAGGTACTCCATGAGGGTTGTTTTACCATAGCCGGGAGGAGATACGAGCAGGAGCATGCCCATGCGTGCCGTACGCTTATCATCGCCGGCAGCGCCAATCTGTTTCGCAAGGTTAGATCCAATCAACGGAAAATAGACTTCGTTGATGAGCCGGTTGCGAACAAAGGAGCTTAATACCCGGGGTTCAAACTCATTTATCTTTAATTGCTGCCGGTAATTTTGTACCAATTGTTCCTTTAACTGATTGAAGGCAGTAAATGCCGGCACGATCGAATTGGTATAGCTGCGTAGCTTTTCAATAAACCGATGATAATTCAGGATATACTTTCCTTCGGCCTGTATCACCGGGTGTGTACCTTTCATTCCGGTCAGTTCCAGTGTATCCGCGGCCGCTCTCTCCCGATACGAATAGTCTTTGAACAGCAGCAGGCAAACGGTTTCATCGAGGTATTGCTCATCGGCACCGGGTACTTGTGTCTGCAGAAAAGCCTGTACCCAGCTCTGGATAATATAAAAACGTTCGGCTACGTCAAAACCGGTATTGCCTGCCTCCTGCAGAAACAGTTCACTCCTTTTATGGGCCTGCAGGTATTCGCGGAATGCTTTTTTGAGGGAAAGTGCCTGCTGGCTGCAGGTAAAAAATTTTCCCGTAGCAAACTCCTGGTACAGGTAGTGAGCCACTTCATTTGCATCCGCAGCCGGGTATGCGATTTTTGACTGCAAAAACTGGGCACACAATTCTTTTTCTACAAATGAAGCACGACTGCTCTGCGGAAAACTCTCCTGTATAGCGTGAGCGGCACCGATCAGTTGCTGCAACCGGTCGCGGGATGCCTCCGCGAGCCCAAACCAGAAAAGCTGCGCCGCTACACGCACCGCAGGCGGGGATTGCAGAATGCCGAGGGCCTCCTGTAGTTTTTTAAGGCCCAGGTAGATCATTGTTGCATCGGTATTGTGAACACCTTTCAGATAGGCGGCAGCATAGTCGCGCTCAGTGCGGTCGTTGAGGAAAGTTTCAAAGCTCCACTGATCGTTTTGCTGCATGCTTTCCACAAAGACCTGGTAAGCCAGGTATTCAGACCGGTATACCGTATTGTTTTCCGAGATCAGCTCCTGCTCCCAGATGGCCCGGTGCTGATAAAGCGAATCGGCATTTACCTCTTTGTAAAAACTGGTGCCAATGAGGTGATAAAATAACCGGTCGTTGCGGCGAACGATGGTGAGGTCGAGTACCTGTTTATTTACTACAAATTTGTAAGAGCCAAGTGAGATAATATTCTGTCCGTCTGCAAACAGGTCGGTCCTGTCTTTCAGATTGCGCAGGGCGGTTTCCTGGGCAACTTTTACCAGGTTTTCGAGGTTTTCGGCTTTGGCAACATCTCCCAGTCCTTTCAGCTCATCTACCAGGTTGCGCACCTTATCAATCATGAGATCCGTCGAGAAAAAAGCATAGATACTTTCTTTATCCGAAAAGGTCTGTGCTTTATTCTCAATGTTCTTCAGCACACGCATACCGATCTGCTCGAGCGAAGAAGTGCGTTTGTTGATCTGGGCAATCAGCATTTCTTTTTTGCCATTGAAGGCCTTTATCACCTCATCGCGCTTGTCGGCGATCTTCAGTACAAACTCTTCAAAATCGGCAAACTTGCTTTCCAGCTCTTCTACCTGTATGCTGATACGGGTAAAATAGTCTTCACATTTTTCGGGTGAGGTAGAAAGATCCAGGAAGTTGACAATGCTCTGATCCAGCAGGGTGAGCTGCGCATGAAACTCACCCGTGAGCTCCTGTGTGCGAAGTGCAGTAGTGGTACGTATCAGCGCTGCTTTTACCTCATTGAGTGAAGCAAAGATGAGTGATATCTTTTCTACAATACGGGTGGTCTGTGTGGTATCCTCAATTTTCAGGCTGTTGAGGATGTCGATAAGCATTTCCAGTCCCGCGGCGATGTTTTTAACCGCTTCTTCCACGGGCTGTGCATCTATTACTTTAGTTACTGCTGCGGCCGCTTTCTTCTGTTCTGTTACTTTAGTCTCGTAGGGCGCCAGGGCTTCTTCTTTGAGCAGGAACTGAACCGTATCCTGCGAGAGTGAAGCATTATATTGCTGCAGGGTTTCGCGGAGCGCATTCACAGCAGCGGTATCGATGTAACGCACATTTTGCAGGTCAATAACGGCACCCTGCATACTGCGGGTAGCCGCCAGCAACTCAACCAGTTGATCGAGCGAAGTGATCGTAGCATTTTTTACATCAATCACCAGCTGGTCTACCCGTTTCTGCATGGCTGCCAGCGTGTCTTTTGCATGCTGCCGTTGTGCCTGCACTTTGGCAAACTCGTCAATTGCAGTACTGGCAATATCGCGGATCTGGGTCAGGGGGGCGGCGAGGTTAAAAGTCGCTTCATCTTTTAACCAGAAATAAGAATCGATGATATCATTGGTACGCTTATGGATGTCTTCATAGAGGTCTTCGTAGCTGTCTTCTTTCTGCAGCAGTTGTATTACCTCCTGGCTTTCGCTCATGGCACTCACAATATCCTTGTTGCCGATTTTGTACAGCACATTATTGTTCATGGCTGTATTTTCTTTCAGCGTAACGGTATAAGGCGTTTGCCAGATCTGTACCTGGTGATGCCTCACCGCTTCGTTTTCGGAGCGGAAATAGATAAGTGTACCATCGTTGAATACAGTAAAGCCATTGCAGACGATCGGCGTCTCCACCTGCTGCACGATCATATTGTACGACATCAGCACATAGGTATTGCTCGTCTTCTGGTAAAACACATAAAGGAAATCTTCCCCATTGGGTGAAGCAATGCTGCGGATGAATTCCAGTTCGGTAATGGCAGACTCAAAAAGTTTGTATTCTCCGTTTTGCAGGTAATAGCCATTGGGGAAAATGATACCCTGATTGTCGGGCAGCAATATTCCCGCATCCAGCAGGGTAGGGATGGGCAGTACCTGTTTGGTACGAACGTTGAAAATATAGGAGCGGAATGCTTCCTGGTAGGGTTTGATTTTAATGGCGATCAGGTTGCCCAGGTCGGCATAATAATATTCCGCATCATCGAGTTGCTGATCTCTGTTGAGTACCGGCTCAGAGAAGATGCCTCTTCCCGTGTCGGTATTGTTTTCGATTTTGAAGGTGATATCGCCATTCAGCGCTTCAATAAAGACCTTATCGAGGACTGAAATATGCGGATGCAGGCCCAGCCGGCGGTTGCTGAGATCTGTTTTGATCCATTCAAAGTCATGCTGGGGTGCTTTTCTTACCTCATGAATGCTGCGGTCGTCGACGTAGACCAGCTGATTGTTTTTGATCAGCCATTTAAACGCCTTGCGGTCGTCGGGGTTTTTGCTGGTCTGGAAGATCATGTACAGGTAGTTCTCCGTTTTTGTGAATCGGGCAAAAATGGAGTCGCGGTAATATTTGTACAGGTTGGTAAAGTCTGTGATGAAGTTTTCGTCTTCAATAAGCGTCAGCGGATGTGGCTCAAAGTGATCTTCTGTAAACTTATAAATGCTGAATACATCGCTCAGTTTTATGTCTTCGCGCAGCCCGAAGTGAACGTTATAGGCAAAGATGGTCAGGTCGCCAAAAGCCATGATGCCACGGGCCACACCATTATTGGCCGTGGTGATACGTTGATTGGCTACCAGCTGAAATCCGTTTGAGTTGAAGATTTCTTTTCGCGCAGCATTTAGCTTTGCGAGGCGTTGTGTCAGAAGCAGGCGCTGCTCTTCCAGCCGGTTACGGATAATCTCATAGGTGCCTGAATCCAGTATAGCGGTATTGTTGTTTTCAGTAACTGCCATTGCTCAAAAAAGTGCTTTCGGAATGAATGCCTGTTCTAAAACAGTGCCACGACTTTGCGCGTGCAGGGTCGGGCGGGCATACATCAGGTAATCGAAACGATTCGTCAATGTATTGCCTCCTGCCAAAAACGGCAGGAGGCAATGTGGGATATCAATCTTTACAGCTTCTTGTTGGAAATACCGAGGCTGCTAGCCAGGTTTGCCAGGTTTAGCAAAGAAGAGCGGTCGCCTTCTGAGCTTTTCTGCTGCATTTTCAGGATAAGGCTTGAAATGGTCAGGTTCTTGATATCGTTCGTTGAAATATTATACTTCTCAGCAAATTCCCGGATACGCTCCAGCAGGTCGCCGCTATTGGAGCCGTCACCTATCAGGGCCGTTTTGATCTGCGAAGCGTTTTCGCTTTCATTGATCAGGCGGTCAAAGCCTTTGGCATTCGATATCTGGTTGATGATATTCTGGAAGAACATCGTTTCGCCACCCACAATATCAATCCGGGCCGATTTCAGCGCATCGCCCAGTACTACCGCCTGTGCATCGGCAATATCTTTCTGGATATTGATCTGAGCAAGGGCGATATCTTTTTCTTTGCTGAGCAGCAGCTTAAATTCTTCGTGATCTTTACCCACTGCATCCAGTTTCTTCATCGCTTCGGCTTTTTCTTCAATGCCGGCCGCTTCTGCCAGGGCTTTCTCTTTGGTCACTTCGGCCTGGGTAAGTCCTTCCTTACGTTTGGCTTCAGCAATTTTTTCAATTACGGTCGCATCTACGGTGCCCTGTCTTTCGGCAGCGTCGGCTTTGGCCATCATTACTTCTGCTTCTGACAGACCAAGGGTAGCTTCTTCACGGGCCTGGGCTTCAGCCAGTATTTTGCGGGCTTCGGCTTCCTTCACAGCCGCTTCTTTTTTAGCTTCAGCATCAATGATCAGCTGTTTTGCTTTTTCTTCCGCCGCTTTTTTCTCTGCTTCGGCAGCTTTTACAGTATAGATCAGTTTCTCTTCTGCCTGCTGGCTGGCTTTGGTAATGCCAACCGATTTATTGCGTTCTACCTCGCGGAAGGCTTCCAGATCTTTTACACCCTGCTGCTCTTCTACCACCCCTTTTTCAAGACGTACCCGGTCGCGGATCACATCCTGGATGTTTTTGCGCTCTACCTCCAGCGTCTTTTCTTTTTCTATCTGGGCCAGGGTTACAATTTTTTCCCGTTCAGTGGCTTCCAGCGCACGGTCTTTTTCCACACGTTCTGTTTCTACCGCATCGGTCCGTTGTTTGTTTTTCTCGGCAATGATGATCTGGCGCAGTTTATTTTCTTCCTGAATGGCGAGCGACTCATCTGTTCTGATGCGTACGGTCTCTGCTCTCAGGCGCTCTTCTTCCCGAACCTTGGTGATTTCTGCCTGTTCGCGGGCTTTTATGTTGTCGATCTCGCGGCGTTGTTTCTCTTCTTTTTCGGCCATCTGGCGTTCCAGTTCAAGAATGGCTTCGCGCGCTTCCACATTTTGTTTTTTAATTACCTTTTCCTCTTCACGTTTGATCAGGTTGGCTTTTACATTTTGCTCGGCAGTGAGCTCAGTAATCTTTTTGATACCCTGCGAGTCGAGAATGTTTTGCGGACTCAGAAACTTTACTTCCGTTTGTTCCAGGTAGTCGATGGCACAGTCATCGAGGATATATCCATTGAGGTCGGTACCGATAATATCGAGTATCTCCGTTCTGAATTCCCGGCGCGCTTCATAGAGTTCAATAAAGTCAAATTTTTTACCTACCGTTTTAAGTGCTTCGGAGAACTTAGCTTCAAACAGGTTGCGCAGGGTATCTACATCACTGGCTCTTTCGGTGCCAATGATCTGGGCTACGTTCAATACGTCGTCTGCGTTTTTATTTACCCGTACAAAGAAGGCTACTTTAATATCTGCGCGGATATTGTCTTTACAGATCAGGCCGTCATTTTCCATCCGGTCGATCTGCAGTTTTTTTACAGAGATATCCATGATCTCCATTTTATGCAGGATGGGGATCACATACATACCTCTGTTGAAGGCAACCTTTCCGCCGCCCACACCGGTGCGCACAATGGCTTTGCCCTGGGGTATTTTTTTGTAAAAAGTAGCAAATGCAAAGAGGATGATAAATAAGATGAATACAATGCCGCCAATAAGCAGTAAGCTGATTCCGCCGATTGCTCCCATAGATTGATGTTTGTTTTAAGGTTTAAGTGAATAGTGACTTGTTATGGAAATGGTTTTTAAACCACGTTGGTAAGGTTGACTTCCGGTACAACCAGATAAAACTTCTTATCGGCCGATTCGTCGGCAATCATTACTTCCGCATCATAGGCGATGGTATCGCCTGTTTTACTTTTTACATTGATGCGTATAATATCGCTCTGCACTTTTACCTCGGCTGCGCCGATGGTATTGCCGGAGATGGTAGATTTCATGCGGGCTATTCTGCCCAGCAGTTCCTGTGCTTCTTCGCCATTGTATCCCATAGCGTGATAAACTTTAACGAGTGGTTTGGTGGCATACCGGGTGATGAAAAAAGCTACAATGAAAACGGGGATAAGGATGAGGACCGACTTCCAGCCCCAGCTGGCCAGTCCAAATGCGATGGATGAAGTCAGGGTGACTATCCAGGCAATGAATTTGAAGGTAGAATAAACTACCATGAAAGGCACTTTTCCGATGTTAACAAATTCAAGTGCTTTCTGGAAAGCCGATTTATCGCCTACAGAGTCGCCAACATCGGTTTCTGTGTCTGTATCCACATCGGCCCCATTCACTTCAACGCCCGTATCTACATCGGTATCGCCAAACAGGTCGCCGGCGATGAATGTAAATATCCAGTAGATAGCGGTGATGCCGGCAAGAACCGTCATGATCGCATTACTGAGCGGGTGGAATAAGAGGTCGGTGATACTTATTAGCATATTAGTTACTGATTTTCGGAAATCCCCAGTTTTTCTTTAATGGCTTTCAGGTCTTTTTCGATCGACAGGGAATCGTCCTTCAAAATACTGTTTAATTCGTCTTTCAGGCTATTTTTGTCGCGGGCAATATCACCATAGGCTTTTGACAGGGCCTCCTGGTCTTCTACTTTGGCCTTCATGCGCTCCAGCATGGCCACCGTACCATTGGTATCCAGCTGTGCCAACTGTTTGTTAACCTGTTCGGTAGCTTTGCTCACTTTAGCCTTTGCTTTCAGTGTACGCAGTTCTTTTTCCCATTTCTCCATGTTCTCTTTCAGGATCTCCGTATTGCGCAGCATTTCGCGCGATGACTGCTGCAGTGCCACTACCTGCTGACCCAGTTCTTCCGATTCTGTATAGAATCTTCTGCGAAGCGAAAGAGCTTCGCGGGCAAGCTGTTCGGCCTTTACCATATCTACCTGGCCGGCCTGCGCTTTTTGCATGATCAGGATTGCTTTTTCTGCATAGTTGGTAGACTCCTGGAGACAGTGGGCCTGATCATTCTCGGTGCGGATAGCGAGTGCTTTTACCTGGGCATAGGCTTCGGTAGCTTCTGCCAGGTCCTGCCGCAGTTCGCGCAGGCCCTGTTCCGTCATCTTGACGGGGTCTTCCATTTTATCTACTGCTGCATGAATTTCAGCCTGTCCGATTCTGAAGAGACGTTTGAAAATGTTCATGACTGATAATTTTTTATAGGTTTATAATAGCCGTTTTATTACTAATTACTGTTTAGAGAAATCGATGATCTGTTGTGAATATTCACTCAGCAGGAGCCCCAGCGAATTGAGAGCCCCTTCAAACTCATTAAAATCTATATTTCCCAGTTGCATGGTATAACGAAACAGCACCTTATCACCTTCTTCATTGATTACAAAGCCGCCGTGTATGGTATCTCTGTTTTTTTGCAGCAGCTTTTTAAACATATCCATATTATCATCCCGGAAGGAAAACAGGAATTGTTCCATGATCAGGATGGGTGGGGCGATGCCGATGATCAGGTTATGGATGCCATCGGGCTGGTTATCGATCTTCAGAATGCCGTTCTGCTCATTCTTGTAGATGATCCTGCAATTAAGCTTTATGGCGAAATCTTCAATGGTATCTATATAATTCATGCGCGTTGGTTTCAGCTTGACAGGGCAAATCTACAAAAAATTGACAAAATGCAAAAAATATTTGCATTGAAGATAAAAAAAATTACACCTATCTTTGCAATCATGACCAAGATAGGGGCCAATATCAAGAAAATACGTACTACAAAGGGATTGAGCCAGCAGGCCTTTGCCGATCTGTTTAACCTTACGCGGGGGAATATCTCCTCCTATGAGGAAGGAAGGGCAGAGCCCCGGATTGAAACCATGCTGCAGATTGCTAATCATTTTTGCATACCGGTTGGCCAGTTCATTTCGCAGCATCTTACTATCAATGAGATCCTGAAGTTTAATGGAGATAAGCTGATTGCAGACGAAAATCATATCATCAAACTGCAGCTGCGGGAGGTTCCTTTTATTAACGATAACATATATGTGAAATGCTGCTACCAGGAGCTGGCCTTCAACGACTGGGCTGCTTTCCCCCGCCTGGTATTGCCGGAAGCGAATAACCATAATATGATGGCGCTTACCTTCAATACCAATATACCTCACCACGAATCACTGCCCCGGTACCAACTGCACGATGTGCTCATCTTTGAAGAAGTGACCCGGGAGAATATTCATCTTTGTCAGCATAAAACAGGACTTTATACTTCCGAACGCGAAATCATGTTTGGTCGGTTTGAAATGAAAGAAGATAAAATAGATCTCGTATTGAATGATTTCAAAAAACAACCTTTCGATTTTGAACACAGCATGCGGTTCTGGAAACTGTTTGCGGTATACCAGCATGTGATGTAATAAGTGTAACGGTGATTCTGCTTGCTGCTTTTCAGGACTGATACCTCGGTTAACCGGTACGCTGGACAAATCATCCCATCTTCTTCAAACCCTTCAGAACTACTGGTTAACGTTTAAGGACATGGAAAACCACCATTGTCATCTATCAAACTCCTGCTGGGCAGACCTCCATGCTCAAAGTACTGACCGATTATACATATACGCTGGATGTACCGAACAGGTGTGACCACCTGTCATGGATTTTCCCATATCGCATCCCGCTTTTGTTTAAGGAAATGTACCTGTAATAAGAAAGGGTTTCAAACTTGAAACCCTTTGCAAAATCAGTCATAAAAATTTTCTGTCAATTAAGGCAGACAACCCGAGCGCATCCGGATGCAGCTCAGTATGGTTAGGGCAAATAAGCTCTATTTTGGGTTAGTGTTTTTAGAATGGGCGAAAAGGGTAATATGGCACGGATGGGTGTTGCAGAGTTGAAGTTGGAGCTATTGAGATCACATCCTCCTTTTATATGGACCCCGACAATTTTATTCGTTTTGGCAGATATTACTGCTGCACCTGAAGAGCCTCCTTCCGTATCAATATCATTGTAGCCGAGAAGATTGGCCACAACGAAAACAACCGGTCCGGCTTCTATCACTTTTGGATTTCCTTTGGGGTGCTGAATGATCCCGGCAACCCCTACCTGGCTTAGTGTATCGGTCGATATGGGTATGATTCCGAATTTATCTCCCGGCCAGTTGCCCTGCGAATCTCTTCCCAACCTGATTATAGCATAGTCAAGATCGCCATGGCGGTATTCCTTTAATTCCAGTACCGGGTAGTCAATGGTATCTGTCCGTATCTGTCTGTTCGCAGCACTGAGCTGATAGTTGAAATTAACTTTCATCAGTTGTGCAATTTGCTGACTCGAAATGATCTGGCCATTTTTTTTGGGTAGCCTCCAGCTTAATCCGCTACGGTCGAAACAGTGCCCGGCAGTTATAAAGAGATCTTTTGCAATGAGACTGCCGGAGCACCATCGAACACCTTTTACATTACCTTCCGAATCTCCCGGTGAATTGAACTGGTTGCCGAACGAATATTTCCATTGCAACTGGCCTACCGATTTCGACAGGATATCTACAAATTCTTTACTTACGCCCAGGCTGCCATCATATAACTCTACGGGCTGCGAATCATCAACGCTGCCGCAGATGGATTCGATCTTGTAGGCCAGCTTGTCTATCATGATACTTCTGGCAACATCCAGATCATTTAAACGTCTTCTTTTTTCCTGAAAATCCGGAATTGTATCACTCTGCACCTGTTTTATTTCTTCTTCAATATAATCCTGTTGCGCTTTCAGCTCGGCCAGGGGCAATTCAATACCTTCTTCATAAACCTCCGGGCAAAAAGGCAACGCATGTCTGCTGACCTGGGCGGCAATGACAACCTGAGTGCTATCGGCTTCCTGAGTCACCTGCTCTGATTTCCCATTATTTTCACAGGCTGCCAAACCCAGAAAGGCAAAAAATAAATATCTGCGCATTGCTTGTTAGTTGATGTGAAAAGTCGGTGTTATTTTTTGATCTTAAACTTGAGCGAGATGCTGTGTTCCTGCGATTTTGAGTATCCGCCTCCAGCGGAAAAAATAAGGAATGTTATACCGCCACTGGCTTCCTGTGTGATACCGAACGAAATTGCTATTTCAAAATTGTCCGGAGCCAGCTCTCCCAGTAACTCGCCCTTTTTTTTGTATAATCCGGCAAACTCTTTTCCGGCACGTACTATCAGGTCTGAAAGCCCTCTTAACGAAGAAGGCGCAAGTCCTTCCTTTATTTCAGGAGGCGAGAAATTGTAGGTAACCGTAGTGGACTTTGACTTGTCTCGTTTGCCTCCCGCTTTTACGGCCACGATTTCCAGACCTGCTTCTGCAGATACCGATTCGGTGACGGAAAAAGCCACGGAAGCTTCGGTAATAGAGATATTTATTTGATCTTCCCGTAATTTTTTAGCGGCTTCATTATACTGGCTGTTAAGTTCTGTCAGCACGGGCGCAACAGCAATACTTTTCATGCCTTTTATTTTGCCGCGCTTTTGCGAGACGGCATTGGTTGCAGATAAAATGGCTAATGATAAAAGAGGCATTAATAATAAAAGCTTTCTCATAATGTTTAGTTTATAGTGAAAGAAAGGGTTGCCATATCAAAGTTTGGCGAATACGTTATAATGCTTACCGGGAAAATCACCCCCTTTTTTCCGGGAAAAAACAGGGATACGGCGGCGGAAGAATGTGTTAAATTTTAAAGGTCCATCCGAAGCAGTGATTACTGCCTGTGTACGGGGCAAACCGGTTTACACAGCGCATTGCCTCATAGGGTTTTTAAGGGCAGCTCATCATGGCCGCTATATTGTTTTTCCCGACTGTTTGCCAGCGGATATTCTCTTTAAAACCATATTTTTTCTTAATCTCTCTTACATAGGGATTTTTATACAGGAATGCAGCCAGCAACTCATCTGTGGCATATACAGGAATTGTTTCCGAACCCAGGTAACTGATCCCTTCCCCCAGACTTTTTGCCTGGATATTAAGCAGATTTAAAACTCTTAATAGCTTTTTGTCGCATTCGGCGATCATAAGGCTGCCGGTATGTTCACAGATGTGGCAAATTGCCAACGTAAGCAGGAGCATGAGGAGGGAGATACCTGAGGGATTTTCTTTTTTCGAAATAGCCAATCGTCCCACATGCCAGATATATCGTTTATTGTTATGGCTGGCCAATTGCCGGCAGGAGATACCAAACAGTTTCTCAATAGGAAGCATTACCTGACCGTCCCATAAAGTAACCTTTACAGAGCCAATGATTTTTCTGTCAAGTTTTGCTGTATAATATATCGAGTGCTCAAACAGGGAAATATCTTCCTGGTACAGTTGTTTTACTTCCCGCTGGAACACGGCGTCCGATGGTGAATTGCTCCGGTGATGAGTACTGTTTTCTTTTACAACGAATTGAGCCAGTTCGTACAATTCATTTTTTTTAATGTCTGAATTTGTATCATAATGCTTTTTTATAAAAAGTACAGATTTGCTATTTTCATATTCGTTAACCTGTTGCTTTTCCCCAAAAACCCTGTACAAATGGACAGCGTTATTAGGTGTTTTCAACAGGGGGGCCTCTGGTATTACCTTATCCTTCAATACTAAACCTTATCTTATGTGCGCAGAGGTAGCTGAATTTTTCAAGCCGCTGAAGCTTTCATCCCCTCCCACAGCCAGGGATTATATGGAAGCGAAGCTCTACCTGGATGTTGTAGATGCATTTGCCCGCTCGGCGCATCAATGTGTTTATGTGATCGACTATTATAAGAGGGGCTTTCTTTATGTGTCAGACAATCCGTTATTTCTTTGCGGTCAGACAGTGCAGGAGGTACAGAAAGCAGGGTATAACTTTTATATGCAGCATGTGCCTCCCGATGAGCTATCCATGCTTCTGGAAATCAATGAAGCCGGCTTCCGGTTTTATAACAAGATATCGGTTCACGACCGGCTTAACTATATTATATCGTATGATTTTCACCTGATACAACCCAACAAAAGACAGACCCTGATCAATCATAAGCTAACACCACTTGTACTTGATTCGGCGCATAATATATGGCTGGCATTGTGTGTGGTTACGCATTCCTCCGGTCATAAAGCAGGCAATATTCAGATCAGCAAAAAAGGAGGCGGAAAAAGATTCGCGTATGATCTGGAAAAAAAAGAATGGATAGTACAGAAAAAAATAAAACTGACAGCACAGGAAAAGGATATCCTGGCCTTATCCATACAGGGTTATACTATGGACGAAATTGCCCAGGCACTGCATATAGCGGGTACGACCGTTAAATATCATAAGAAAAAGATCTTCAGGAAACTCCAGGTGAAAAATATTACCGAAGCAATATCCTGTGCAAGCACATACAATATTTTTGAATAATCTTAAATAGCCGACAGAAAGTAAAAATCGGGAAAAGATTTTATTTGCAGATTATTGGCCAGCCTGTAAAGCACCGTACTGCAAAGACCTCCCAGCAGCCAGGAACCTGGTGCCAGTTGGGGAGGAGATTGTTGTACAATCTCGTTATTGTATTCAGTCAGTACCTGTTCTACCCATTTCCGTTGCTCCGATTGCTTGTCCATTTTACTGAGAAAGAAAAGGACAGCATTTTTTTCAAATCCTTCAAACTGATCATGAATAGATGTGAGGGCGGGCCCGCCGGGCATGATTACAAATAACAGACCGGCCCATCCTATATTGTATGGGTGCAGTACAGGGATTTCATTTTTCTGGCATAAGGCGTCAAATATAAATGGCGCATTTGACTGAAAGTCCAGCGCATTAACAGCCGCATCATGATCCTGCAGCAAGGGAGCAATATTGTTGCTGGTTAGAAACAGATTGTGTGTGACAATACGGGCGGTTGGATTTATCTGTAATAACCGCTTTTTGAGACAGTCGGTCTTCGCCTTGCCAATATCCTCCTGAAGGTAATTCTGGCGATTCAGATTACTTAATTCCACACTATCGTTATCAATAATGGTAATGTTTTCTACGCCAATTCGCAGCAGACATTCTGCAATGACACTTCCGATACCACAACCGGCAATTAAAACACGGTATTCTTTTAACCGTAGCTGCTGTTTGCCGGAAATGTAAATCCGGTTTCTCGTATAACGCATAGTGTAAAGGTAGGTTGAATGGAGCCGCAGCAATAGGGCATTTCCCGCACCACTATACTAATGTACAGTGGTTTTGCTAAAAATCTCTCTTATAGCGGGTGGTCAATTAACCGTAGCATTATCTTTAGCTGACAAGACTTATACGGAATTGTTGCATACCAATTCTTCAACCTAACCTTAGCTGTATGAAAAAAATGTTTTCCCCTGCCGGAAGTAATACAGTGTCTGTGTTTCCCATTTTATTTTATCTCAGGAATGCTAATCGTCAGTCATGGGCGCTTATGCAGGTAAAGCTGTCCGGAAGGCCCGCGAGCATTCCGGCAGAGCCCGATCAGAAGAATTTGACTTCAGGCAAAGGCGCTCTGTAACCGGCTGCAGTTGCGGAATGATGAAAGAAGTATCTAAACCTAACGTATGAAAGTTTTTGTGAGGTATTGCTGCATTTTATTCACTACAGTACTGGGTTGTTGTTTTTCGGATAAGGCTGAAGGACAGCATCGGCATACGTTTAGCCTGAAGGTGTTGAATGCAATAGACAGCTTACCCATTCCATCGCTTACAATATCAGTATACAGTCTTTCAGGAACACGATACCAGCAGCATCTGACAGACCATAACGGTAGTATTCAGTTTTTAATAGACGATAGCTTGTGCAATAAAGTATATATAAGAGTGAATTCAGACCGGTTTGAGCAATACGCCTCAGACACAATATCCTGTGAAGAACCTCTTTCAGGAATGCACGTATTTCTTCAGCCAGTGGCTCATATATTGCAGGAAGTGCGTACTGTACAGAGGCAGGTGACTAAATCGGGCGAGAAACTGCTTTACCAGGTAAAACATGACAGGTTCTCTGTCTCTGTAGCGGGCAGTGATGTGCTGAGAAAACTGCCGGGTGTAACTTTTGTATCGGGATCGGTAAAATTAAATGGCAGAGAGGGCGTACTGATATTAATTGATGGAAAAGGCGAACAGGCCAGTCAGCAGGAGCAGCTGGTATTGCTCGCCGCGCTTAACCTGAGTGATATTGTAAGAATTGAAATCATTTCTTCACCTTCTGCAAGATACGATGCGCATATTACTTCTGTAATAAATGTGATTACGCGGAAGAGTCGCAGTATGTCGACTCTTAAAGCAGCAGTTTCATCACTTTTTTATCCGGAAAAGAGAATATCAGGTACGTCGTATGTTTCTGCGTCGGGCTCGTCCAGCTTTAATTTTAAGATCAGAGACATACGTACTTCGCTGCTCCTTGGGCTTAATAATGGCCGATCGATCGAAAATGGCATATCAGATGTTACAATAAATGATCGGTTAAAATACAAATGGCAAAATGAATCGGTGAGTTCGGTTATGAGCATTCAGTCAAATCTTGGACTTGACTACGACATTGACAGCAACTCGAGCATTGGGGTAAATTTTATGATGAACCTCCGTCCATCACTGTTGCTTAGTACCAGCGAAGCGTATACTTTTTATAACTATAATACCAGTCTCACAGATTCTTCAAAAGAATTTGACCGCCGGTATCATGACAACCGCAGGAATAGCCGCATTACAGTACAATACAGGCAACGCATCGATAAACAGAAAAACAGTTTGTTGTATGTCAACCTGATACATGCCAGCACGCCTTTTGATTTTGTGAACAGATATCAGCAAACCGGCCTGTCGGGGAGTAGTCCGGCCGAAAGTGGTATGGCAGTATTTAACAGCAGGGCGCGTATTACAAATGCATCTGTAATCCTAACAGATCCGGTAAAAGAAAGGTTTTTATCCACAGAGACCGGATTGAAGCTAAATCACCTTGGCAGCACCTCATCACAACTCCTTGCAGGCAGCAATTACCGGTTCGATTATACAGAGGATCTCTACAGCCTCTTTTTCAGTACCAGGTGGAAAATGAAACAGGTATTGCTGATAGCAGAGATGAGAGCTGAGCTGCTCCGGTCACAAAGCGACTCATATGATGCCGCCAGTAACAAACAGCTGATCCGAAATAACTATTTTAAACTCTATCCCAATCTGCTGCTGCAGTGGAATGCAGGCAGTGAATGGACACTCAGCCTTGGTTATAATAAGCGGATCAGACGACCTTTCATTTCCGATCTTAACCCGGCCGTACGTTTTAACGGGGTTTTACAAAGAGTGGCGGGATCTCCGGAATTTCAACCCACGTATTTCGACAGGATCGAAATGCAGGTGCAGTACAAAGGTCTTGTTATCACTCCTTCAATGGAGTGGGTAAGCAACCGGCGTATTTTTATTCCGGAAAGCGATCCCTTTGAACTGGTGGCCCGCAATTATGGGAAACAGCAGGTATGGGCCATTGTGGTGGGTTATGATTTTGCAGCCGGAAATAAATTCTCCGCAAACCTATCTGCTATTTATCGCTATACTGTAAACCGGCGTGCAGCTGGCACACTGTTTCGCACATGGAATCATTTATTTGTAACAGCTTCCGCAGAATACACACCGGCTAAAAATACACGGGTACAACTCGATCTGTATTTCCAGCCACCCATGCGCCTCGAGTACAGCACATTCAAACCGTACTTTTCTTCAACAGTATCAGTAAGGCAATTGCTGGTTAAAGACCGCCTTAGCCTCAATTTTTCCATAACCGATCCCCCCGGGCTGGAGAAGAATCAGTACAATACGTACTATCCTGGACAGTCTGGCCAATACCGGCTGCGAAATAATAACAGGAGCATCTCGCTCCAGGTGGTTTATAATTTTCCTTTTGGTCAAAAATTTAAACGTCAAACTTATAAAAACAAGGATGATGGAGAAATACGTACTGAATAAAACGGCTACTGGACTCAGAACCGGCATGCTCTGTATAGCGGTGCTCATGATGCTATGGGCTGAAATGGGGTGTAAATCAGCTGCTGCAGATGAAGCTTCTATGGTGGTAAAAGAGTGGATGGGTAAAAAGATCATTCTACCCAATGGAATCCCGTGCAGCAGTCTCGGCGACCTGGTTGACTGCGAATCTGCAGCCACACGGTATAAAGTACTTCTGTACACAGACTCTACCGGTTGTGTAAGCTGTGATCTCCGTATCGACGAATGGAAAAAGATAATAGCAGAATCGAATGCCAGAAACCCCGGCCTTATGAGCTACCATTTTTACTTTAACCCACGTATGGGAGATAACCTGGCCGACTTGTTTAAAAAGGAGAATTTCAGAGAAAAAGTATACATCGATAAAGCAGACCTGCTAAACAGAACGAATAAACTTCCGCGCCAGATGGTATATCAGTGTTTTATTCTGAATGAAAAGGATGAAGTGGTACTGGTCGGGAATCCAACACTAAATGAGAATATATATAAAATGTATATGGACATTATTGGGGGTAACCTGACTCCGGGCAAAAAGAGTGACTAAAGGGGTTTGGCTTGACGGGCCTGCGGTAGCAAAACCGAAACAGATTAATACGCTAACAAACAGCAAATTTTTATCATTCATTAAAACCTTTCTGTATGAAAAAAAACATCTATTCTATTGGCATGAGCGTAGCCGCCATGCTTCTGGTACTGACTCTTATGGTCAACCCATTTAAATCAAGCGCTGCCGACATGGTGCAGGCGGAGAATGCTGAAGCTTTACGAAATACAAGTGGGGGAGAATGTACGGGACCCAAACAGAATGGCGAATGCCGCTGTGAGAATGCATATAAATGCTCTGATCTTACGGGATGTAACTCTACAGCTCAGAAAACTGAGTAACAAATCAGTCCGGATATGTGACTTCTTTTCTATGCACGGCTCACACTGTGTATGCCAGGCTAACTGTATCGGTTCAGCAAAGAGCCGGCTAATACCAGTCGGATAATGATAGTGTATGCACATACCAGAACATTTTAATAAATCAGAAAAAAGGAGGTAACAGCTACAGATGTATAAGCATCCTTTTACAAGGGCTACTTGCCCACTCTGTTGAAATGATATATACAGAATGAACCTATTCATTACCATTAAAATTTATTTTATGAGAAAGAATTTTCTTGCTATTGGCTCCTTCGTGGTAGCTACATTTCTTACCGTTTCTTTGCTTTCAAACCCATTTAGCAGCCGGGCAGCCGATGCTTCTGTAGATGCCAATGCCACTGCGCTGACCGGAACCGGATCTGGTGGCAAATGCACCGGTCCTAAAGAATCGGGTGAGTGCAAATCATCCAACGCTTACGCCTGCTCTGACAACGTGGGTTGCAACTCTAGCGTAGAACAGGTAAAATAAAGGTTACTTTTTCAGGGGGCTCACACAGGTCTGTAGCCCCCTGTTTTGCTTCAGACGTATGATGATTTGCTTTTACTTTTTATGTGCAGCATATGATTAAACATTTCTCTTCTATAAGTTTCTTTTTCGCCATCATTGCCAGCCTCATAGCCGGCTGCAAAAATCAGCCAGAAACCGAAGTTGCCGATACATTTAACAGAGTGACATTACCACCTGCCGACACCATCTCATTTGCCCGCATGAAGGAAGCAACCTTCGACTCCTTTTTTCATAAGTATGTGGAAAAAACCGCGTACATAAACCTGCAGCAGAGTGATAGCAGTTTTATTCTGGTAAATAAGATAATCTCCCGATCGGGAAAGATATATATACTGGATCAGCGTAAGGCTGTTATAGCTGTATATGACTCTACCGGAGCACTACAGCATATTTTTTCCGGCAAAAATGATTATGCCCGTATCGCTGATTTTGAGGTAGACCAGCAAGAAAATTTATACCTGCTTGATGGGAAAAATGAACGACTGCTTTGCTACAGCCCTTCGTATAACCTACTCTACAAAAAAAATCTGCCTTTTGAGACGGATATTATTTACCCGATGAGCAATGGCAATTTTCTTCTGAGCCTCTCTTCCTGGAACAGCAGATACAATAAAGGCGAAAAGCTCATACAGACTGATTCACTTTTGCATGTAAAAAAGAAGTATCTGAAATACAACGATGAGGTGGATCATACTTACTGGATCAAAGGGTACCGTTTTCTTCCGGCTGCAGATAAGATATATTTCAACCGCCCAATTGAAAATTCAGTTTATATACTTTCTCCCGGTGGCGATCTGACGGCAGTTTATTATTTCGACTTTGGAGACATGAATGTGCCGGGTGAAGACAAAAAGAATATTGAAGCTAATCTTCCCAAATATTCCCATTACCGACTGCTGACCGATTTTACGTTTATCAATGACCAGTTTGCGTTGGGCAAAATTTGGGATAAACGCCGGTTTCGGTTTTTTTATCTTGACCGCGCATCAAATACTATTTATCTGGAAGACCCCAACCGTTCCAGCCCACTGAAGTACATAGGGGATTTTAATGGCAGCCAACTCGTTTCCATTATATACCCCGGCGAGTTTAATGAAAAAGACTATGCTTCTCTGCCCAACCAGCAGAAGCAATGGCTACTCCAGGGAGGGTACGTCTTATGCAGGTTATGGCTCAAATAGGCCTTGCTGATGATTTCACTCAGTTCAGTAAAACGTTTTGCCGGTAAATCCAGAAACTACGGCCGTCGGGCGAAAACTAATTCCGGGAATCGTTTTCCCTGATTAATTACTTACAGGTGATTTTGAACGCTGTTTAAAACTAAGCTTCTCGGCACGCCCGGACCAAACTGATCCGGAGAACCGGGTAACCAAAGAAGAGGACTGTATTTAGCCGGCCTGGTACGACTAAATATTTAGTTATTAATAATAAAGTATTATCTTTCATTATCTCAACAGTGGTTTTGATGTTGCAGCTACGCCGGATAATACTTGAAATAAACTATGCGTACATACTCTGCTATACTCTTTTTTTTGTGGCCTGTGTATCATGTTCAGGCACAGGTACAAATATCAGGGACTGCCAAAAACTACACAGATTCCGTTTTCTATATTGCCGAGCAGGGTGGTTTTCACAACATCACGCAGACCTGGCGCGATAAGCAGGTAAAGGTGGTCATAGACAGGAACCATTCTTTTAATGTTACAGTACCAGAAGAAGACATTGGCTCCTGGATGATCAAAGCGGAAAACGGCTACCAGTTTTTTGATCTTATTAAAGGGAAAGATCAGCAACTCATAGCCGACTTTTCCCAGGCAGCCCCTCTGTTTGCTACCGGTAGAAACGCTGCTGATTTCAATTATTCACGTTATGCCGATACAGCTATAATCAAAAAGGCGAGAGAGCAATATCTGGGTAGTATCAGAGGCAAAAGTACAGACAGTGTATTGCAGAGCCGGAAAGCATATGCTGTTTTCAAAAAAAATGTACTTGATCAGTATCGGCAAGCCTGTCAGCTATCAGCTGATTATTACAAATGGCTTTACTCAAAATATACGTACGAACCTTATGAAAGAACATTAGTGGAAAATATCAAAAACAGGGACTCAGTAGATACTAACACCTTGTCAAAACTGCTGGAGCTGGGAATGGAGGATGAATATGCAGCCCTGCATACAACAGCATACAATGACCTTGTGAGTTTTTTTATGTATAAAAAATTCAAAGCACAGAGCGGGGAAGCTCCCAACAAAACCAACCTGTTCAATTTTGCCCAACACAGCACACTGACCGGTAATACACGGGAGGTCTATCTCTCCAGGCTGATGGCATTTTTTATAAAGGATGCGGATAGTATTTACAACCCTGTGTTTGCCCGTTATGACCAGCTTGTGCAAAATACCCGATTGAAGGGGCTGATCACAAATGCCCGGAAAGATTATGCAGATCCGGCTGTAACGGGCCAGGCTATTGCTGCCGGCAACTCATTTGCCGGGATTTTTAAAAAATACAGCGGAAAAATAATCTATGTAGATTTCTGGGCGAGCTGGTGCGCCCCCTGCCGAACTGAAATGCCCAATGCTGCCCGGCTGAAAGAAAAACTCAAAACCGAAGAGATTGTTTTTATCTATTTTGGCTATAATGATAAAGAAAAAGCCTGGCAAAAAGCCCGTGAACAACTGAATATAAAAGGCGAACATTACCTGCTAAACGACCAGCTGATAAAAGAGGCGAATGCACTCTTTGGTATAAATGGTATTCCTCATTATGCCATTGTTGACCGCGAAGGAAAAATTCTGTACAAACGAACCGAACGGCCGGGGGAAGTATATGAACTGCTGATGAAACTGCTGAAAAAATAAGCAGCTATAGGCAGGGTCAAAAAAATGTACCGGGTCACCAGTATCCCTAAAAATTTTCTGTTCGACCCCGAGGGGCGCATCATTGACAAAAACCTGCGGGGGCCAAAACTGGAGAAAGCGCTGGAGAAACTGTTTGAAAAAAAATGACCTGGTCTTCTGTTACTGATCAGGGATTAAGAAACAAGCTTTGTTACTGGCGAAACCGATATTTCTCAGCGCTGATAGTCTTTTCTAAATGCCCTTGGCGTAACACCTTTCTTTTTTAAAAAGACCCGGTTGAAATACGTGAGGCTTTCAAATCCACATTCGTAGGCAATACCGGCTACCGGCTTATCCGATTCGCTCAATTGCTGACAGGCGAGACCTATTCTTATTTCGTTGAGGTAATCAGAGAACGTCTTGCCCGTAGCCCGTTTAAAGAATTTACAAAAGGCGCTGTCGGATAAATGAATCAGCGAAGCGGCGCTTTTCACACTTAGTTTTTCACTGGCATGTTTTTGCAGATAGCGGCACACTTTATTGAGGCGATGTTCATTTTCTTTCCCCTTTACCCCGGTATAATAAGGAGAGGCCAGCCGGCTTTTTCGCTGAGCGGCCAGTTGATCGAGTATAATTAATAAGGCGGTGATCTTTTCCACTCCTTGCTTTGAAGGCAGTGCCTGCACCTGGTCGCGGATCTTTTTAGTAGACTGTTGCGTAAAAAAGAGACCGTCGGCAGAGTCGGCCAGCAGCCGGCTTATTGCTGCCAGCTCAACCGGCTGCAGCAGGGATCCTATAAACTGCTCACTGAATTGTATCACAATTGCACTCGACCGGTTTCGTTTGCGCTGATCATCACTCACCCAGGTATGAGGCATATCGGGGCCGATGAGTACCAGATCGCCGGCTTCGAAGTTCATATGACTGTCGCCTACCATTCGTTTGCCGCTTCCCTTTATTATCAACGTCAGCTCATATTCCGGATGATAATGCCACTTGAAAGGAAAATAAGGAACGTTTAGCTCATAAGCGAGGAAAGACGCATCCCCTTTTTTACTGTCTATATCTTCATAGGCTGCTTTCAAATCTCTTGTTTATTAATAATGCATACAATATAATCCTGAAATTTTACTATGTGTTCAAATTTAGTCAATATAGTGTTAGTATTTGCATTGTTGTGCCTGATTGTCGCTGACAGCTGGTCTATGTTTGTATAAACTATACGATATGTCTGCCATACCTGCTACTATTCAGCAAGCGCTGGATGCTCCTTATGCGCTTAGCGATGATCAGATCGCGTACTACCAAACCAATCGTTATATCAAACTCAAAGAGGTGCTCGATGCGCCCACCCTCGCCTACTTTAATGAAGTAATCTCCGCAAGGGTAACAGCGCTTAATACGGCTACTCAAAAACTCGAAGAGCGGGATACCTATGGAAAGGCTTTTCTGCAGCTCTTTAATTTGTGGCGCGAAGATGAACGTATAAAAGCACTGGTATTTAGCCGGCGCATCGCTAAAATAGCGGCCGATCTGATGCAGGTAGAAGGTGTGAGACTGTATCATGACCAGGCATTGTACAAAGAAGCTGGCGGGGGTATTACTCCCTGGCATGCCGATCAGTACTACTGGCCACTGCAAAGCGATAAGACCGTTACTGCCTGGATTCCCCTGCAGGCCACACCCCTCGAAATGGGGCCGCTGGAGTTCAGCGCAGCCAGCCACCAGATAGTGGAGGGGCGCGAGCTGGCTATTGGTGACGAAAGCGAAACCATTATTCAGCAACGCCTGCGTGTTACTGATTTCAAACATATTATTGAACCGTTTGACCTGGGCGAAGTAAGTTTTCACTCGGGCTGGGTATTTCACCGCGCCGGTGCCAATAGTACCAACGAGATGAGAAAGGTGATGACCATCATCTATATGGATCGCGATATGATACTGAAGAAGCCGGAGAATAAAAATCAGGAACATGACTGGAATACCTGGTGCCCCGGAGCGACCGTTGGTGAGATTATCAACAGTCCTATCAACCCTGTTTTGTATCAGCCATAATATCAGCTGCTCATGCAACTAAAATATGTTTGCCCCTATTGGGGGCAGGAGCAGCTGAGCGCAACCGCATTTCTGGAGCGGGTGCAGGAGGTGGCTTTTGATGGTATCGAAATCAACGTTCCTGAGTCGAAGACATTTATTAAGGAGCTCAATTACGAACTCGATTTTCTGCGTTCCGAAAAGGAATTCATCTTCATAGCCCAGCAGGTCTTGCCTCCTGCCAGCGAAACGGTTGATGAGTATATAAGCCGCATGATAAAACGGCTTAATGAGTTGATCGCATTAAGGCCAGACTTTATTAACTCACATACCGGCAGGGATCATTTTTCATTTGATGACAACTGCCGTATTATCGAAGCCAGTCTGAAAGTAGCCCGGCAAACCGGCGTACGCATTGTACATGAAACTCATCGTGGCCGGTTTTCTTTTCATGCCAGCAGCCTGTTGCCTTACCTGCAGCGTTTTCCGGAGCTTGAGCTGGCGGCCGATCTTTCCCACTGGTGTACTGTATCGGAAAGCCTGCTCGAAGACCAGCAGCATATATTAAAGGCCATCTTTCCATATGTATCTCATCTGCATGCGCGCGTGGGTCATGAACAGGCTCCCCAGGTTAGCGATCCGTTTGCACCAGAGTGGACTAAACATGTAAAAACCTTTATAAACTGGTGGCAGCAGATTGTTGATTGCAACCTCTCCCGTCAGCGACCGCAGCTAACCATCTGTCCGGAATTTGGTCCACGGCCTTATATGCCCCTGCTGCCCTTTACACAACAACCTATCGGTGATCAATGGGCCATCAATGCCCGCTTAATGAACACGCTTAAAAAACAATTGCATGTCCGCATCGACCAACAATAACCTGCGACCGATTGCTCTTATAGCCGCCATTGGCGGACTGCTGTTTGGCTACGATACAGCTGTTATCTCCGGGGCGATCGGAAATCTCACTATCTACTTTTCCCTGAATACGCTGGAAACCGGCTGGGCTATTTCAAGTGCGCTCGTAGGCTGTCTTTTCGGTGCTCTTCTGGCCGACTACCTTAGCTCACGTTTTGGGAGGAAATGGTGTATGATAGTATCAGCCATTCTCTTCCTCATCTGCTCGGCAGGCACAGCACTGCCCGATAGCTTTACATCATTTATTATCTATCGTATCATCGGCGGCATCGGTGTGGGTATTGCCTCGATGGTAGTACCAATGTATATAGCCGAGATAGCACCTCCGGAAAAAAGAGGGTCACTGGTAGCCTATAATCAACTGGCAATAGTAATCGGCATCGTCACTGTTTATTTTGTGAATTATCTTATAGCCCTGCAGGGCAATGAGGAGTGGAACCTGCAAAAGGGATGGAGATGGATGTTTGGTTCGGAGGCCATCCCCTCGGTATTGTATATGATATTGCTCTTTTTCATTCCTGAAAGCCCCCGATGGCTGCTCATGAAAAACAAACCGGCCAGGGCTTTTGACATACTGGAACGGTTTAATACTAAAGAAACAGCGGCACGTACTGGGCGGCAAATACAGGATTCGCTGAAAAGCCAGGAAAAGACAAGCTGGCGGGCGTTATTACAGCCCAGTCTCCGGCTGGCATTGCTGGTAGGTATTGGCCTTTCCGTATTTCAGCAGATTACCGGTATCAATGCCATACTTTACTATGCTCCTGAAATATTCAAAAGTTTTGGCAGCAATACAGATAGCTCATTGCTGCAAACAAGCCTGCTGGGTGTGGTAAATATGATATTTACGATAGTCGCTATTTTCCTCGTCGATAAACTGGGCCGCAAACCCTTACTTTATGTTGGCTCGGCAGGAATGTTTGTGGCGCTGGCTATTGTAGGCATAGCGGCTTATTATCAGATTACCAGTGCCTGGCTTTTACCTTTCCTTTTATTATTCATGGCTTCTTTTTCTATTTCTTGGGGTCCTGTAGTATGGGTGTTGTTGGCCGAGATATTTCCCAACAGAGTCCGAAGCCTGGCTTTATCGCTTGCCGTGTTTGTGCAATGGATAGCCAACTTTGTGGTGTCACAAACCTTCCCTTTACTCACCGGCGATAAGTGGCTGCAGCAGACATTTCATGGCGCCTTCCCCTTCCTGCTCTTTGCAGTACTTTGTTTGCTGGCATTCCTGTTTGTAGGAAAGTATGTACCCGAAACAAGAAATAAAACACTTGAACAAATGGATGAACTCTGGCATACAGCCAGGCCATCATCGGCCAGCGGGCCGGATATAGAGGCTGTTAAATAGTAGTACATGGAATGCAGGAAGCATATCTGTATTCACAAAAAAATAGTTATGCAAAAACCAGTATGGAAACAACTTGTAGTTCTTACGATCAGTTATTGTTTATATAATACTCACATGATGGCGCAGTCAACAGATGCTTTTCAACAGCAGCAGTCCATAAAAGAGGCATATCAGCCGCTGCCTTTTGGCGCCGTGAAGCCGGAAGGGTGGCTTTTGGAACAGCTGCAGCAAAATCTGGCCGGCTTTACCGGCCATCTCGACAGCCTGGTACCAGACCTTATTTTAAAGGATGATATTTATGGCAGGCAACGGCTCACCAAAAATGTAAAGAGCAAAGATGTAGGTGCACTGGGTGTGGAAGGCGACTGGCAGGTACAGTTTCTCTGGTGGAATAGTGAAACACAGGGCAACTGGCTCGACGGGTATATCCGCAGCGCCATACTGGCCAATGACAGTTATCACCTGGCCCGCGTAAAAAAATCTGTCGACTACCTGCTTTCCACGCAGGACGCCGATGGCTATCTCGGTATTTATGATAAGGACTTACGTTATCAGTTTGATAATGAAAACGGCGAACTATGGGCCAAGACAACCGTATTGCGGGGGCTGCTGGCCTGGTATGATTACACGAAAGACCCAATCGTTTTGACAGCTATTGAACGAGCTGTGCAGAATGTGATGCAACATTACCCCATCAATCAATCGCGTCCGTTCTATTCTCAAAAGCCCGATGTGGGCGGTCTTTCACACGGCCTCACCTTTACCGATGTGCTGGAAAGCCTGTATCGTATTACCGGCAAACAGGCATACCTCGACTATGCGCTCTTCTGTTATAAAGATTTTTCACAACACATATTGAACGAAGATGCGCAGTATAAAAAATTGATGGATGCCTCCCTTCCGTTAAAAGGGCATGGCGTACATACCTATGAACACTTACGTGCAGTAGCTGCGGCCTACTATATTTCCGGAAATCCGCAGCTGGGCCTGGCGCTGAAAAATTTTTTGCAAAAGATCGCTCACACTACAACAGCCACCGGGGGTCCGGTTGGTGATGAATGGATTGGCGGCAAAAAAGCAGATGCCACTACACGGGGCTATGAGTATTGCTCCCTGCATGAGCTGTTGCACAGCTATGCCGAACTGCTGATCAAAACCGGGGAAAAAGATTATGGAGACAAAATTGAGCGGCTGTTTTTCAATGCCGCGCAGGGCGCGCGTCATCCGGAACAGAGCTGTATTGCCTATCTCAAATCGGATAACTCCTATTATATGACAGGCGGTTTAAATGGGGATACACTGGTAAAACATCAAACCCGTTATAAATACTCGCCTGTGCACCAGGATGCAGCTGTGTGCTGTGTGCCGAATGCAGGAAGGATAACGCCCTACTATATCCAGTATATGTGGCTCAGGCAGGGAGAGGATCTGGTAGCTTCTTTGCTCGGCCCTTCTGAACTGAATACATCTGTAGATGGTAAAGCCGTAACCATAAAACAGGTAACCAGTTATCCTTTTTCTAACAGCATCGTTTTTGAAGTGAGTGCCAATGATGCCGGGTTTGCACTTAAGATTCGTAAACCTGCATGGGCAGCTTCCTTTAAGCTAAGCACCGCATATGTTATGGAAGGAGAATACATTGTTGTTCGCAAAAAATGGAAAGGAACAGAGAAAGTTAAACTGGACCTGTTCGCTGCTCCCCGCGGGGAGCAGGATATTAACAATGAATACTATTTCACCTACGGTCCATTGGTACTGGCTCATGCCCTGCCAGCTACCGCCGAACATACCAAATCGTTTCCATTAAAGGGTTTTAGCGATTTAATGTATACGCCTTCGCGGCTGGTGGTCTATACCTACGATGGCAAACCCATACAGCGGGTCAAAAATAGAAAACTGTTGTTCAAAACAACTGTATTCAACCCCGCGAGCAAAAAGAGAGAAACTATTACGCTGCAGCCGGTGGCACAAACCATATTGCGGCAGGTTACGTTCAAAGAAAAATGAGTTGATATGAAAAAACTATTGCTTTGCCTTTTCTTTTCGATACAGTTTGCTGCCGGTTACAGTCAGCCGGAAATTATCTATCATGTTTTTCAGCGCAGCTTTTTCGACAGCAATGGCGATGGCCATGGCGACCTCGAAGGGATGCGCCGGCAGCTCAACTACCTGCAGGAGCTGGGCGTAACGACCATCCTGCTCACACCGCTTTACCAGTCAGATTTTTATCATAATTATTTCGCTACTGATTTTGAAAAGATCGATCCTGCCTACGGATCTATAGAGGAATACCTGGCACTTGTAAAAGAAGTGCACCGGCGCAGGATGAAGATTTATCAGGATGTGGAAATGCAGTATGTAACCGGCAGGCATCCATGGTTCAAAGACTCCTATCAGAATCCCTCATCTCCCTACAGTGCTTACATATTTTATAAAGACAAAGAGCAGCGTCAGCCCTGGTATTTTTTTGACTTTCCTGAATTTACCACCTACAATAATTCGAAGCGGCAGATTGCTGTAGTGGATATGCGCAGCCAGGCAGTAAAAGATTATACGAAGAGGGTGCTGGAGTTTTGGATGGACCCCAATGGAGATGGCCGCTTTGACGATGGGGTAGACGGTTTCCGTCTCGATCACATGATGGATGACCTGGATTATGCCGGTCGCCTTACTAACCTGTTTCACGATTTCTGGAGTCCCTTGCTCAGCGATCTGCGGAAAAAGAATCCAGCCCTTCAGATTATTGCAGAGCAGGCCAACTGGGGTTCTTATGCATACGACTATATTACCAGGGGAGCCGTGGACCGTGTTTTTGCCTTCAGGTTGAAGTTTGCCATAGAGTCGTTTGACAAGAAAAAAATTCTGGCGGCAGCCGACAGTACTTTTCTGCATTTGCCCACGGGCGGGCAACAGGTTGTTTTCCTGGAAAACCATGATACGCCCCGGTTTGCTTCTGTGAAAAACATCAACCAGCAAAAACTCCGGATTGCTGCAACGCTTAATCTTCTTATGGGAGGTATTCCATCTATATACTACGGACAGGAGATTGGCATGAAAGGTAAAGCCATACAGGGCATGACCGACGGAAACGATATTCCCATTCGCGAAGCGTTTGACTGGTATACCGGGGCCAGCGGTCCGGGCATGGCATTGTGGTATAAAAATACCGGTCCCTGGTGGGATAGTACCAGCATGAAGCCAAATGATGGCATCTCGCTGGAGGAGCAAAAGAAAGACCCTGCTTCGCTATGGAATCACTACAGGCAAATGATCCGGTTAAAGAAAAACTATCCGGCGCTGGCTACCGGCAGGTATGAAGTGGTTAGTAATAATAATGACCAGGTGCTGAGTTTCGCAAGGATGGAAGGAAGAAGCAGGGTGATTGTGATAGTGAACCTGTCGGATACAGCACAGGAGACGGTTGTATCGGCCGGTGGTAACGGAAAAATGAAAAATATCTTCGGCTCAGCCGGTAAGAAGCGCTTGCAAAACGGCGGCCTGCCCATAAATCTGTCTGCTTTTGGCATACAGGTATGGAAGAATTGAATGCGCTAGAATAATTCAGCTGAACTCTTTCGGTGCTTCTTTCACCTCGCGCAGGTCGAGTTCCAGTTGGGTGTCTTCATCGGCTATTTCGGCGCCAACGGTAAAAGGCCCATATACGTTGTCGATCACTAATATCGCTTTTCCTTCAACCGGAATTATTGCGGGGTCAGGATTTTTAAAATTATCAAGCAGATGGAATCTCACCAGGCTTTTGAGAGGTTTGCGGGGGTTTGTACTGCTTACTTCCAGGTGCACCTTAAACAGGCCTTCTTTATCGTGAAAGATAGAAGCACTCAGTTTTCGTCCATTACGTACAGGCAAACCTCCCCAACGTCCTTTTTGATTATCAGTAAGCTGATGACTTTTTTCGAGATTGTCGAGGAATCCGATTTTAATTTTTTCATCTCTAAAGTGACTGATCAGTTGTTGTGCTGCAGATCCGCCGCCACCAACCGATACACGCTGTTGTTCGTTACTGACCCGGGCAAGTGATTGGACCTGTTGGGTCAGGTCCTTTAGACTTAGGGTTATACCACCTGCCGGGCTAAAAGAAATATTTGTGAGGCGGTCTGACAGGAGGGCAAAAAAGGAAACGCCAATAGCCAGTGTAAAATATAATAAAGCCTGGGCATAACCGTCTTTTACTACGCTGTAGCTGGGAGGAGTAACAGCAGGCTTCTCCAACGTCTTTAGAGAAAAAGTTACCGAAGTTTCATAGGCCTTTTCCGATTGCCGGATTACGTTAATGCCGGCAACAGTTAATGCAACAAAAATCAGCATAAGGATAATGAAGATAACTGCTTTCATAAAAAGATTATTTCCTGCTTAAAGCTGTAAAGTTGAACCGTACATCGAGTAAGCCAAAGACACGACCTTCTTTGGGATCATACTTTATTTCGATCGGTAACCAGAGATCTCTGAATAGGCGGAGACGCAAAGTTCCGTTGATTGTAAGCATGTCTTTTCGTTCATCGGTGTACAGCCCTTTAAAAACCCGGTTGTACTCGCCGCTGACCTTTAACTCAGCCCAGGAAACAGCATCGTCATTGAAGATGAAGTTGAAACCGGATTCGACCTGTAGTGCCCTGCGGTCAAGATCGCGACCTGCTTTGAGGGTGTCGTTGACGAAGTTGTAACCGCCGTTGATGTTAAGTTCTACGTCTACTTTTTTACCGGGGCTGGAAATACCTTTTAAGATTTCTGCGGATAATACGACTGTTGAAAACCTGAACTTATCCGTATAGGTCGTATCACTTACACCAAGCGTAACCAGCCAGCGTTTCTGGAAATTCGTTTTAATGGCATTGTAGTCATCGATAGCGACCTGTTTCAGGTTGAAATCCTTGCTTTTGTCGATAAGCTTTTTGAGATTATTGAAATTGCCGCTTCCAGCCAGCTCTTTTAACTTACTTTGAAGAGCGGGGCTGAGGTCTTTAAATTTGGCATCCCCATTCATAATGCTGTTTACCTCATTATTAGCCTGCAAAGCGCCATCACCGGAAAAAGATTGTATATAGGCATTTAATGCGTGGTTCAGGCTGGTGCGCTCAGCACTGGCATTCACTGCCTGTTGTAAAAACAACCTCGAGACTGTTTCGTCACGCTGGTTGATGATGGCATATTTTATACCGGAGGAGAACCCGTTAAACCTGTTTGCTTCATTCAGCTTTCCGGCAAAGTAAATATTGAAGCGCCGGAGCCAGGTGTATTTCAGATACTGGCTCATTTCCAGTTTGTCTTCATTCATTTTTACCATTATGGCATAAGGGTTGGTGGTAAAAGAAAACTCTTTTTTTTCTGAAGTAAGCTGATTGAATGCCAGCTGAAAAAAGCTGCGGAATACATCTTTATAATTTCCCGATGAAAGGGCTTCTTCGGTGAATACACCTTTTTTCTCTTCGGTCTGTGCCTTAATACCAATTGTCATGAAGAAGAAGGCAAAAACTAATAATATCCGATTTGGTTTCATAAAAAGCAGGTTGACAGGTTAAATAACGATGTAGCCAATATGGAACTCGCCGGCAGGGAAGTTGGTAGGAGTTGCCGGCGATGTGGGCACACTGATATTGATCACAGTGGCGTTGGTACCTGCACCGGTGCCGACTCCATCGACCGTAATCCGGTCAAACTGCGCAACATCAGAGAAACTGACTGATCCAGATGCAGTGAGCGTTTGCATATTGATCAGTAAACCGCTTCGGAATAATGCCACAGTGGCTGTTCCCACACCACCGAAAAAAGTGACACCGACATTTGCTGCCACTGAGATAGCCGTCAACCGGGCAGGGATAGAAGAAATAGTGTTGTTGAAGTTTACCATTGTGATGGCAGACTTATTTGCTTTTTTGCGGGGAGCGGCTTTTTTGCTGGGGGCCGACTTCCCTTTTTTGGCTTTGGCCATGGCTGATAGGTTAAGGTGAGAGAAGGAGTAATTGATTCGCTTGCTAAAGTACGCCGGGGCAAAGGTGTCAGGCAAGGGGAAAAAACCCGTATTTATTCCGTGGATTTACCTGTTGACGGGAAAGTGAGGATTACCGAATTTGCGGCCATCACCCATTTATTCGTATCTATGGTTTTCCTGGAAAGAAATGTTCATTCAGCCAATTTGGTTAATTTAACAGGTATGAAGATCACCGTAGGAATTACCGATGACCAGTCGCTTTTTGTAAAATCGCTGACGTTGCTTATCAATAGTTTCGAACACTTCAACGTCGTGTTGCAGGCTACCAATGGTGAGCAGCTTCTGGAGGAGCTGGCGAAAATTGAACCAAAGCCAGACCTGCTGCTGATGGATGTGAATATGCCCAAAAAAGACGGGATTGAAGCCGCCAGGATAATCCGTGATCTTTATCCGCAATGTAAAATAGTAGCCCTGTCGGTACGCGACGATGATACTACTGTTATCAATATGTTTAAGTCAGGATGCTCTGCCTATTTGTTGAAAGATGTGAATCCCGATGAGCTGGAGCGTGCATTGAATGAGGTGTATACCACCGGACTGTATAACGGCGATGCGTCAAATATTAATTACCGGCGCCTGCTGAAATCTGTGGAGACGGCACCACAAATCACCGACCGGGAAAAGGAATTTCTGTTACTGGCAGGCAGCGATCTTACCTATAAGCAGATTGCAACCCGCATGCACCTGTCGCCCCGCACGATTGACGGATACCGTGAAGCTCTTTTTGAGAAACTGAATGTTCAGAGCAGGGTAGGAATGATCCTGGAGGCGGTGCGAAGACAGCTGATATCTATTAACTGACCCTTCTGTTTTAATAGTTCTATTATTTAACCTAAAACTACCAACATGGCAGAACATGAGATGAAACTCGACGACCAAAAGCACCGGACCATCGTTTTGGGCCGTGAGCTTTCAGGCAATCCCGCGTATTCGGTTACCGTGGTTTTTAAAGAGCTGGCAACCGGTGAAAAAGTGAATGTGATTTCGTTCAAATCACTCGCACAAGAAAAAGTTTTTGAAGATGTGGAAATTGTATCGAAGGAGGTTAAGATACCACCAGATCTTGGTTAGTAAAGACATTATCCGTTCAGCAATTTCAAAAATTCATCCCAACTCGAAACCTGCTGAAAGGGTGAGGTCCTCGTGCCGCTTAGATATTCGCACCAGCCAAATTTTCCTGCGGCAGTAAGCGTGATGCCGGCAGGAAAAAAAAGTGAGCATCCTCCATGACCGAATTTTCCGGGGCCGGCATTATCAGCACTAATAATTTCGGCCCCTACATGTTCTGCGACCCGTGTGTCTTTTGTCAACTTCAGAAATGCGTTAAGCCTGCCGATATCGGAATTTAGTAACAATTGTTTTTCATACAACGTCTTTATCCACAACTCCAGATCGAGTAAGAAGATACCTCCTCTTCGTGAGACCGTTTTAAAATAAGGAATATCCCGCAAGGTATTAATTACGGGTTTGAGCTCATCGATCCTGCCGCATATCTCCTCTGTTGTTTGCTGCAACTCTGAATTAATTAATTCATACTTATCCAGCTTATTGGCAAACAGCATTGTTTCATTCAGATATTGCTGATGTCCCATGCCTGTATGCATGGCTATATAATCCGCTACAATTTTCCGGGAAAGTTCAGTCGTATCAATTCCCGGATTCTCTTCAACATAACTGAAAATTTTTCTGTAATCATATCCATACGCCCACATGGTTGTTTCGGGGCCAATCAATACATCTACCACACGACGCAGCATATATCCGTTTTCGAATAGCTGCATATAGCAGTTGATCATGATCATCAGGTCAAAAGGCCTGTGCAGGTTCAGGTCTTCCAGCGCTTTTGAAAAATCAGACATCCAGAGCAATTCGAGCTTTGCGCAATCAAAACTTTCCCCCTTTTCAACAAAGTAAAACTCGTTTTTCTGTAGCTTTTTATCTGTAAGCAGAGGCTTCAGGTTTTCATTATCCAGCAGGAACCTGAAAGAGCTACGATTTATTTCATCAAATTGCCGGGCATTCAGCAGAATGTTTTTAGGTACTGTTTCTACGATTCCCCCTTTCCTGTCAATTTTATCGGGAAACCGGATTAAGTCGTTTCTCAGGGACTTTGCCGTTTCATAATCACCCACATTTACACCGAATCCGCAACCATGCGACCAGGTAAATATTGCTTTCCGCTTGTGTATTACGGTAGTAAGGATATATCGTAGAGCTGCAATCCAGGCATCCGGATCGTCTGCATGGGTGTGCATCAGTTCCATTGGTACCGATACCAGCACCGATGGGTCGCCATCGGCATCAAATGTTTGAACTTCAGTAATGAAACGACCTTTAATGCCATCTTCACTAACAATTTTCTGACGAATTACCCAGATGGAATGAGCTGGCTTATTGCCGGCATCGCAAATTGTTTGAAACAGTCTGTTGAGAATTATGCTTAATGTCTGATCTTCCTGGATATAGAAGACAAATAACCACTCGCATTTTTGTTGTATTTTCATTTAACGCTGTTTATGCTAGTTGTCAGACTATTTCTTCTTATCCTTTTTATGGCATCGTACGGTAAGGCTCTTAGCCAAAACGTATTACGCTATCAGATCAATCACGTTTCTCAAAACGAAGGATTGAGCAGCACATATGTAAGGAAGATAGTTGAGGACCCTTATGGGTTCATTTGGGCAGGAACACAGGATGGATTAAACAGGTACGATGGCCGGCGAAACATAATCTTCAATAAAGATAATCGAAATAATCATACTTTATCGGGCTCTGATATCCGCGACCTTATTGTTGACAGTCTCCATCATAGTATCTGGGTAATTACTTCTTATGGGGGTATTGATGGTATCGATTATGGTACTGCCAGCACCTGGTTTCAGTACGATCAGCAACGCGATCCGGAAATGCGTCGCCTCGTCTTCAATTGTTTTTTTAGTTTCGGCGGTCGCATCTACATTGGTAGTACGGCCGGGATTTTTATGCTTGAGTTTTCGGCCGGAGAGCGCCCCGTACTAAAACCGGCAGCAACTTCCATTCGCCTGCAGCAGCAGGCTATTGACAGGGTGGTTTTGCAGGAGCAACTGGCTTGGGTATTTACACGGAGTGGTGGTGTATTTGTGATGGATATGGAAAAGGAGAAAGTGATCGGACACACGGATAGTCCGGAGGCTTTATTCAGAACCCTCGATGCCTGTGTATTGAAAAACGGGAAAGTACTTGTTGCCAGTACCAGCGGGATACAACTGCTGGAATTGGCCGCTGATAATAAAATCGTTTTGAAAAGTAAACTACTTAACTTTCTTAACGGTGTTCTTGGGCAAATAGTCTTTTCCTGCTTCCAGGAAAAAAGCGGCCGCATCTGGATAAGCGATGCAAAAAAAGTTATTCGCATCGACCTATCGAATAACAGCTATGAGCAACTGAGCGAAAATACCAGTCTCCCGCCAGAAGACTGGATTGGCTCTGTCTATTCTATTTTTATCGACCGCCAGGATAATCTCTGGCTCGGATGTCACCAGGGTCTTGCTTTTGCAAAAAACAACGTTTCGCCGTTCTATCGTATGTATCAGTCGGCTGCTTCGGCCGACAGAATGGAACATCTGTATTACATTGATCCAAAAAATGATTCGATAACTTATGCAGGAGGTCAAAATGGGCTTTATCTGATAAATAATAAAACCGGAGTGATCCGGAATATTACCCCTGGAATAAACTATTATCATTCTTTTACTGATCTAAAAGGAAATAACATTGTTTCTAACGACAATGGAAGCTTTGTTATAAAAAATGATCAGCTTATTCCCCTGGCAAACTACTATAAGGAATTTGTGGGCAGGCAGTTTATTTTTAATAGCAATGCATGGCTGAACGACTCAGTGGTTGCCCTGGGAACAAGAAATTTTAAAGGTGTTATTATCTGGCAGCCGGGTAAGAGGATACTGCGTGTGTTGGACGACCGGTCTTCCGGCGGGCTTTCTGAAAACGTTATTAATGCGCTATATGTGGATAAGGACAGGAACCTTTGGGTCACTGGCGACCACTCTATTACAGTATTTAACAGGAAGCTTGAACTGATTAAAGGCTTTTCACCCTTTAACCCTGTTTCTAAAAAAACGTACTCCCTTTTTTTTGATGTCTATGATTGGGGGTCTTTATATTATGTGGCCTCATACGGACAGGGAGTGATTGTGCTGGATAAAAAATTCAATGTTGTGAGAGAGCTTACCACAAACAGCGGTCTTTCCAGTAACAGTACGTATAAACTACTTCCTTATCGCGACAGCCTGTTGTTTGTAACATCCAACAACGGGTTATCTGTTTTTCATCTGCATGAAGCCGGCAGGCAGGAGTCTTATTTTGAAAGTGACGGCTTGCAGAACAATAGTTTTGAGGAGAATACCGGGGCCGTTTTTAATAATCGGATCTATGCCGGTGGTACCAAGGGGCTGTCTGTCGTCGACCCTTCACAACTCGGCGAAACAAGAACAGCTATACCGCTTTTCTTCGATAACCTGGTAGTGGATCTGGCAAATGGGTCAAAAATCGATACTATGAATGTTCGCCCCGGATATTTTAAAATTCCGGACAACGCCACCCAAACCCGTCTGACTTTTTCCGCGCCAGTTTTTTTTCAGACAGGTAAAATCGAATACCAGTACAGGGTAAAAGAGTTGAATGAGCTGTGGATTGATCTGGGCAATCGCAATTCCATTTCATTTATAGGGCTGGCCCCGGGAAAGTATACGATCGACATACGTGCCCGGTACAGGACCGAAGGCTGGCCGGAGCAATTTATCACCACCACGCTTATCTTTTTGCCTAAATGGTTCCAGACCCTGGCATTTAAGCTGGCAGTACTGGCACTGATCGCTGCCGCTATATACCTTCTTTACCGGTTCCGTATTACCCAATTACGCAAGCAGGAACAGATTCGTAAAAATATTGCCATCGACCTTCATGACGATATCGGCAGCAATCTCAATTCAATTAAAATATTTACTCACCTTGCCAAAAAGGACCAGAACCCGCAAAGCCATCTGGCAAATATTGAAGAGTCGCTAACACAAACGAGTGCCGGATTGAGAGATATGATATGGATACTGGATGATTCAAAAGATACCGTAGAGGATCTGGTTGCACGCATCAAAAAATTTGCTCACCCCCTTTGCCTGGCAAAAAATATCGAACTCAGCTGCACTTTTGAATCACCCAACACCGAAGACCTGCTTACAAAACCGGAGAAGCGGAATCTGTTGCTGATTGCTAAAGAAGTGATCAATAACGCTATTAAATATGCTAACTGCAACAGGATTGAACTGGTGCTGATCGTAAAAGCAAAAAGGAAAAAACTTTTAATAAAAGATAATGGCGACGGGTTCGATCCAGGTGTTGTATCTGCTGGTAATGGTTTAAAAAATATCCGGCACCGGGCTGAACAGTTAAAATGGCAGCTGGTAATAGAGAGTAGCCGGGAAGGAACCCTGGTCACGATTGAAACATAAGCTGTAAAGCTCGGTATTTGATCTGACAGGTAATCTTGATTGACAAAGATTGATCCTGTCGGGTCAACTATTTTCCTGGCAAGTCCTCTTTTCAATGTGGGAGGACATTGCCAGGAAAATATTGAGGGTTCAAAACTGTACGATTAGTTTAAGCTTATCTGACACTGTCTGTAAGATCAAATCCTGACTATTGCACATAAGCGAAGGCCTCAAACATTCGTCTTCAGTGTATCTTTCAAACCACTCGTAGCTTTTTCGACAGTTTTCTTTTTTGTTTTCTGCTGGTTGGTATTACCCGGTGTTTCAACCATGAATTTATAATTGCCGGCTTCCAGCACTTCAAATCGTATGTTGCCGTTGCTATCAACGGTCAGGTTAGTCATACTCCCACCCGGATTTTTGCCACCTTTGACAATGATACCACCAATAGGATTTCCCGGTTTAGCCATTTCAGATGCGTCGACGCGTTTAACTCCTTTTTCATTGATGCTTTTACCCTGTGAAGCTTCCGGTGCAGAGAGTACAAACTGGTACTCGCCAGTTTCCAGTCCGTTTAACTCAAATTCACCATTCTCATTACTGGAAACTACCAGCATATTTCCGCCCGGGTTTTTACCGCCTTTGACTATAATACCACCGATAGGATTACCGGGTTTAGCCATACCATTATAAAGCGGATTATTCCCTGAATTGCCTCCCGCGCTATAAACCGGGTTGGTTTCTTTTTTTGTTGTGCGACGGGGCTTTTTACTCAACGCCCAGCTAAGACCGGCATTTACATTCAATGCCCGATAACTGGTTTCAATTTTTTGAGACTGCATAGCGCCGCTAGAAAGCTGCTGCGATTCGTAGGTATGCTGGTCATTGAATCCGCCAGCTGGCACCAGCCGACGCTCTTCTGTAGTGATTTTGGGCCCCATCAGCAATGCCGACGAAGCATAAACAGCCAACTGGCCAGTGAGCGGATAACTGATCCGGATCTGTGGAATGGCAAGGAAACCTGAGTGCTTTGCTGCAACTGATTCCCGGAGGGCAAGGGGTTTACCATCTACTGTAGCCTGTTGCGAATAGCCGTCCTGTTGCAGATTAAAATAACCGCCGCTGAGCGAAGGGGACAAAGCGAGCTGACCAAGCGAGAAAGAAGCTTGCAGTCCGGCAGAGGCCGTAAAACCATTGT
Organism: Chitinophagaceae bacterium; assembly: GCA_017998385.1. GTDB lineage: Bacteria > Bacteroidota > Bacteroidia > Chitinophagales > Chitinophagaceae > CAYMZZ01. Next base: position 3,304 of record JAGODE010000003.1, on the reverse strand, counting down.
TGGTGGAAGATCCTTTCTGCTGGTTGGTAACCGTGAGAGAGCCATTGTATAACTTATAAGCAGCTTGCGTACTGCCTGCATCGGGGCTAAGACTTTTGGAAGTATAGAAACTGCCCCCGGCGACTACCCCAAGCGTAAACCGGTTTTTACTTGCAAAAGGGATGAATACGTCGCCCTGCAGGTTGAATCCGTTGCCGGCATAAGCTTCTTTTTTTATATCGGAAGAAGAACGGCTGAGGCCGGCGCCAATCGATAACTGGCTTGTCTGTTGGGCCAGTGTAGAGGTAACGGCGGCCAGGAGTAAAGCAGTAAGTGTATTTCTTTTCATGGTTCGGATCGGTTTGATGGACGTTTTGCCATATAATCAGGCAGGTACTTATTAAAATGAGCTCTAATAAAATAAAAATCCCGCGAATTTGCAAGTGGGGGAGATTTCTTGCCGGATGTCAGCTTTGTTCATGTTTATGAGGAAGATAAAGCATCACTGGTATCCGGATAAATCTTGAAAATTCACTGTATTTATATTGCACCTGGATAAATGCTGGCATCGTCCGGTTAATCGGCCTTTTGCCTCTGGCTAGCAGGAAAAATATGAGATTAAGAAAAGGAGGTGAGTTAAAGTAGCCATATCATCTTTCTGACTCATCCATAAAGTGTAGGCCCGCGAGGCATCGCGGGCCTACGTACAGTGATCGGGCCAGATTCACAAAGGAAGACCTAATGATTTTCGCGTTGAGTAGTTTCAATTTTGCTATGTTTCCTGAATCAGAAAATTGAACCCGTTACCTTCCACATAGCCCCGTTTTTTGTTACGATTTTTTCGAGCCTGCCTTCTGCGGCAAGCGCATCAAGTATCTTTTCACTTTCTGAGCGGGGTGTGCCGGACAACTCAGCAAATTCTTTGGCGGTTAATGAGGGGTATTTGGTAAAGAGAGCATCCGGCGTTTTGGCATATTCAGCTTTTACAGCCTGAGGATAGAGTTTCAGCAGGGCTGTTTCATAAAAGGGATAGGCTTTTGAGCCATAAACGATTTCTTTGTTGCCCGCGTCATTGATAAAAAACATCGTCGGGAATCCGCGAACGCCGTATTCTTTTGCCAGTTTAAGATCTTCTTCAAATAAGTTCTTTCCTTTTCCCTCAACATCTGTTTTCAGTTGAGTGGTATCCAGTCCAGCCGCGGCGGCAGCAATTGCCATATATTCCCATTTGGCCAGGTTCTTTTTTTGCAGAAACAGCATTTCCCGCATTTCGCGCAGGAATAAAACAGCTTTATCCTTATCCTGCATTTGAGCTGCTTTGAAGGCAATAGAAGGAGGATAAGAGGAGTGGAGCGGGTCTTCGAGCCATACATCGCCATCAATGGGCATATCGTAATACACACTTACTTCATCCCAGTGATGTGCCACATCAGATGGTTTGCTGATACCACCACTGTTGTAACTCCAGTCGGGAAGTAAGCCGCCCATGCGGTAGTCAATCTCGATAAGCTGACCATATTCCAGTTTCAGTTTTCTTAACTGGGGTTCTATACCCCAGCAGGAGGAACAAATAGGGTCTGTAAAATAAATGATCTTAACCGGCTTTTCTGTCTTTTGTACAGTAACCCGATCAGCAGTTGTACTGTCGGCGATGCCGCAGATACCTTCTACCGGATCACAGATAAGCGGATTGTTGCTGGTTGTATTTGTAGCCATGATAATAGTTGATTGTTTAGGATCTTTTGTTTGAGCCATGCAATAGTTGATGGAAATGCATGTGAAAAAAATGAATAGCAACCTGTATTGCTTCATATGGGCATTATGTTAACCCGGAATGATAACGGGTGAAAGCAATCCGATCAGTTCTTTTTGAATATCCACCCCTTTGTTGGCGTTGTACCAGTTTTGCAGTTGCACTTTTACAATATCAAAAGAAGCTTTTTCTGCTTTCAATGCCAGGTACATGGTCTGGCAATCGTGGGGTCTTGGTCCCCAGGTGGCCAGGTCATTGCCCAGTGCATCGCGGATGATGAGTTTGGGAATAGACCGCGTGCCATTGGTCAGGTACTGTTCGATCCGGAAGGGGGCTGTGTCGCGTAACTCGTAAGAGAGCGTGATCAGTGGATTTTCTCGGGCCATCATTTCAAAAAAAGGTATGCTGTGTGAGGCGTCGCCACACCAGGGTTCGGTAATGACGATCCAGTGTTGTGGCTGATCGATCTGGCGAATGAGGGCGGTCATTTCATCGAGCAGTTTGCCTGTTTTCAACCAACGGTTCATGCGCGACCAGTTGAGTTTTACATACTCCAGGTATTGCGGGTTGTCGTAGGGAGGTTGAGGGCTATCTGTATGTAAGATGTTTTCAAAGTGGGTGCTGTATTCCGGAAAAGTCATAGCTGATTGATTAGTGATTGCGCTGTTACAACAAAACTAGCCTCCAATTGGTTTACAAAAGCCAGCTCTTTCCATTCAGAAACCAGTTTCCTCCAGGAAACCAGCTTTCCTGCCCGTCATTTTAAGCTTAATTTTACAGTTTAGCTATACGTTTATGAAAAAGAAGGCCATACTTAACAACAATCTTGTTTGTCAGAAAAGGATGCAGGCTATCAGGGATACGATGGAGATATTGTCGGGCAAATGGAAGTTTCATATCCTGGGCACGCTGATGCAAAGCAATAGTCTGCGCTTTATGGACCTGCTGCGCGAGGTAGATGGCATCGGGGCCAAAATGTTGTCGAAGGAGTTGCAGGATATGGAAATAAACCGCCTGGTCACGCGCAGGGTATTGGATACAAAACCGGTGACGGTTGAATATGAGATAACAGAACATGGACGTACGCTTGCACCGATCATCGATGAAATTGCGAAGTGGGGGATTGGGTACAGGGAAGAGGTGTATAAAGGGAAGTCCCGCATGTAGCTAAACTATACAAACGGTCTTGGTAAACCTGAGACTACGCTCCGTGTACCGGCAAATATTCCAGGATAATAGCGCCGTTATTCAGGTTATGCACCTGCCGCAGGTCAAATTTTTTTAATCCACGATCATCATCAAAAAGTTTCAGCCCGCCGCCAACTATTACAGGGCAAAGCATCAGCCGCAGCTCATCTGCCAGGTCGTGCCGAAGCAGCGATTTGCATAGCGTGGCGCTGCCATAAACAAGTATATTCCCTCCATCGGTTTTCTTAAGTGCGGACGCATCATTAATTACATCACGAAGTATATGACTATTGTTCCAGTCTGCCTGCTGCAGGCTCCCGGATACGATATATTTTGGTAACTGGTTCATTCGATCGGCAAAGGGATTACCGCTTTGGCCCGGCC